>PMHU01000209.1 GCA_003156795.1 Acidimicrobiaceae bacterium
ACCTCTCCGACGAGGAGGTGTACCGGATCATGCGGGGCAACGCCATTGCGATGCTCGGCCTGGAGGGCCCGTGAAGCTCGGGGACATCGTCAACCCCGAGGCGGAACGCTGGGGCAAGCCGCTCACGGGCGTTCGCATTCTCGCCCTCGAGCAGATGCAGGCCCTCCCCTTCGCCACGCAGTTACTGGCGCGACTGGGTGCTGACGTGGTCAAGGTCGAGCCGATCACCGGAGAGATGGGCCGCGGCTCGCTTCCAGCCATCGCCGACCCAAAGGGTCGATTGGTCGGAGCCACCTTCCTCCGCAATAACTTCCACAAGAAGTCGGTGTGCGTCAACTTGAAGGATCCCGGAGGCCGGGACCTGGTCCTGAACCTGGCTCCCAAGTTCGACGTGTTGGCCGAGAACGCCAAAGCCGGCACGATGGGACGCCTCGGATTGTCATACCAAGACGTGCGGGCCGCGCATCCGTCGGTCATCTACGCGTCGATCTCGGGATTCGGGAACCTCGGGGACTCGCCGTACATGTCCTGGCCGGCTTTCGCACCCGTCGTCGAGGCCATGTCCGGGATCTACGAGATGAAGCGACAGGGCGACCAGCCACCGACCGTCTCGCCGGTCGGCGCCCTGGGCGACATATCCGCAGCCCTGTTCGCCACGGTAGGGATCCTGGCCGCCCTCCGACGGCGCGACGCATCCGGCGAAGGCTGTCACGTGGACGTAGCCATGCTGGATTCGGTCATGGCCATGACCGACATCGTCCTCAACTTCTGGTCGCTCGGACTTCGCAACGGCGACCTCGGACCGCTCATCAATCACGGCTTCCGAGCGGGCGACGGATGGTTCATCATCCAGGTGGGGCGTGAAGCCCACTTCTCACGTCTGGCCGAGCTGGTGGGCCAGGCGGAATGGGTCACCGACCCCCGCTTTTCCGACCGACAAGGATGGATCGACTACCTCGAGTCAGATATACGGCCTGCCATCGAAAACTGGGCTTCCGGTATGACGCGAGCCCAAGCGTGCACCCATCTCGCGAGCGAGGGCATAGCCGCCGGCCCCTGCCTTCGCGACGAGGAGCTGGCCACCGACCCCCACGTGGTGGCCCGCAACATGCTTTCTTCGATCGAGCGGCCGGACGGATCCGGTCCGCCGGTGCTCGTTCCCGGCAACCCGGTCAAGCTGAGCGGCGTACCCGACGCGCCCGATAGCCGGGTGCCATGGGTGGGGGAACACACCGACGAGGTGTTGCGGGCCGAGCTCGGGCTCAGCGACGGCCGCCTCGAGGAGCTGCGTTCTACCGGCGTGATCGCCTGACCTGACACCATGGCCCCGCCTTCCGATCTCACCATCCCGTCGGTCCTCGAACGGGCGGCCGTCGAGTTCGCTTCCGCCGATGCCGCCGTGGATGGCTCGAGCCGGCTTTCGTTCGCGCAGCTCCACCAGGCTTCGATCGATGCCGCCCGAGCGATCGTCGCAAGCGGCGTGGGCCCCGGGGACCGCGTCGCGCTGTGGGCCCCCAACAGCATCGAGTGGATCGTGGCCAGCTTCGGGATCTACCTGGCCGGGGCGGTCCTGGTGCCACTCAACACCCGTTTCAAATCACAAGAAGCGGCTTACGTGGCGCGAACCTCGGGCGCCCGGCTGCTCCTGACGGTCACGGACTTCCTCGACACCGACTTCGTGGACATCGCCGAGGCCTGGGACGACGTGCCGTCGTTGCTGGAGACCGTCGTGATGCGCGGTCCGCGCAAATCGAGCGCCATGGGCTGGACCGACTGGGTGCTTCGGGGCGATGGAGTCGATCCGAAAGAAGTGGCGGACCGCGCCGGTCGACTCGATGCGACCTCGACTTCGGACATCATCTTCACCTCCGGCACCACGGGGGCACCGAAGGGCGCCGTGCTCACCCATGGAGCGAGCGTCCGCACCTACCGGACCTGGGCGGACTGCGTCGGGCTGAGCCGCAACGATCGCTACCTCGTGGTGTACCCCTTCTTCCACACTGCGGGACTGAAGTCGGGCGTGCTGGCCTGCGTGCTGACCGGAGCGACCATCGTGCCGTTCCCGGTCTTCGACGTTGCGTCCGTGATGACGTGCGTGGCCGAGCAGAGGATCACCGTGCTGCCCGGCCCGCCCACGGTCTTCCAGTCGATACTCAACCACCCCGACTTCTCGCGATTCGACTTGACGTCTCTGCGGCTGTCTGTGACCGGCGCGGCCGTCGTCCCGGTCGAGATCGTCCGTCGGATGCGCGAGGAGCTCCGCTTCGAAACGGTGGTGACCGGATACGGGCTGACGGAGACCACTGGGACGGTGAGCATGTGCCGTCACGACGACCCGCCCGAGACGGTCGCCACGACGGTCGGTCGTCCCCTACCAGGTGTGGCCGTCAAGGTGGTCGACGAATCGGGGGACGAGCTGGCGGCCGGGTCGGCAGGCGAGCTCCTGGTGCGCGGCTTCAACGTCATGAAGGAGTACTTCAACGATGCCGAGGCCACCCGCGCCGCTGTCGACGGCGATGGGTGGCTCAGGACGGGCGACATCGGCTACATCGGAGCGGACGGCAACATCCGGATCACCGACCGCAAGAAGGACATGTACATCACCGGCGGCTTCAACGTGTACCCGGCCGAAGTGGAGGGGATCATGGTTCGTCACCCCGCCATCGGTCAGGTGGCGCTGGTCGGACTGCCGGACGAGAGGTTGGGGGAGGTCGGCGAGGCGGTCGTCGTGGTGAGGGCCGGACAGCCGTGGGATACGGACGACTTCCTCCGCTGGTGCCGGGAGAACATGGCCAACTACAAGGTTCCCCGTTCGGTCCGCGTGGTCGACGCCCTGCCGCTCAACCCGAGCGGCAAGGTGATGAAGTTCCGGCTTCGCGAGGACGCCCGGCCGAAGACCCACTGATTGTTGACTTCCCCGCGCGTCCGGCCGGGCTCGTGGGATCAGTCCCCGTCCCTCCAAGCCCGTACCTCGCCCGCCGCCTCCACCATCTCGTCGATCTGGTGTTCGTCGGTAGCCAGGCTCACGACACCTCCGACTCGGCTGTCGGTGAGCGTCCCAAGTCGGGCCAGGTGTTCGTCGGGACCGATCGTTTCCCCGTCCGGGCTCCACACTTCGACCCCGACCGCGATACCGAGCCCGGAGGCGACGTCGATGACCGACCGGGTGTGGTCGTCGAGAGCACCGGACAGCACGGCGAGGGCGGGCCGCAGGGGGTCGGCGATGCGGGAGACCAGAACGCAAGCCGCCGCCCAACCTGGCGTCGTTGCTGGAGGCACGCACGCGGCCCGCAACTCGGTGGTGGCGAACGTGCGGGCCACCCAGTAGCCGGCGTTACCGGCATCGGCGGCGACCAGGCCCCCTGCCGCCAGACTTTGGCCGTAGTGCATCGTCACCCGAGTCGGCATGACCGGTTTCGACCCGGACGACCACCCAGCTTGCGTGACCCCCGCCAGGCGAATCCTCAACGGTGGCAGGTCGAGCCATCCGGATGGCCCCCGCCAGCGCTCGGCCAGCGGCCCGAGCTGGTCGGGATCGACGACCAGGTGGGGATACTGGCGCCAAAATCGCGACGGAGCCTCGCGCTCGTCGACGCCGACGGCGATCACGAGCTCGGCCCGGTCCAGGCCGGCGAGGGCGAAGTCCTGATCCTGCAGACCGGCGGTGGCCCAGTGGTGCCGGCTGCTCCAGTGGAACACCCCCTTGGCGCCCCAGGTATTGATCACACCGAGGCGCCCGGCGGACGCGAAAGCATGCAATGCGGTCACTGCGCCTCGGGTCACGACGCCGGGGCCGGCCAGGACGACCACGCTGGAGGCCCGGTCCAACCGGTCCCGCGCCACTGGGTCGGGTTCGGACCAGCGCGGCTCGACCCAACCGCTCGGCGGGAGGTCGGGAGCAGGGCGGTCGAGGTCAAGGTCGAGACGCATTTCGAGCCCCGAGCCTGCTGACCCTCGGCCGACATGGGGCGTGGCGTCGAGCAGGTCCGCGGCGTCACTGATGACGAGCCGCGCAGGTTCTCCGGCCTCGCTGCCGGGAACGCGGACGATCCCGCCCTCGAGCATGGCCGCCGCCGTTGGTCCACGGACCGCCCGGTGAGCAATCGCGAGCGTCAAAGCGACTTCGGGGTCCGAAACGCCGATCACCGGAACACCGGAGGTCGGCGTCCCGTACGCCACGCGTACCCCGGCTCCGGACAGAACCCGCCGCAGCAGGTCCCCGGCAGTCACGTCGGCCATCAGCCCGATCCCTTCGGACGGATCGACCGGTCAATCGTCGGTGGCATCGACGCCAGGAATGGGCGGAGCCCAAACCGGCTCTCTCTTCTCGGCGAAGGCACGGGGGCCCTCTTGCTGATCCGGGTGTCCCCACATCGACACCAGCTCGGCGGTCCCCGCCCGACAGGCGTCGGTGAGGCCCGCTTCCAACGCCCCCCACAACGCCTTCTTGGTGGCCCGCATGGCAGCCGGCGAGTTCCGGGCGATCTTCTCTCCCAGAGTTTGAGCCTCCTCCCGCAGCCGTTCAGGGGGATCCACGACCTGACTCACCATTCCGAGGGCCAGGGCGCGCTCCGCCGACAGCCGCTCGTGGCGGCCCAGAAGGACCATCCTCATGACCGCTTCGAACGGCACCCTTCGAGCCAAAGCGATTCCCTCCAGGGCCGACACCTGTCCGACCGAGACGTGCGGGTCGAGGAAGGTGGCGTTGGCGGCCGCCAGGACGATGTCTGCGTCCGCCACGAAGTGGAGGCCCCCGCCGGCGCAAGTGCCGTTGACGGCGGCGACTATGGGCTTCCAGACCTTGTTGTGCCATCCGGTGAGACGCAGTTCCGATCTTCTGGTCCGCCCCGATTGCTTGCGCAGGGCCTCGGGCTGGCGGGCCAGTTGGACGACGTCGAGCCCGGTTTGGAAAGCCGATCCCGATCCGGTATTCACTATGACCCTCACGTGCGGGTCGCCGTCGAGCTCCCGCCACGCCTCCTCCAGCTCTTCGAGCATCGTCGCATCCATGGCGTTGCCGGCTTCGGGGCGATTGAAGATCAACCAGCCAACCGGCCCGTGGCGTTCGAGCAACAGCGCCTGATAGCCCATCAGAGGGTGGCCATCGCGCTCACCGCCCGGAGAACCGGGGGGGCCGCTTCTCCTTGAAGGCCGACAGTCCTTCGCGGAAGTCCTCGCTGCGAGAGGACAGCTCCAGGGCCATCGACTCATCGTGGAGATGCCGCGCCAAAGAGGACGAGGCGGCGACGTGCAGGAGCCACTTGGTCAGCCCGAGGGAAACGGTCGGGCCGGACGCCAGCTGGCCGACGACGGAGGCCACCTCGTGGTCCAGGTCGGCGGCGGGAACGGCCCTATGAACCATTCCCCACTCGGCCGCTTCCAGCCCGGTGAGGACCCGGCCCAGCATCAGGACCTCCCTGGCCCGCGTCTCGCCGACGCGACGTGGGAGCAGCCAGGTCGCACCGCTGTCGGGCGTGAACCCCCGCTCCGCGAACGGCTCCCACAAACGGGCCTGGTCCTCGACGATCGCGAAATCGGCCGCCAGCGCGAGGTGCAGACCAATGCCGGCGGCCCACCCCCGCACCGAGCAGACGACGGGGGTCTGCACGGTCGCGATGAGCGGGATCAAGCCGTGGGCCTGATGCGGTAGCCGCCGCTGGATGCTACCGACGCGGGGGCGCTCGCCTCCCCCGCTATTGCGGGCGACGATGTCGAACCCACCACAGAAGTGGTCGCCGGCGCCTCTCAAGACGATCACCCGCACCGCTTCGTCCCGCCCGGCTTCACCGATTGTTTCGATGAGACCGGCGACCATGACGTCGTTGAGAGAGTTGCGCTTTTGAGGGCGGTCGAGCAAGAGATCCAGCACACCGTCGGCAAAGGCCACTTGCAGCCCTGCGAGGGACTTATAATCGCTCACGACTGATCGAACCTCGAACTGATCCTGTCGAGGGCCGCCTGGAGGTCGGTCGCTGCGCCCGGCGGCTCTGGCAGCCGAACGGGTCCGTGCTCCCGGCTGGGAAGAAGCACCGTCGCGTGACCAGGCGTCGTCACGTCTCCGCGCTGGTTGGTCATCGTCAGATCGATGTCGACGGCCGGTCGCCCACCCTCGACCTGGTAGCGCCGGGTGACGGTGCCACTCATGGTCTGGGTGTCGCCCACGTAGTTGAACCGACGGAACTCGCAATCCAACTTCCATAGCCATGCGTCATCGCCCATCCAGTCGGTGCAAAGGTGGATGAGCCAGGTCTCACGCATCCGCCCGTAGTCGAACGTCGTGGGATTGCCACTGCGACGGGCGAACTCGGGATCCCAATGCACCCGCTGCATCACGTCGGGAACGTTGAGATCGTCGCGATGGAAGAAGCGGGGAATGCGAGTCCGGTTTTGGTAGCCCAGCCGAAGCGGCTTCACGCCATAGAGACCCATGCCCATGCCGACGTGCCAGCAGACCATGTCGGTCACCGTCAGGGGTCCCTTCACCATCGGGCCCACCGTGTCGCCCTCCGCTACATCCTCCCACCACAGCATCTCCGCCCCTCGGCGCCGCTCGGCGTCGTACAGATCGTCGATGGACGCGATCTCGTCGTCGGTGTACGGGCGAATCTCCACGCTGTCGTACTTGCCTCGCGCTTTGGCTTTGGTCCGCTCGGTCCGGATCATCAGACGGTATTGCGCCGACAGGAGCGGCCCGTCCACTTCGCGAAACACTTGGGCCGTCCACTCGTGGATGGCCCGCTCGGCGAAATCGCTGGGCTTGTCCAGGACGCCTACCAGGGCGTTGCGGCGCGCCACCCGCCGATCTGGCGCCAGCGGCGCCCACCACTCGCGAGCGCTGGCCGAGTAGAAGGCGTGCACGCCTCGTAGGGGATCACCTCTGAGCAGCTCTTTGTGCTCAACCGCGACTTCGGCTACTTCGTCCTCGCCGATGAGGCTGTCACCGCCTACGAGGGGTGGCGGAGCGATGGGTCCCGCCCACCGGGTGCCCGCCCCGTACGCCGGGTCGCACCAGAGAGGATTGTCGTCCCCATAGGCGGTCGCCACGTGACGAAAGGCGTCGATCCCCGGGCGCAGATAATGCGGCGTCACCGGGTGGGGCTCCGGAATACCTATCCGGGCCCGAAGACGGGCCACCCCGTCATCGGTGATCGACCCGTCGCTCGGCATTGCCCTCCTCGTCGAGGGCCCGCGGCCCTGATCGGTGGGCATTGTATGCACGATTGAGCTGCGGTCCTAAGGGCTCGGCGGGTTCAAGCTCGCGGCCAGCTGGCGCCGCATGAGCTTTCCGACCTCGCTACGAGGCAACGAATCGACGTGGTGAAACGCGACCGGGATCTTGTAGGCCACGAGATGCTCGCGGCAAAGAGCCTCGAGGTCCGCATCGCTTGCTTCGCCAACCACGAATGCCACCGGCACCTCACCGAGGCGGGCGTCAGGGACACCAACAACGGCTGCGTCACTCACCCCGGGTGTCAACATCAGCACCTCCTCGACCTGGTCGGGAAAGACCTTGTTCCCGCCTCTGTTGATCAGATCGGTCACCCGTCCTTCGATCCATACGAAACCGTCGTTATCGACTACGGCATAGTCGCCCGTGCGGACGAACCCATCGGCGTCGACCCGGTCCGCCATCGACGCCCCGCCGGCGTACCCCGCAGCCATGCGGGGAGGCCGTACCAGAAGCTCGCCCGGTTGCCCGGCCGCGACGAGGTGTCCGGCAGAGTCGATGATCTTGATGTCGACTCCCTGGTGGGGTCGTCCGGCCGCACCGAGCTTCTCAGGGTGGACTTTGGCGTCGGCCGCCGTCCATCCGATTACCTCGCCGATCTCCGCCTGTCCGTATCCGTTGAGCACCGTGACGCCGAACCTGTCCATGAACCGCCGAGCTGCGAGCGGTGAAAGAGGGGCCGTGATGCTGCGCACGTATCGCAGCGGTGCGAGGCCGTCGATTTCGGATGCGTCGGTCAGCATCGTCATCGCCGCCGGCGGAAGAACGGTCGATCGGATCTGATAGCGCTCCACGAGCCGAGCGAACTCGACCGCGGAGAAGCGGCCCATGAGCACGACGGCGGCTCCGGCCCGCAGTCCGAACAACACGTTGTATATGCCGGCGTTGAGGGCCAGGGACACCGGAACCAGGTTCGGCGAGGGCCGACGCTCCGACTGCGAATCCTCAGATTCGGGGCGATCGGGCCGCAGGGTTCCGAGGACCCGGTCGAGGATTTCGAGGTAGCCCGAGTGGGTCTGCAGAATCGGCTTCGGCGCCCCCGTCGTTCCCGACGTCCAAGTCACGAAGGCCACATCGGGATCGAAGCCCGCTGGGTCCTCCAGCGGCTCGATTCCGCTGTCCCGCAGGACGGCGACCGGGCGGACGGTCGCGAGGACGTGCTCGACCTCGCGGGCGGGTTGACGGGGGTTGACGGGCACGAAGATCGCGCCGGCCAGCCAGACCCCGAACATCGCAGCCACGGCCCCGGGCCCGCTCTCCAATTGGACGGCCACCGCCTGGCCCGGCCGGACCCCTGCGACGACCAGGGACGCCGCCACGTCCCTAGCCCATTGACGGGCCTCCCCCGCGGGCGTGGCGCCTTCGATGGTGCAGATCAGCGGCTCCTCGTCCGAAAAGGGATGCAGCATCAGAAGATCAGCGAGGCTTTCTCTCTCCTGGGCGTCGCCTTCGCTCTCGCCGAGGCTCTCGGTCACCGGCGGCTCTCCTCGTCTGATTGCATTGAATATGCTATCCGGCCGTGGGCGACGGGATTTGGACCAGGGCCGAGCAGTCGACGATTCCGTCGCTGTTCGAACGCCGCCTCGAGACCGATCCTCACGGCGAGTACCTCGACGTGGTGGGGACCAAGCTGACTGCCGCGGATGTCATGGGCGCGGCAGGCAGCATCGGAGGCGCCCTGGCCGCCCTCGGGACGTCGCAGCACGACCGGGTGGCGACGCTGATCGAGAACTCGCCGACCGCCCTCCTCGCTTGGGCCGGAACTGTGTGCAGCGGCCGGATAGCGGTCCCGATCAATACCGCGTACAAGGGCGACTACCTCCGCCATCAGCTCAGCGACTCGGGAGCCAAGGTGGTCTTCGTCGCTCGCAGCCTGTACCCCCGGGTGGCCGAGGTCGCCGACACGGTGTCGGAACTGACCCACGTGGTGATCGTGGAGGACGAGGATCGAGGGGAGGCAGCCGGTCCATCGCATCGGAACGCCGCGGTCCATGGATGGGACGACCTCCTCTCGGCCGGCTACGGCGCCCCCGACGTCTCGATCCGGCCTTCGGACCTCGGCACGTTCATCTACACGGGCGGGACGACTGGCCTTTCCAAGGGCTGCATGCTCAGCCACAACTACCACGAAGCCCTGGCCCGCCAGATCGGTATCTGCTGGCGTCGCACCGAGGAGGACGTCGTATGGACCCCGCTCCCCCTCTACCATTTCAACGCCCTTACGACGGTGGTGACCGGCACCCTGCTGTATGGAGGGCGGGGCGCCATCTACCGCCGCTTCTCTGTATCTCAATTCTGGCCGGAGATGAACCGCGTCGGCGCCACCATCACGTCCACCCTCGGCACGATGGGATACCTGCTGGCGCACGACGTCGACCGCCCAGAGATGCCGAGGGCCGGTGGCCCGGCGGCCAACCGGAGCCTCCGGCTGCTCGCCGCGGCACCGTTGCCTGTAGAAGTGGACGATGTCATCAAGGAGCGGTTCGGAGTCGCGACCTTCAGCGGGGCATACGGAGTCACTGAGGCGAGCCTGGTGTCCTGGCAGCCGCCCGGCGTTGTCAATCGGCCCAACGCGGCCGGCGTGGTCAACGACGAATACTTCGACGTTCGGATATTCGACGACGACGACAACGAGTTGCCGCCAGGGAGCGACGGCGAGATCGTGCTGCGTCCAAAGCGACCCCACGTCATGTTCGAGGGTTACTGGGGCCGTCCGGAAGTGACGGTCGAGACCAGCCGCAACTGGTGGTACCACACCGGCGACATCGGCCGGATGGACGAGGACCGATACCTGTACTTCGTGGACCGAAAAGCCGACTACCTGCGCAGGCGGGGGGAAAACATCGCCAGCTTCGAGGTCGAGCGGATACTGATGAGCCACGGCTCTATCGCGGACGTGGCCGTGCACGCTGTACCGAGCGATCTAACCGAGGATGACCTCAAAGTGACCGCCACGGTCAAGGACGGCAACGATCTCACCGAGGAGGACCTTTTCCGGTGGTGCATCGACCGTCTTCCCTATTTCGCGCTCCCGCGGTACATCGAGTTCCGCCCCAACCTTCCGCGCAGCCCCGTGGGCCGGGTGCTCAAGCGGGACTTGCGGTCCGAGGGCGTGACGCCCTCGACTTGGGATTCCGAGAAGTCCGGGATCGAGTTCGAGAAGCGCTGATGGCCTTCACGGCCGCTTTGTATTCTGCATGCGGGCTCGGTCCGTGCCGAGCCCGGGACGAAAGGACGCTGGCATGAACGCAGAGGATCTCATACTCGTCAGCGTCGATGATCACCTCGTCGAGCCCCCGAACCTGTTCGAGGGTCGCATGGCGGCCAGGCACGCCGACAGCGCGCCGCGCGTCGAACGCCGGCGCGACGGTTCGGACGTATGGGTGTTCAACGGGGCCGTGATCCCCAATGTCGGGCTCAACGCGGTGGCCGGACGACCCAAGGAGGAGTACGGCGTCGAGCCGACGGCCTTCGACGAGATGCGTCCAGGCTGCTACGACATCCACGAGCGGATCAAGGACATGAACGCGGGCGGGGTCCTCGGCTCGATGTGCTTTCCTTCCTTTCCAGGCTTCAGCGGCCGACTGTTCGCGGCGTGCGACGACAAGGACCTGGCCCTGGCCGTGCTCCAGGCCTACAACGACTGGCACATCGACGAATGGTGCGGGTCGTACCCGGGCCGATTCATCCCGATGGCCTTACCGGTCCTCTGGGACGCCGAGATGGCGGCCGCCGAAGTGCGCAGAACCGCGGCCAAGGGGTGCCACTCCGTCACCTTCACCGAGAACCCGGCGACGCTTGGCTACCCGAGTTTCCACGACGGATACTGGGATCCTCTCTGGCGGGCGGTCTGCGACGTTGGCACCGTGGTGTCGATCCATCTCGGCTCCTCGGGTCAGCTGCTCGTCACCGCCCCGGATGCGCCCGTCGACGTGATGATCACCCTGCAACCGATGAACATCTGCCAAGCGGCCGCCGACCTGCTCTGGTCCCGCGTCATCAAGAACTACCCCGACATCCGCATCGCCCTTTCGGAAGGCGGAACGGGCTGGATCCCGTACTTCCTCGATCGCGTCGACCGGACCTACGACATGCACCGGGCCTGGACCGGGCAGAGCTTCGGCACGAAGCTGCCCAGCGAGGTGTTCCGTGAGCACTTCCTTACCTGCTTCATCTCCGATCCCGTCGGCATCAGGCTGCGCGACATGATCGGCTTGGACAACATCGCCTGGGAGTGCGACTACCCCCACTCCGACTCGTCCTGGCCTGAGGCTCCCGAAGAGCTGGCCCAGGTGGCAGCCGACGTACCCGCCGACGAGCTGGCCAAGATCACCTACCAGAACGCGTGCCGCTGGTACTCCTTCGACCCCTTCGCCCACCGGACTCGAGAGGCCTCTACCGTCGGCGCCCTTCGATCCGAGGCGAAAGGGCACGACGTGACCGTTCGGTCGCTCGACAAAGGCCGGTTCGAGCGCACGGGCGCCGGCACCGATTTGGGCCGGCTCGCCAAACAAGCGACCGCATGAGCGCGAGGGCGGCGTCGAAGGCACCTCCTGCCCTTCTCGTCGAGAAGCGGGGCCAAGCCCTTTGGGTCACCCTCAACCGCCTGCACGCGGCCAACGCCCTGACTCCAGACCAGCGTGACGAGCTGATCGGGATCTTCGAGGCAGCCGGCGGGGACAGCTCTGTCCGGGTGGTCGTGATCACAGCCGAGGGTAAGCACTTCTGCTCTGGAGCCGACCTCTCAGGAACGACGGACGCCGATCCGCTCGCGATCGGAGGTGTCGCACGCGTCTTGCGGATGGGGTCCCAGCGGCTGATCGCATCCGTGCTGGATTGCGAGAAGCCGGTCGTGGCCGAGATCCACGGGGCGGCCGCAGGGATCGGAGCCCACCTGGCCTTGGCCTGCGACTTCGTAGTGGCGTCCCAGGATGCCCGCCTGATCGAAGTGTTCGTCCGGCGCGGCCTTGTGCCCGACGGCGGAGGTGCCTACTTGTTGCCTCGCCTGGTGGGGATGACCCGAGCCAAGGAGCTGTTGCTACTGGGCGACGACGTCTCGGCGACGCGAGCCATGGAACTCGGCCTGGTCACATCGGTCGTAGCGGAGGCCGAGCTGCGGCCGGCGGTCGTGGCTTTGGTCCAACGCTTGGAGACCGCGCCCACCCGAGCCCTCTCTCTGTGCAAGTGGCTGGTCAACCGCTCGCTCGACAGCAGCCGAGACCAAGCCTTCGCGGACGAGGCCATGGCCCAGGAGCAAAACATGACGACCGGCGACTCACGCGAGGGCATCGCCGCCTTCCTGGAGCGCAGACCCACTGATTTCAAAGGCAGCTGAGGGTTCAAAGGCAGCTGAGCCCTAGGACNNCTAGGACACCGCTGAGCCCTAGGGGTCGGGCGCCGTGATCCGCGTCACCAGGGCCACCTTGTCGACCTTGCCCATCTGGTTGCGCGGAAGGGAGTCGACCACCGTCAGGCGGTCCGGGGCCTTGTAGTCGGCCAGCTGCTCCTTGCAGCATCGGCGCAACCCGTCGAGGCCGGGAACGGGAGCGCCCGGCGCCCACACCACCCAGGCCATGCCCACGGCCCCGAGAACGACGTCGGGGACACCGGCCACGGCGACCTCGGCGACCGACGGATGCTCGACCAGGACCTGCTCGACCTCTAGCGGATAGACGTTGTACCCGCCGCGGATGTACATCTCGGAGCGCCGTCCGACCAGGTGGATACGGCCGTCGTCGTCGAGAGATCCGGCGTCGCCGGTGACCAGCCAGCCGTCAGGGCGGATGGGCGACTCCACGCCCTCTCCGAAATAGCCGCACATCACCGCCGGTGATCGGACCTCGATCATGCCGACCGATCCCGGTGGCACGGATCGTCCGGCGTCGTCCGCGATGCGAACTTCCACCGTCGGGCAGGGCGCCCCGACCGTCGCCTCGAGGACCGGTGGCGGGTCGGTAGCCATCGTGCCTGCGATGACGGACGCCTCGGTCGTGGCGTAGCGGACGACGACGGGGCAACCGAACGTGTGTCGCAGGGCGGCGACCAGCGCGGCCGGTACCCGGGCCGCGCCAGTAGCTATCAGTCGCAAGGACGACACGTCCCAACGGTCCAGTTCCGGCTGGCGGAGCATCAGCTCCCACTGGGTCGGGACACCCTGCCCGACCGTGATTCGCTCCTGCTCGATCAAGTCCAACGCAGCGAGGGCCGACCAGGGCGTCGGGACGATGACGCTGGTCATGACATTGGCGATCTCGTCCCACAACCTGGTCATGTACCCGACGTGGGCGAAAGGGACGGGCGATAGGCGTCGGTCGAAGGGCTCGGACAGCTCGCCGGTCGCCCGGGAAAGAGCTTCGAGGCGCCGGTGGTCGAAAACCGCCCCCTTGGGCTGACCCGTGGTGCCGCTGGTCCAGACGATGGCAACCGGGTCGTCGGGTGAGAGTCGGACCGGCCGGGCCGACGGATCGCCGGCGGCGACGCCGGCCACGTCGCGCCGGTGGAAGACGGCCCCGGTGAAACCCGCATGCGGGTGATCGTCCGCCACGATGACGGCCGAAGGGCGGGACCGGGCGACGATCCCCTCTACCTCACGGCGACCCAAGCGCGGGTTGATACCGGTCGCCACCGCTCCGAGGCGGAGGGCGCCGAGATAGGCGACCGCGTACTCCACCGAGGAGGGCAGGCTGATGGCGACGACGTCCCCTCGGCCGATCCCGTGCTCAGCGAGGGTGCCCGCCCATCCGGCGCTTCGGGCAGCCAACCCCGAGTAGGTGAGCCGCACTTCGCCGTCGATGTAGGCCTCCGCGTCGGGGTGAGCCGTCGCCACTTCGTCGAGGACGTCGATAACTGTCCTGGCATCGCTTCCAACTTGGTTCACCGTTGTGAGGTCAATCCGGCTCGGTCCCGAGGATCGAGACGAACGAAACCATCTCGCCCGGGTAGCCCCCAAGATTTTGAGTGAGCGCTAGCTTTCGCTCGCCAACCGTGGCGATCTGGCGCTCGGCCGGGGCCTCGCCCCGCAGCTGGAGCCACGCTTCGAACATCATCCGTAGTCCCGAGGCGCCGACCGGATGGCCGAAGCTCTTCAGCCCCCCGTCCGGGTTGACAGGCAGGTCTCCCGACAGGTCGAATGCGCCGTCCCTGATGTCCTCCCACGCGTGGCCGCGCGAGCTGAAACCTAGGTCCTCCATGAGGACCAGTTCGGTGGGAGTGAAGCAGTCGTGCACCTCGGCCATCGCCAGCACGCGCCGGGGATCGGTGATCCCGGCCTGCCGATACGCGTCGGTCGCGCTCTCGACCACCTCCGGAAAGGTGGTGTAGTCGTAGGCGGCATCGGTTACCCCGCTACCGTCACCCGCGACGAAGGAAAGGGCTTTGACGTAAAGGGGGCGGTCGGTGTACCGGAGGGCATCCTCCGCTCTCACGACGACCGCGGCGGCCGCCCCGTCGGCGACTCCAGCGCAGTCAAAGATCGAAAGCTGACCGGCCACCCGAGGTTGTGACAGCAGCTGCTCGACGGTCATCTCCCGGCGGTACTGGGCCCGCGGGTTGAGGCTGCCGTTGTGGTGATTCTTCGACGCGATGCGAGCGAGGGTCGTCTTGACCTCGTCCACGCTGATGCCGTGTCGCTCGGCGTAAGCCGGGACGATCATCGAGTACATGGCCGCCGCCGTCACGGTGCGGTTGGTTCCGTCCGACGGTATCGGGAAGGCGTTGGCGCCTTGATAGCCGGAGTCCTTGAGCTTCTCGGCTCCGAGCGCCACGGCCACGTCGTAGGCCCCGCTGCATACGGCATAAGCGGCCTGTCGAAGGGCTTCCGAACCAGAGGCGCAGAAGTTCTCGACCCGGGTGACCGGCTTGCCCCGGAGCCTTAAAGGCCGGGAAACCATGAGCCCGCTCATGCCCGACTGAGCCGTGCCCACCCAGAACGCGTCCACGTCCTCCTTGGCGAGCCCGGCCGACGCGAAGGCGTCGTCGGCGGCCTCGACGATCAGCTCATCCAGGCCCTTGTCCCAGTGTTCGCCGAAGCGCGTGCACGACATGCCGACGATGGCGACCCGGTCCTTTATCCCGTGCGAACCCATCAGGCGCGGCCTTCACGCAAGGGGCGAGCCTTCCAGAAGTAGTTGTGGATGCCGTCGGCGGTGGAGAGCCGGCGAAACGTCATCTCGACCCGATCGCCAACGCGTACGTCCGCGGCGTCGGCGTCGGTGAGCTCCACCGGGAGACGTCCGCCGCCGTCGAAGTCGACGACCGCGAACACCATCGGCGGACTCGGTGTATATGAGAGTCGGTCGATGGTGAAAGTGGTGACGGTCCCTCGCGCCTCCGCCATGGGCTGGCCCTCCAGCTCGCCCGTCAGTGGAGGCAGGTTGACGGTTCCGTCCTCGGAGCGAGAACCGACGAAGCCGAACTTCCACGGGACCCGCCGACCGGCGGCCGAGCCCGAAACCCGGGCCGGTTCCGGGCGGCGGGGCGGCTCGACCGCTAGCAATCCTCTCCAAGCCAGGTACTGCCCGTAACCGATCGGAGCTCCAGCCGCCAGCTGGACGGCCAGGGGCCACCGAACCTGGTGGTCGCTTATGGCCGTGGTCGTGTTGAGCACCAACGCCTCTGCCCCATCGGCCAGGACGAGGAGGACGATCACCTCACCGGGCCCGGCCTTTTCCAGCGCGGCCGAGACGAGCAAATAGGGGTGGGCGGCACCAGTGTTACCGACCTGCATGGCGAGGTCGTCCACCAACCGCTCGGGCGGAACGCCCAGCCGTCCCCTGATCGACCGACACGCCCGGCCGTGGGTGCCCGTGATCACGAGGTGGTCGACCTGTCCGGCCGATAGTCCTGCTCTCTTGAGGACCCCCTCGAACGCTTCCACCCCGCTGGACACGTATCTCAGCTCGCCGTAGCGCTCCTCCCACACTTTCGACCCGAGGTCGCCGGGCGTGCGCCAGCGGTCGAGTACCTCGTCGGTCACCGAGACCCACGGGCCCGCCTCGGCCAGCACAGGAGCATCGGAATCGGCCCCCACCAACAAGGCGGCGGCGCCGTCGCCGAAGTAGGCCTCGTCCGGTCCGCCGGCCAAGCCGACGCGAACGTCGGCTGCGACGGTCAGCGCAGGTCCCTCCTGGGCCAGCGCCGCCCTCACGGCACCCATAGACCCGCGCACGGACCCGATGGTGTCGTACGCCGGGCAGCCTCGCTCCAGGCAAAGGGCGGCGTGGATGGCCGCCGCATTCGTCTTGTCCAAATACGGAGGAGAGACGGTCGCGAACCAAAGAGAATCGATCTCGACGGGGACACCCGACCGAAGCGACGCTCGGCCGGCTTCGACGGCCATCGTGGTGGCGTCCTCGTCGAAGGAGGCGACCGTGCGGTGCCCCCGGCGCCCTCCGCCCCCCGAGATCTCCGCCACCGCGGCGAGATCCAGCCTCCGGTAGGGGAGGTAGACACCGTGGCTGAGAATTCCTCGCACCCAGGAAATCTTACCCGGACGCCTCAACGTGTATCTTTTATCCATTATCGGAGGTGAGGCCGTGGGGCTGCTCGAAGGGAAGATCGCGGTGGTGACCGGCGCCGGGCACGGCATCGGTCGAGCCCACGCCATCGAGCTGGCCAGGCAGGGCGCCAGCGTCTTGGTCAACGACCTCGGATCCTCCGTCCGAGGTACGGGGTCGGGGCGCGATGCCGACGAGACGGTGGCCCTGATCGCGAAGCGCGGCGGGGTGGCCGCAGCCAACTTCGGCGACGTCAGCGACCACGACCAGTGCCGGCACCTGATCGATCAGGCGGTCGATACATGGGGTCGGCTCGACATCCTGGTCAACAACGCCGGAATAGTGCGCGACGCCGCCATCTGGAACATGACGCCCGAGGACTTCGACGCGGTCATGGCCGTTCACGTGCGCGGCACCTGGTCTTGCTGCCACCACGCCGCCCTCCACTGGAGGGCCCGGGCCAAGTCCGGCGAGAAAGTGGTGGGTCGGGTCATCAACACGACGTCAGGGGCCGGTCTAACCGGGAACTTCGGGCAGAGCAGCTACGCCACGGCCAAGGCGGCCATCGTGGGGCTGACGCTCACCCTGGCCCAGGAGCTACGGGCCCTCGGCGTCACCGCCAACGCCGTGGGCCCGTCGGGGGCGACGAGGCTCACCGGCACCATGCCCGGCGCGCCGGAGGTGATCGAGGCCGACGATGTACCCGATGACGAGTGGCGGCCCATGGATCCGGCCAACAGCTCACCGCTGGTCTCGTGGCTGGCCAGCGACGAAGCCCAGCTGATCACGGGGCAGGTGTTTCGCTCCATCCACGACCGGGTGATCTGGATGCACGGTTGGCGTGAGGGAGCCGAAGTGGCCGCCGGAGAGAAGCGTTGGGTCGCCGCCGACCTGGGCCGGGCCCTGGCGACCGACGTCTTCCAAGTCTCCTCGCCGGGGCTTCGATTCCTCTAGCGGGCACGGAGTCTGAGTCGATGGTCAGCGGGGGGCCGCTGAGCGGTCTGAGGGTCGTAGAGAGCTCTCTGTTGGGACCGGCCGAGATGGGCGGGCTGCTCGCCGATCTCGGGGCCGACGTCATCAAGGTCGAGCCGCCCGGCGGCGACTACGGGCGCCGAATGACCTGGCCGATCGTGCGGTCGCAGGACCGACAGACCGAGACCTCCCTGCTGTCCCTGCACGTCAACCGGGGCAAGCGCTCCATCGTTCTCGATCTCAAGGTTCCCGAGGCGGTCGAGGTCTACCTGGACCTGGTCCGCACGGCCGATGTAGTCATCGAAGCGATGAGACCCGGCGCGCTTGCTCGTCGCGGCCTTGATTACCCCCGGATGCGAGCGGCCAACCCGCGGATCGTGTTCTGTTCGCTGTCGGGATACGGGGCGACCGGACCCTATCGAGACCTTCCGAGCCATGGAATCGCGTACGACACGTGGGCCGGCCAGGTTCCGGTGGCTCGGGACGAAGAGGGTCTCCCTTACATCGCCGAACACGCCAGTATCGGCATCCACGCCGGCCCCCTCTATGGCGCCCTGGCCATTCTGGCCGCCGTGGTCCGGGCCAAGGAGACGGGCGACGGTTGCGCGATCGAAGTGGCGCAGTCGGACTCGGCCGCGTTCTTCGACTGGTACCGAATCGAAACGTGGAGGAGCTACGAGCGGCCACCCGACGAGGTGTACGGCAACGCCACTGACGGCGGCGAGCGGCGGCCTCCGGGCACCGGCGGGATGCGAGAAGGAGTCCGCTACCAGGTCTACGAGTCCAAGGACGGGTTCGTCCTCTTCATGGCTAGCGAGCAGGAGTTCTGGAGAAACTTCTGCGAAGGCGCGCGGCGCCCCGACCTCTTCGAACGGTGGCCCGGGGCCAAGTACGCCGATCACGCCCGCGGCAACCATGAGTTGCGGGCCGAGCTGACCCGAATATTCATGTCCCGGACGACAGCCGAATGGGTCGCATTCGGCCACGACCACAACACCGCCATCGCCCCCGTCAATACGCCACAGACGATCAGCAAAGATCCCCAGTTCGAGGCCCGCCTTCCGTGGATACCAAAGGAGCGCCTCGATGCCGACATGCTTCCCTACCCCGCTCGCTTCGAGAACGGGTACGCCCCACCAGCCCCGACTCGAGCGCCGTCCGCGGGCCAAGACACCGACGAGATCCTGGCCGACGTGGCAGGCTACGACCTGGATCGAATCAGTTCGCTGCGCCAGGCCGGGGCGGTGCAGTAAACCGTCAGCAACCTTCCTCAACCTGCGGGGTCGACCTTTGGGACCATTCACAAGCCTCCTCTACGACGAGCGCGACGGTGTCGCAACCGTGACGCTCAACCGGCCAGAAGCGCTCAACGCCTTCGACGAGGCCATGATGCGCGACCTGCGGAAGTGCTGGCGCCAGCTCCGCGCCAACGACGACGTCCGCGTCGCCGTACTCACCGGAGCCGGCGACCGAGCCTTCTGCTCGGGCCTCGATCGAACCGAGACCCCGCCCGGAAACGCGGACCCCGAGGGCCTGATCGGGAACAAGGGCCGCACACCGATGCATTTCGACGACCCCGGCGAGCTGGTCTCCCCCAAGACTGCGTGCGACCTGTGGAAGCCTGTAATCGCCGCCGTCAACGGGATGGCCTGTGCGGGGGCGTTTTACCTGCTCGCCGAGACGGACATCGTGATCGCGTCCGATGACGCCACCTTTTTCGACCCGCACGTGACCTACGGGATGGCCGCCGTCTACGAGCCGGTGATGATGTTGCAGCGGATGCCTCTCGGAGAAACCCT
>PMHU01000004.1 GCA_003156795.1 Acidimicrobiaceae bacterium
CGGTTGAAGACGCGCCTTGCGGTCGCCCGCGGGCGCCGCACCGCCATGGTCACGGCCAAGCCCGAGGCCAGCGCCAGCAGGGCGATGGCCACCTCGAAGGCCAACGACGCCCCGGTGAAGGCCAGGGTCCCCGTCGTCCCGTCCCCGGTGCCCGTGCCTGAAGCCGAGGCCGAGGCCGGTGCGCTGGTGGAGACGAGGTGCGCCGGAGTCGGCGTGGTGCCGCCGGGGGAAGGCGAAGTGGACGTGGTCGTGATGGTGGTGGTGGTGCCGGGGTCGGGGCACGTGGCGTCGGCCGTCCCGATCAGGACGCCCTCAATCCCGCACAGCGAGACCGGGATGGTCACCCCGGTCCCACCGCCTCCGGTGCCGATGGGGTCGCCGGTGTTGCCACTGCCGGTGCAGGTCGAACTCGACGTGCCGTCCACGGCGAGGGCGGCGGAGCAGATGGTGGCCGGGACATCGACCGGGGCGGCCCCGCTCTGGGTCGGATCGACGTGACTCGGCTCACAGGAGTTGGAGCCCGTGCCGTCGACCGCGACCACCACGCTGCAGGCGTTGACCGGCAGCACGCGNNGCACGCCGTCGATGGGGGCGGACTGGGTGAGCGCGTTCGTCGGCAGGCCGTCCACCAGAGGGGTGTCGCTGGCCGGCATGCACTCCCCGGTTCCCTTGCCGCCGACCACTGCCACCACGCCGCAGGCGGCGACCGGCGCGTCCGCATCGGCCAGCTGGCCGTGCTGGGTGGTCTTGTCGGGGGAGGTCGGGCAGTCGGACGTGCCGTCCCCGGCGATCTCGACGATCACGTCGCAGACCGTGACCGGCACGGCGGCGTCGACCAACCCGGCCTGGGAGGTGGTGCCGTTGGTGCCGGTGGTGTCACAGTCACTGGCCGTGTTCCCGTCGACGCCGGCATTTATGGCACACAGCGTGACCGGAGCCGAGGCGATGACCAATCCGTCCTGGGTGGTCGACGCACTGGTGGACGAGGTGTTGAGCCCGAGCGCGGAGGACCCGGCCCCGAGGAGGCCGACGGCGTTGTCGTCAGCCGTGACGGGCACGTTGACGTCGCCGACGGAGCCGACCTGTCCCGTGCCCACCGACGTCGTCGAGCAACTGCTCGAGCCGTTGGCCGCCACACCGGCCGACACCGAGCAGACGTTGACCGGTGCGCTGACGTTGGCCACGGAGCCCGACTGGGTGGTGCTGTTCGATCCCGCCGTGGCGCCCTGGCCCGGCAGCAGGGTCCCGGCGACCTCGTCGCCGAGCGCCGTGACGGGCAGGCCGATGGAGACCGGCAGGGACGAGACTGGGGCCAGGAGNNGCGTGGACGCCGCACCGACCGGCGCGAGTCCGATGAACAGCGTGGCCGCCAGGACCACTCCTCCTGCAAAAGCCCCCATGGCTGTACGACGCAAACCCTTCACGGTTGTGCTCCCCTTCATTTCGGTGCCGACAAAGTTGTCGCACCTAGGGAAACGCCCGGGAACCGACTTCCTACGCGATTTGTCGTTATTTTTTTCTGGGTTCTTACAACCCCCTTGCGCTCAGGCCGGCAGATGGCTGAAATACCTGCTCAGCGTCTCTTCCTGCTGCTGGTAGGAGGAGCCGATGGCGGAGCCGTACAGCGACTTCGGCTCCTCCAGCATCCGTTCGAAGGTCAGTTTGCACACGGCCTGCCCGTCCTCCACCATGAACGGCACATCGTGCGCCCGCACCTCCAGGGCGGCCCGCGATCCCTGGAAACGCCGGTTGGGGTCATAGCCGAAGCCCGGGTCGAAGAACCCGGCATAGTGCGTCCGCAGCTCCCCGCTGGTGGGGTCGTAGGCCGTCATCTCGGCGGCCAGATAGGGCGGGATGCTGACCGCCTCCCGCGACATGAGCAGGTAGAAGCGCCGGGGGGAGAGCACCAGGCGGTCGCCCTCCTCCCGGTAGACCGGGTCCCAGAACGCGGCCGGGTCCACCGGTCCGCCGGTNNGTGGGTCGCCCGCACGGCGTCGTCGTCCAGCCACGGGCGCCCCACGGACAGGCGGAGCTGGTTCAGGGCCAGGTCTTCGCGCACCCGGACGGCGAAGGACAGGGGCACGACCTCGAGGTAGAGGGGTCCCTGGTAGCCGGGGGCGATCTCGTCGAAGCGTTCGCTGTGATCGGTGATGACGCGCGTGAAGACGTCGATGCGGCCGGTCGAGCTCTTCGGATTGGCTTTGCCCCGCAGGCCGGAGGGCAGGTCGAGCCGCTCCTTGAGCTCGATGAGATAAGGGCAGCGGGCCTCCAACATGGCCCCGTCGCCCCGCAGGTCGATCTCGTCGAGGACGTAGTCCTTGAGCTTCTGCTCGACCGTCTCGCGGCCGGGCAGGAAACTGCAGCGGATGCGCAGGGCCCGCTCCCCCAGGCGCAGGTCCAGACTGGCCGGCTGCACATTGCGCTCGGGGATCTTGAACCGGCCGGCATCGATGTAGCCCGCCCTGATCGCCCCCTCGAGCAGATGACCCGGGAGCACACCGTCAGCGCTCGGGGGAAGGCTCAGCACCACGGGCGTGGTCGGTACCGTCGGGCCGGGGTCATGTGAGGAGTGAAGCACGTGGGGTGCCGTGGCGAAAGCCGGTGGGCGGCCCCTTTCCCCACCTGCTGTGGATTACTTGGGGACGAGAGGCGGCGACACACGGATTGCCCAGGCACCCCATAGTTATCCACAGGTTCCGCGTTGCGAGAAAGTTTCGGTGGGAGAACGACCGGGCCGGGCCACCTAAACTGACGGCGCGTCAGATTCCCTGTACAGCGCCCATGCCCACCCCACCCGACGGAGGTTCGATGCTCGACTACGTGATCCGATCCGGCACGGTCATCGATGGCAGCGGGGGGCCGGCCCGCCGGGCCGATGTCGGCCTCAGCGAGGGGCGGATCATCCGGATCGGTGACGTCACCGAGGAGGCGGCCCACGAGCTCGACGCCGCCGGCCTCATGGTGATGCCCGGTGTGGTCGACCCCC
>PMHU01000174.1 GCA_003156795.1 Acidimicrobiaceae bacterium
GGATTGGTGATGGCCTGGCGTTTGGCCACCTCACCGACGAGAACCTCGTCGGACTTGGAGAAGCCGACGACCGAAGGCGTGGTACGCCCGCCTTCGGCGTTGGGGATAACGGTTGGCTCACCCGCCTCGAGAACGCTGACGACCGAGTTGGTGGTGCCGAGGTCGATACCGACGGCCTTGGGCATGGTGTGCCTCCGTTTAGTGTGAGAACGAGTTGAGACCAGAGTAGCAAAGTTGAGTGTCTTTTACTAAAGAAATCTAACGTGCCGCTTGAGAACGCCGCGATGTACCCTTCGGGGGGTGGGTAACCTCGTCCTGCTTCGCCACGGCCAGAGCCAGTGGAACCTCGAGAACCGCTTCACCGGTTGGTGGGACGTGGAGCTGTCCGACCAGGGTGAAAAGGAGGCTCGCGCCGCCGGCGCCCACCTTTCCCAAGCCGGTATCTCGGTCGACCGGGCCTACACCTCGGTCCTGACTCGGGCCGTCAGAACGCTGCAGCTGGCGCTGGAAGAAATGGGCCGGGCGTGGGTGCCCGTCACGGGCCACTGGCGGCTCAACGAGCGCCACTACGGCGCCCTCACGGGCTTGGACAAGGCCGAGACCAAGCAGCGCTACGGGGAGGAACAGTTCATGCTGTGGCGGCGCAGCTTCTCCACCCCCCCGCCTCCGATGCCCGCCGGTCACGCGTTCGACGTCCGCGGGGACGACCGCTACAAGGAGCTCGCCCCAGAGGTGGTACCAGACACGGAATGCCTGTCCGACGTGGTGGTCCGCATGCTCCCCTACTGGTACGACGCCATCGCCCCCGACGTGATCGCCGGCCGGACGGTGCTCGTGGTGGCGCACGGCAACAGCCTCCGGGCCCTGATCAAGCACCTGGACCGCATCTCGGATTCGGACATCACCGAGCTGGAGATCCCCACGGGCGTGCCGATCGTGTACCAACTGGATTCGACCCTGCGGGTGGAATCCAAACGCCCGCTCGGCGATCCTGGGACCATCGCAGCCGCGGCCGAATCCGTCCGCCGTCAAGGCGACAGGTAGCCGCATCCCGTGGCCGGGGCCGATCCGTCCTCGCTGAGGGCGGCGCGCCTGGCCCTGGTAGAGGACCGCTCACTGTCGGGCACCGAGTGGTGCCATCGGTACTCCAAGGTCGTCGACGCGTGGCTGCGGCCAGTGTTCGACGAAGCCACCCAAGGTGAAGCCAAAGGCTTCGCCCTGCTCGCCGTCG
Organism: Acidimicrobiaceae bacterium; assembly: GCA_003156795.1. GTDB lineage: Bacteria > Actinomycetota > Acidimicrobiia > Acidimicrobiales > Palsa-688 > PALSA-688. The sequence goes on from PMHU01000174.1 coordinate 1,232, forward strand.
GCGGCTACGGGCGCGGCCTCCTGGCCCCCGGTAGCGACTTGGACCTGCTCATCGTCCACGACGGAAAGCGCCGGGTCAAAGCCGTGGCCGACGCGGTGTGGTATCCGATTTGGGACACCGGGCTGCCCCTCGACCACAGCGTGCGCACGGTCAAGGAGGTCCGTTCGGCCATGGACGGCGACCTGAAGGTGGCCGTCGGGCTGCTCGACGGCCGTTGCCTCGCCGGCGACGCGACGCTCGCCGACAAGGTCCTGTCCCGGGCCGTCGAACAATGGAAGACCAGGGTCGCAAGCTGGTTGCCGGGCTTGGATGCGGTCGTCCGCGAGCGCCACGCCCGCTACGACGACCTCGCCTTTCTCCTCGAGCCGGACCTCAAAGAGGCACGCGGCGGTCTGCGCGACCTCCATTTGCTGCGTTCCTTGAGCCGGGTGGTGCCGATCTTCGGCGGGCTGTTCGCAGACCCCGAGCTCGATCGGGCCGGCGAGACTCTCACCGCGGCCCGCGTGGAGCTGCAGCGCGCCACCGGGCAGGCCACGAGCGTCCTCCTGTTGCAGGATCAGGACGCCGTCGCCGCGGCCTTGAGTTACACCGACGCCGACGTGCTCATGGGCGAGGTGGCCAGTGCCGGCCGGGCCATCGCTTGGGCCAGCGACGACGGCTGGCGCCGTCTCGGATCCTGGCTGGAGGGACCTCGCGGCCGGGGCGGCAGCCGAGACCAATCTCTCGAGCCGGGTGTGGTACTTCGCGACGGGGAAGTGGCCCTGCTCGCTGAGGCAGACCCGTCGTCCGACTCGTCCCTGGCCTTGCGGGTGGCGGCGGCCTCGGCCCAGCTGGACCGGCCTATGTCGCGCTCGACCCTCGACCGGCTGGCAGAGACGGCGGTGGCCCCGAGCGGCGTGTGGCCTCCCGAAACCCTGCAGGCGCTGCTGCGCCTCCTAGGCGCCGGCGTACCGGCCATCGCCGCGGTCGAGTCGCTCGACCAGCGAGGCGTATGGCTCCGCTACCTGCCGGAGTGGGAACCGGTGCGCAACCGTCCCCAGCGCAACGCGTACCACCGCTTCACCGTGGACCGCCACCTGCTGGAGACAGCGGCCGGGGCGGCCATCAGGCAGAGCTCGGTGTCCCGACCGGACCTGCTCCTGCTCGGAGCCTTGTTCCATGACATCGGCAAGGGTCGCGGCGGCGACCACACCGAGATCGGCATCCGAATCGTCGCCGACCTGGGCCCACGGCTGGGCCTTTCGCCCGCCGACGTGTCGATCGTGCAGGCCATGGTCCGCCACCATCTCCTGCTACCCGACGCCGCCACCCGGCGGGACCTCGACGATCCGACAACAACGGCCGGCGTCGCCTCGGCCATCGGAGACAGGGACACGCTCGAGCTCCTAGCCGCCCTGACCGAAGCCGACAGCCTGGCGACCGGCCCTGCCGCTTGGGGGCCATGGAAGGCCGGCCTCGTCGCCCGTTTGGTGACCCAGGTCGCGGCCATACTCGAGGGGCGCCCGCTTCCGACAGCCGCTTCCGCAGAGCTTGGACCCGAACAGAGGGCGCTCCTGGTCGCGGATCGGGTCGAGCTGGTAGCCGACGGCGGGCGCTTGACCGTCATCGCCCCGGACCGGGCCGGACTCCTGGGCACGGTCGCGGGAGTGCTGACGCTGTCGGGCGTCACTGTGCTTTCGGCTACAACCATCTCCGACGAGCCGACCTCGATGGCGTTGCTGCGCTTCGAAGTGGCTCCCGCATTCGACGCCCTTCCGAACTGGGCCCGGGTCAAGGAGCAGCTCTCGGCCGCGGTGGAAGGTCGTCTCCCCGTCGACCAGTTGCTGTCCGAGCGCGAAGACAACTATTCCCGCTTCCGACGGCCCACCTCGGCCTATTCGCCCGAGGTCCGCGTCACCATCGACAACGATGCTTCAGCTGCGTCGACGGTGGTCGAGGTACGCGCCCCGGATCACGGCCCCGTCCTGTACCGGGTGGCGCACGCCTTGGCCAGCTGCGACCTGACCATAACGTGTGCTTTGGTGAGCACCCTCGGAGCCGAGGCCGTGGACGTGTTCTATGTCCACAGAGTCGCCGGGGGCCGGGTCACCGACCCGGCCCACCAAGCGACATTGCAAGAGGCGGTCTTGGCCGCCCTTTAGGGTTCAGGCCGGCTACTAGATGGCATCCGGTCCCGTCTCCCCGGTGCGTATCCGCACCACGCTGTCTACAGCGGTGACCCAGATCTTGCCGTCACCGATCTTGTCCGTACGGGCCGCTTTGGCTATGACGTCTACCAACCCGCTGACATCGTCTTCTCCTACCAGGACTTCGACCTTGACCTTGGGGGTGAATGCCACCTGGTACTCGGCACCTCTGTAGGTCTCGGTGTGGCCTTTCTGGCGGCC
>PMHU01000151.1 GCA_003156795.1 Acidimicrobiaceae bacterium
TCATGGCCGATTGCTTCCGAGAGTGGAAACTCGCGCCCGGACGTGGCGAACTTGGGCCCGAAAGAGGTGGTCCAAGCGGACCACTAATGCGAGCCGGGTCCACGCCGCGCCGCCACGCCGCGCCGCCGCGCCGGGGGCCAGGGGCGCCGGGCTCCCACTACGGAAGCGAGGCCGCTTCGTGCGAAGCGGCGACCATCCGATCCAAGCACGAGGCGGCGCAGCCGTCGTCGATGGCCGACGCGGCCAGGGTGACGCCTTCGGCGAGTGTGGTCGCCGCCCCGCCGACGACCAGACCGGCCGCGGCGTTGAGGACCACGATGTCGCGGTGCGGCCCGCTGTCGCCCGCGAGCACCCGGCGGGCCATGTCGGCGTTGGTTGCGGCATCTCCGCCGAGCAGATCGGACAGCCTGGCCGGCGCCAGACCCAGCGCGGCCGGGTCGACCACGATCGGGGCCACGGCAACCGGATAGAGGGCGCCGACCCCAGCCCGGTACTCGAACATGGTGGACGAACCGGTAGTCGACAGCTCGTCGAGCCCGTCGGCGCCGTGGACTACGAGCACGTGCGTGGATCCACCGGCGGCGAGTACGCGGGCCATCTTTTCGGCCATGGACGGATCGCCTACCCCGACGACCTGACGGCGAACCCGCGCCGGATTGGCCAGGGGTCCGAGGAAGTTGAACGCCGTAGGCACGCCGAGCTCGCGCCGCACCGGCACGGCATGACGCATGGCGGGGTGATACCGGGGGGCAAAGCAGAAGCCGATCCCGGCGTCCTGTATACATTTCGCCACTCCGGCTGGACCCAAATCGATCACGACCCCGAGGGCTTCGAGGACGTCGGCCGAGCCGGCTTTCGAGGACGCGGCCCGGCCTCCGTGCTTGCACACCGGGACCCCGGCGCCGGCAACGACGAGGGCCGCGATGGTGGACACGTTGATCGTCCCACTTCGGTCGCCGCCCGTCCCGCAGGTGTCGACCAGGCGCGGGGAGAGGGCGTCGGGGACCACTACCCTTTCGGCGGCGGCAAGCATGGCGGCCACCAGCCCGGTCATCTCTTCGACCGTCTCTCCCTTGCATCGCAACCCGAACACGAATGCGGCTATCTGGGCCGGGGTGGCGTTGCCTTCGAGCACTTCAGCCAGAGCGGCGCCCGCCTCATCCGGGCCCAGGTCAGCGCCCACCGCGACCCGCCCCAGAATCGCCGGCCAACCGCCGAGGCGCTCGAAAGCGCCGCCTGGACGGCCCGCGACGGCGTCGGCTCCCTCGGGAGCCGGCCTGGCGCCGGCTGACGCGCTCATCCTGCGATTCTCAGGCCGAGCGACGACGCCGGCGGATGATCCGCCGCCGTTCGCGTTCGGTCGCGCCGCCCCAAACGCCATCACGCTCGCGGTTGGTCAGGGCCCACTCGAGGCAGGCCTCCCCGACCGGGCACAAAGCGCAAATGGCTTTGGCGTCCGCGGCGTCCTCATCCGAGACCGGGTAGAAAATGTCCGGATCCACCCCGCGACACGCGGCCCGCTGTCGCCACACCGGAACCTTCGTGATCTTTGTGTCCATGATCCGTAACTTTCAATCGAAGCGACTTCTGAAACTACTCACGCCCGGGGAGGGTTGGGGCGTCACCCCGGCGACGTAGTTTGGCCCAGCTCGAACCGGGCTGTCTAGCCCAAAAGATCCTCGAGGAGGGCGGCTTTCTTGTGCTTTTGAGTGAGTTGACCGCTCGCGGTGGCGCGGATGGTCGACGATTTTGGCAGCCGACTCGATTTCTATCCGGACCTGCCTGACGCTGGGCCCCATCGGACGTCTCAGGCCAGGTCGGCGAGCCCGCCCGCGAAACGCCAGGTGTACCGACCGAGTGGCCAGTCAGTACCGTGGTCGGCCGTGGCTTCACCGTCCTTCGACCGTCGCACCGCCCTGCAGCGCCTGGGGGCCGAATCGTTCGACGTCCTTGTCGTCGGCGGCGGGATCACCGGGTGTGGCGTGGCCTTGGACGCCGCCACTCGAGGCCTGCGCACGGCGCTGGTCGAAGGGTGCGACTTCGGCTGCGGAACGTCATCGAAGTCTTCGAAGCTGATCCATGGCGGCCTTCGCTACCTTCAACAGCACGACTACCTCCTCGTATATGAAGCCCTGCACGAAAGGCAGAGGCTGCTCAACAACGCACCTCACCTCGTCCACCCCTTGCCTTTCCTGATCCCGCTCTTTGGCCGGGACGGAGCCCTGGCCGAGGGTGTGGCCAAGGCCTATTCCGTGGCGCTGTGGCTCTACGACGTGACCGGGGGCGTGCGGATCGGCCGGCGTCACCGGCGCATCGACGCCTCGGAGACCTTGGCCCACTTCCCGGCCCTGCGAACCGACCGCCTCGTCGCTTCGTTCCTCTACTGGGATGCCCAAGCCGACGACGCCCGGCTAACCCTCGCCCTAGCCCGAACGGCTGCCAGCCGGGGCGCCGTCCTCGCCAACTACGCGCCCGTCGAGGCCCTGATGGAAGAGGGCGGCCGGGTGACAGGAGCGCGTCTGGTCGACGGCAGCAAGATCCGCGCCAAAGCCGTCGTCAATGCCGGGGGTGTCTGGTCAGAGCGGGTGGCCCGCCTCGCCGGACCTGAATCGACCATACCGGTATCCATCCGGCCCGCCAAAGGGATCCACTTGGCGGTGCCGGCCGAGAAGCTGCCGTGCGACTACGCCGCCGTCCTCACCGTGCCCGGAGACAAGCGCTCTATTTTCGTCGTGCCGTGGGCCGCCGACGAAGCCCCTGGGCCGACGGCGCCCGGCCGCTACACGTACCTGGGCACGACCGACACCGATTACGCCGGCCCCCTCGAAGATCCACAGTGCACGGCCGCGGACGTCGAGTACATCCTCAAGGCGGTCAACACCTGGACGAAGGCCGGATTGACGCCGGACGATGTGACGGGCACCTGGGCCGGCCTGCGACCGCTCATCAGCGACGCCCATAGCGCCCGGACCGCCGACCTCTCACGCCGGCACCGGGTGATCACGTCCCCCAACGGGCTGGTCACGGTGACTGGAGGCAAGCTCACTACCTACCGGATCATGGCCGCCGACACCGCCGACGCAGTGGCGGATCAGGTGGCCGGCGCCGGCCGCGCCGGCCGGGCCGCACGGGCCGACCGCTCCAGCCGTCTCGGTCGGTTGGCCAGGAGCCGCCTTCGCCCACGAGGGCGCGGCCGCACCCGGCGGTTGGTGCTCGTCGGTGGCGAGGACGGAGGAAAACCAGCGACGGCGGTCCTCGCTTCCGCCCGCCGGGCCGGCCTGTCCGATGAGGTCATGGGCCACCTCACCGGCCGCCACGGAACCGAGACCGGTGAGCTCGTCGCCCTGATCGAAGCCGACCCGACTCTCAAGGAGCCACTCGTGACGGGTCTCCCCTACCTCAAAGCGGAAGCGGTCTACGCGGCTCGCCACGAAATGGTGCACACCCTCAGCGACGTGCTGGCCCGGCGGACCCGGGCCCTGATCCTCGATCGCGCCGCGACGGTGCAGGCCGCGCCGATGGCGGCCGCGCTGATCGCACCCGACTTGGGGTGGGACGCCGAAGAACAAGAGCTCCAAGTGGCCCGGTTCCGCGCCGAAGCAGAAGCCGAAGTCACGTCTCTCGCGGCGCCGGCATCACCCATATCGCCGGTAGCCAGGTGAGCCCGACCCAGCCGCTGCCCGCCCCCCTGACGGGCGAGGCTGCGGCCCGGCGTTCCCGCTTCGACATGGAGATCCCCGTCGATGACGCGGTCATGGCCAGATTGTCGGCCGTCTGCCACGAAGTGGTCACCGCAGACGACTGGCGCGTCGCGGCCGGGCGCGATTGGTGGCCGCTTTCGACGGTATGGGCAGTGGAGGGCACCGTCCCGGCCCTCCCTTCAGCCGTCGCCCGCCCGACCGATGCGACCCAGGTCGCGGCCGTCCTGGAAGTATGCGATGCCGCAGGCGTGCCGGTCACCCCGGTCGCTGGCACCAGCGGGGTTTGCGGAGGCAGCATTCCCATCTTCGGCGGGATATCGCTCGACTTGACCGGCTTGGACGGGATCGTCGACGTTGACGACGCATCTCTGCTCGTGGACGTGAGAGCCGGCACGTTCGGCGACGCGTTCGAAGACGCTCTCACATCGGAACACGGCCTCACCGCGGGACACTGGCCCCAGTCGATCGCGCTCTCGACCGTCGGGGGATGGATAGCTTGCCGCGGCGCGGGCCAGTACTCGACCCGCTACGGAAAGATCGAGGACATGGTGGTCGGCCTTGAAGTGGCCCTCGCGGATGGTCGACTGATCCGGACCGGCGGAACCGCACCCAGGGCGGCCATGGGACCGGACCTCACCCAGCTGTTCGTCGGGAGCGAAGGCACGCTCGGCATCATCACCGCNNTAGGAGCGAAGGCACCCTCGGCGTCATCACTGAAGCCAGGCTCCGGGTCCACCCGGCGCCTCCGGCGCAGCGGCGGGCGGCCTTCGGATTCCCCCGGTTCAGAGACGGCTTGGATGCCTGCCGGCGGATTCTTCGCCGCGGCGCCACTCCGGCCGTGCTGCGCCTGTACGACAGCACCGAGTCGACCCGGAGCTTCCAAGTCGACGACGTCTCCGCCCTGATCGTCATCGACGAGGGAGACCCGGCCCTCATCGACGCCGTGATGGGCGTGGTCGGCAAGGAGTGCGAGGCGGCGGTTGCGCTGGATCCGGGCCTGCCGGGCAGATGGCTGGATCACCGAAACGAGGTCCCCCCGATCGAGTCCCTCGTGCGGGCGGGCATCGTCGCCGACACCGTCGAAATCGCCGGCTCGTGGAAGGCCCTACCTCGAATCTACGAGTCGGCTGTAGAAGCCCTCATGGCCGTCGCTGGAACGATCGCCGCTTCGGCCCACCAGTCGCACGCCTACATCGACGGCGGCTGCCTGTACTTCACTTTCGCCGGCCGGCCGCCGGACGGCGGCCACTCCGGCGCCGAGGCCTATTACCGCCGGGCTTTCGACGCGGTGATGACGGCGACGACCGACGCCGGTGGCGCCGTATCCCATCACCACGGCATAGGGCTCAACCGTGCCCGCTACATGCGCGACTACCTGGGCCCCGCGTTTGCCGTCCTCGCCGCGACCAAGCGGGCCTTGGACCCGCGCGGGATCCTCAACCCCGGGAAACTGGGTCTACCGTCGTCCTTCGGAGAGGCGTGGGAGGGCTAGACGGCATGGGGATCCTGGTCATCGACGTGGGTACGAGCAGCGTCCGCGCTGCGATCGTCCGGCCTGACACGACGGTAGAGCACATCCACCGTCGCGCCCTCCCGCCCGACGTCCCCATGGCGGGCCTGGTCGAGTTCGACCCGGCCAGAATGGCGCGGGCCGTGCTCGAAGTGGCGGGCGCCTCGCTCGCGGCGGCGGGGGGCCGCGTCGACGCAGTCGGGGTGACAGCCCAACGCTCGTCCGCGATCGCGTGGGATGCCCGCACGGGCGAGCCGCTCGGGCCGGGCCTCGGATGGCAGGATCTCCGCACGGTCGGCACCTGCCTCGAGCTTCAAGGCGAAGGCATCCACTTCTCCCCTAGCGAGTCGGCTACCAAGTTCGCCTGGCTCCTCGACCAGGTCGATCNNGATCCGGCCCGGCGCGAGCACGCCAAGATCGGGACCGTGGACAGCTGGATCGCGTGGCAGCTGAGCGAAGGCCGGCTGCACATCACCGACGTCAGCAACGCCGCCATCACCGGTCTTTATCGCAGCGACGGCAGCGGCTGGCGCCAGGATTCCCTCGACCGGCTCGGCTTGTCGCGGCCCAGCCTGCCCGAGGTCGTCGACTCGTCCGGCCCTTTGGGCGAGGCCACCGCCCTTCCCGGTTCGCCCCCGTTGTGTGCGCTCGTCGGGGACCAGCAGGCCTCCCTGATGGGTCAGGGCTGCACCCGGCGCGGGCTGGCGAAGGCCACGTTCGGGACGGGCGGCATGCTGGACGTTTGCCTGGGTGAGACCCGAGTGGAGTTTGCGACCAGAGGCGCCCACGGTTGCTTCCCCATCGTCGCCTGGCGACGCGACGGAAAGATCACGTGGGGGGCGGAAGCGATCATGCTGGCGGCGGCGACNNAGACTGGCTGGTCGAGGACCTCGGGCTCATCTCCAGCGCGTCGGAGTCAGAAGCGGTCGCTGCGGCGTGCGACGACACCGATGGAGTAGTTGCGGTTCCGGCCCTGCTCGGATTCGGAACCCCCCAATGGGATTTCGGCGCTCGGGGCGCCCTATTCGGTCTCACCCGGGGATCCGGAAAGGCGCAAGTCGTGCGCGCCGTACTCGAGGGAGTGGCCCACTCCGGAGCCGATCTCCTCGAAGCGGCCGAAGCCGATACGGGCTTGCAAGTGGGTCACTTGCGCGTCGATGGGGGGATGAGCGCCAATTCGGTGTTCGTTCAGTCTCTGGCGGACGCGTGCGACCGTCCGGTCGAGATCTCGCCCGAGCTGGAAGCGACCACGCTCGGCGCCGGCTTCCTCGCCGGGCTGGCGGTGGGAACCTGGGGAGGCTTGGACGAGGTGGCCGACGCCTGGTCGCCCAAGGCCCTCATCGAACCGAGCGGGAAGCCCAACCACCGCGACCGGTGGCGCCAAGCGGCGGAGCGGGCGGGCGGGTGGTACCCGGAGCTCAGCGCCATCAAATTCTGAGGGCCGGCAGCTCCTGGCGCTCGGTGAGAACCGGTTGGTGCAAGTCCCCGCGACTCTCGACGCGCTCGAGCACTTGGGCCGGATCAAAGCGCAACCGATCGGCGTCGCCATCGGCCAGGGCGTCGTCCAGCTCGTCCCACGTGACAGGAGTTGAGACGCTCGGCGCCGCCAGGGCGCGGACCGAGTACACGGCCACGGTGGTCTTCGAAGCGGTGTTCTGACTCCAATCGATCATCACTTTTTTCCGCCTCTTGGCCGGGTCCATGATCGACACGATGAGATCGGGATGGTCCCGCTCGAGCAGCTGGGCCAACGCGTGAGCGAACGGCTTGGTCTGTTCGTAGTGGGCGCCGCTGTTGAGCGGCACGTAGAGCTGGAGGCCCTTGCTTCCCGACGTCTTGGGCCAGGCCGACAGGTGCAACCGCTCGAAGTACCCGCGCAGCAGCACGGCAACTCGGGCGCACGTGAGCACGTCGGCGGGCGGGCCCGGATCGAGGTCGAACACGACCGCGGTCGGGGTGTCGAGGTCCGGTGCCTGGGCCAGGCTGGGGTGCAGCTCTATGGCGGCCATGTTGGCGGCCCACACCAGCGACGCCGGCTCGTCGATCAGGCAGTAGTGCACGCCGCCCATGGTGACCGCGTGCATCCAGTCAGGCCGGTGCGGCGGGCAGTTCTTCTGGAAAAAAGACTGGCCCTCGACGCCATCCGGCCACCTTCGGAGCGTGATCGGGCGCGCTTGCAAGTGGGGGACCATGACGTCGGCGACGCGGGCGTAGTAGTCGATCAGCTGGCCCTTCGTGAACCCCGTCGAAGGCCACAGGACCTTGTCCAAGTTAGATACGGTCAGGGCCCGCTCGCCGACCCGGACTTCCGACCGGGCGGTCATCCCTTGGAGATCACGCCGAGTGCTTGGCCCGGGCCAGGCTGGCTTCGAGCGCGGCCATCAGGTCCACGACCGGGGCCACGGTGGCGGGTACATCCGGCTGGACGATTATCTCGCCGTCCGCCTTGGCCTCGATGAGGGCGAGGACCTTGTCGCGGTAGTCGTCCTGGTACTTCTCGGGCTCGAAGGGGCCGGACAACGACTCGACCAGCTGCCTGGCCATGTCCAACTCCTTTTCGCTCGGCGCCGTGTCGGCCACCGTCGGAACTTCGAGCTCTCCGGGATCGACGACCTCATCCGCGTACAGCATCGTGGCCAGCACGAGGACGCCATCTCGCGCCCTGAGCGTGGCCAGATACTGCTTGGTGCGAAGCACGAAGCGGCCCACGGCCACCTTGCCGCTGCGGGTCATGGTTTCGACCAGTAAGGCGTACGGCTTCTCGGCTCGACCGTCCGGCACGAGGTAGTAGGACTTCTCGAAGTACACCGGATCGATCTCGGCCAGGTCCACGAACTCTTCGATGTCGATGGTCCGGTTCGCTTCCACGTCGATCGACGCCAGGTCGTCGGGATCGACGATGACGTAGCGCCCGCCGCCGAGGTCGTAGCCCTTGACGATGTGCTGGAACTCGACTTCCTCGCCGTCGACGGCGCACACCCGCTTCTGGTTGATACGACCCCCGTCCGCGTCGTGCAGCTGATGGAACCGCACATCCTTCGGCGAGGTGGCGGTCATCAGCTTGACCGGGACGTTGACCAAGCCGAAACTGACGGATCCGCTCCAAATGGCCCTCGGCATGGGAACATTCTTCCCGATGGCGGAGGATCCGCACGCTCACCAGTCCATAGCCGCTACGGCGGCCCGCCTGGCCGCCCTTCTGACCGGGGGCGGCGGGGGCTTGCGCGACGCCAATGGCAACGACCTGGTCTTCGAGGACGCTCTCGATGTTCGGCCCTTGTCGCGCCTGGCCGCCCCCCCAGATGTGTGGGCCGTAGACGGGGGCCAGGGCCTCGTCGCCGACGCCCGATGCCTCCAGGTGTATGTGACGCGCGCGGCCAGGGTCCGTTGGGTCGACGGACGCACCGTGCTCGAGGAGGAGGGCGCCCTGCGGGCTCATCTCCTCGGCCTGGGCCAGGACCGCATGACTCTGGCTGCGCTCGGGGTGCCGGTGGCGCCCGACAGTGCTCTCGACGTGAACCTCCTGCGGGATTGGGGCGAATGGGAAGCCACTGCGAGGTGCGTTGATGAGGCGGCGCCCGGAGCGATGGTGCTCGTCGACGGCGACTTGCAGCCGGACTGGCGCATACCCGCGGCCTGGCTGGAAGGGCTGCTCGCAACCGCCTCGACCCGCAGCGTCACCTTGGTCGGCGTCACCAAGCACACCGGCCTTTCGTGGGGTGGGGCGCCTCTGCTGAGCGTTCTCGAACAACGGGCGCCGGCTGAGCTGGGCCCCCGGAAATGTTGGTGGGTGCCAGTAGCGCGGACCCGCCCCGACGTCGGCGCCGGCATCCGGGTGGTGGTCGCCCGCTTGGACCCGGACGCCCGGTTCTCCTTTCGGATAGACCTCCCGGGCGACGCCGACCCGGTCGCCAGCCTCGGCGCGCTCGCGGCGCTTTCCGACGACGCCGCCTTTCCCGGATACCCATACCCCCTGACCGTCGCCGACCGGCTGGCCGCCTGCCCGCGCTGGATCAGGGACGAGGTGTGGGACCGCATAGACGAAGTGTTCGACGAAAAAGACGTCCCTTTCGATGTGCGCGAGCGGGCCTTCGCCGACCGGCACCGGATGATGGAGCGATACTGATGACGAGCACTGCGCCCAACCGGGGCCGCCTTTACGGGCGCAACGTGCTGGAAGGCACTTTCCGTGCCGCACCCGACGAAGACCTGTTCATAGGTGAGCTGCTCGTCGCAGTCGACGAGGTGACCGACCGGCGCTATCTGTTCCGGATCGTGGACGTGACCTACGGGACCGAGCACCGTGAGCCCGGCTGGGCGGAGCGCGTGGCGGGAACCCTCCTCTCAGACGACGACCGGGGCGAGACCGGGCTCCACCCGTTGCACGAGCAAGAACGGCGGACCTATCGCATAGCCGAGTGCCGATGCCTCGGGTACCTCGCCCCACCCGAGCCCGGATCGGGCCGCGTTCGGTCGGTGTTCCGCAAACCCAAGAGCCTTCCGAGCCAGTTCTCCGCCGTGGTCGCTCCGACGTCGGAAGACTTCGCCTTTCTGGCCGAGCGCATGGGCGACCTGCCGGTCGGGTCGCTTCGCAGCGGGGAGTCGGTCGTGGACTTCACCGTCGGCATCCCCGGCTCCAGCCTCGCCACCCACATCGGGATCTTCGCCACCACCGGCATGGGCAAGTCCAACCTCATGCAAGTCCTGGCCGCCGGGGTGATGAAGGCCAACGGCCGCTACGCCCTTCTGGTCATCGACCCGCACGGTGAATACCGGACGGCCCTGGGCCGTCATCCGTGGGCGCCCGAATCGCTGCGGGTGTACGCCAACCGTTCGCTTCCGGGCACTTCGGCGCTCAAGATCAGCCTGGCCGAGCTGATAGTCGACGACTTGCGGACCGCGTACGACTGGTCCCGGCCCCAGGAAGAAGCGTTGTACGAGCTCGAGCGCTTCTACGGAACCGAAGGTCTGGCCTGGCTGGCGGACTTCGCCCGCTTGGACGAGCTACCGGCATTCCGGGAGATCGAGCTCAGCGGGCGGGTGGCCCTCAGCACCTTGCAGGTCGTACACCGTCGGGCCCGCCGGATCGTCGACCTCCGCTGCGTGGCGACGGACCCCGGGTTGTCGGTCGGCGGGCGCATCGTCGACGACCTCCTGGCGGGCAAGGTCGTGCTCCTGGACGTGAGCGGCCTGGGATCGACCGAGGAAGTCCTGGTGGCGTCTTTTATGGCCCGCCGGGTGATCGAGACGTGGCAGTCCGCCTACCTGGATGACCCCGATCGCCACGCCCGGATGCCAGTGGTGTCGGTCGCCCTGGAGGAAGCCCAGCGGGTCCTCGGCGGCAACAAGGATCGCGAATCCAACGTCTTCCCTCGGCTGGCCCGCGAAGGCAGGAAGTTCGGGGTCGGGCTGTGCGCCATCACCCAGCAGCCGAAGCTGCTCGACGACGAGCTGCTCAGCCAGTTCAACACCTTCTTCATCCTCGGCCTGGCCGACGAGAAAGACCGCAACATGCTTAGGGGTTCGGCCAAGCAGGACATCAGCGCCCAAGGGGCCGAGATCCAGACCCTCATGCCCGGTGAGTGCCTGATCGTCAACCTGGCGGCACCCTTCGCGGTCCCCGCCCACGTCTACCTCTACTCCGATCTCGTGGGCTCGACGCCCCCACCCCCGGCGGCCCGACCGGTCGCTCAGGCAAACGTGTCCGCCCTCGTCGACTAGACGGCGGCCCCGGCGGCGGGCTCAGTCCGACTGGAAGGAAGCGGCCATCTTGAGGAGCTCCTCGCTCCACGTGAGCGCGCCGGTTCGAAGGTCATCGACCACTCCGGTCACCCAGCCCAATTCGGCCGCCGTCACGGCGGTTGCGTACTCGTCGTCCAGCAGCGTCACCCGCGGCAATGTTCCCGAGAACGTCGCCAGGTCTCCTTCGAGCGCGACCAGCTTCTCGCGCAAGGCTTCGGCGCGTCGCTCGAGCACGGCCAGGACCTCATTCGGATCCAGCAGCATGGCGAACGAAAGGGCGGCCGGGAACTCGGGGAACTCGTTGCGGGGGGCCGAGAGCATGTCGACCATCCACTCCTGGGCCAAGCGACGGCCTTCGTCGGTGCGCTCGTAGACGGTGCGCTCCGGGTATTGCTGATCGCGCTCGGTCTGGCGAACCACGATCAGTCCGGCTTCCTGCAGTCGCTTGATCGTCTTGTACAGGTTGGCGCGGTTGCCCACGTTCACGACCTTGTCCTTGCCCCACAGCTTGATCAGGCGCTGCATTCCGTAAGGGTGGAGCGGGCCGACCTCGAGCAGGCTCAGCACGGCCAAGGCGAGCGGCGATGAGCGGAACCTCGACTCCACAGCCTTCAGCCTACTCCCCGGGCGACTATTAGTCGAGGAAGGACCAGTTGACTTTTGATTAGTTGCTTGGTTACTATCCTCTTGGCGACTATTAAGGAGGAAGTTTGAAATGACCACCGTCCCGCTCATCGAGGCCCGGGACCTCACCATTCGGTTCGGCAAGGTTAAGGCCCTCGACGACCTCGACTTGACCGCCCCGGCTGGAAAGGTGCTGGCCATCCTGGGCCCGAACGGCGCCGGCAAGACGACGTTCGTTCGGGCCGTCAGCACCCTGTTGCGCCCGACCGGCGGAACCCTGCAAGTGCTGGGAAAAGACGTGAGCCGTGAGCCGGTCGCGGTCAGGCGGGACATCGGTCTCGCCGGTCAGTCCGCGGCGGTCGAGCCCACCATGACCGGCCGAGAGAACCTCGAAATGACGGCAAGGCTGTTCGGTCACCCGCGAGATGGGGCTCGGCGTGCCGCGTCGATCGTGATTGAGCGGCTAAGCCTGGGAGACGTCGCAGATCGCCGGTGCAGCACCTACTCCGGCGGCCAGCGGCGTCGACTCGATCTTGGCGCCAGCCTGGTCGGTGCGCCGAGGCTCCTCCTTCTCGACGAGCCGACGACCGGTCTCGATCCCATAAGTCGTCGCGAGGTGTGGGACTCCGTGCGCGACCTGGTCGCGGCGGGCACCGACGTACTTCTCACCACCCACTATCTCGACGAGGCCAATGAACTCGCCGACCACGTCATCGTGATCGACCACGGGCACACCGTGGCCGCGGGGACCTTGAGCGACCTGAAGGCCAGTAGCGGGCGCGACGTGATCGAGGTCGCCGTCAACGATCCGTCTCAGCTGGAAGCGGTCGGTCACATCCTCGAACGCGTCACTTCCAACCCGCCCAGGTTGGACCACAACGGACGGCGTGCCAGTGCTCCGACCGCGGGCGGAGCAAAGGACCTGGCGATAGTGATCCGCACCCTCGACGACACATCAGTGATGGTCGACGAGATCGGCGTCCGCCGGCCGACGCTCGACGAGGTCTTCCTGACCCTTACCAACGCTTACGTGCAGAACGGGAGCTCACGATGATTCAGACCGTCACCCGCCCGATCGCGCCGGCCACGGCGATGAGCGCCACCCTCGTCGTGGCGCGTCGGGCGCTGCTCAAATTCGTCCGAACCCCAGCGCTCGTCGGCATGGGCATAGTCCAGTCGGCCCTATTCCTATTCAGCTTCCGTTACGTGTTCGGGGGTGCCATCCACGCCGGCGCTTCCACATACGTCGCCTATCTGGTGCCGGGCTACGTGGCCACGATCGTCCTGTTTACAGGCGGCGGCATCGCCGTCGCGGTAGCGGACGATCGTGTCGAGGGTTTCACCGACCGGCTTCTCTCCCTCCCGATCCCCCGCTACTCGATCGTGATGGGGCGGGCCCTGGCCGACTTCGCCACCAATGCCTGGGCGATCGTCGCCACCGCCGCATTCGGATTCCTGTTCGGCTTCCGACTCGGCGGCTCCATCCCCGACGGCTTGGCCGCGCTTGGGCTGTGCCTGGTATTCGGTCTCGTGTTCACGGTCGTCTTCATCGTCATCGGCCTGCTCGCGCCCAACGCTCAAGCGGCCCAAGGGATGTCGATGATCGCGTTCGTCCTGGCGTTTATGTCCAGCACGTACGTACCGGCCGGGACCATGCCCGGCTGGCTGCAGCCGTTCGCCCAGAATCAGCCGGCCACCGTTACCATCAACGCCGTCCGGGCGCTCTTCGAAGGCGGCCCCGCCTTCCACGACCTGTGGCAGGCGGCCCTGTGGTGCGCCGGAATCTTCGCCGTCTTCCTGGCCATCTCGATGAACCTCTACCGGAAAGCCACGGCCTGACCGGGTGGCCCGCGCATGACCGGCACGGGCTGATGCCCGGAACGCTCAGCTGCGGTCCTCGGGGGGGACGATGAGGACCGGGCAGTGCGCGTGCTGGGCTACCTGACTGGCGACTGACCCCATCAGCAGCCGGGTGAACCCGCCCGCACCGCGCGAGCCCAGGACGATCATGTCGGCGTCGCTGGCCGCCTTGATGAGCTCTTCGACCGGGAAACCGTGAACGGCGGTGACCACGACCGACTCCGGGCGGGGTCCCTCGAGCCCGGCCAGCGCCTTATCGGTTTCCACCTCGGCCGCCTTGCGGGCCTCTGCGGTCCGGACCGGACCTGCCGGGTCCACGGCCACGCCGCGGTAGTAGCCGGCGACGGCTTGGTCCACGGTGAGCACGGTGAGCGGCGCGTGACGGATCGCCGCTTCCTTCATGGCCCATTCCAGGGCCAGCTGGGAATGGCCGGAACCGTCCAGTCCGACAATGATTCCAGGCATTTCAGTCTCCTGCTACTCGAAGTCTTTCGGTGCTTTGTTTCTTGACGCTAACCTGGGCGCCCCCCGGCAAATAGAGCCGTCCGGGCCGCTCGCCAGGGACTTTGGTCCATACTCCCGGACGGGCGAACTGCCTAGAGTGGATGTGACACACCGCCATGCCCGAGGCGGCCCGCGCGAGCGTCAGGAGAAAACGGTGACTGATCCGGCGAACGGTTCCGCGTCCGGCGACGAGGCCGGGAAGCCGATCGCGGTCTTTCTCCTCGATGACCACGAGATCGTCCGCCGGGGGGTTCGTGACCTGCTGGAGGCCGAGCCGGACATCACCGTGGTCGG
>PMHU01000117.1 GCA_003156795.1 Acidimicrobiaceae bacterium
GCTTCTGGGCCTACCAGCTGGGGACGGTGGAGGGAGGACCCGAGTACACCCACCACACCGAGACCCTTGACTGGATGCGGTCCGCCGGCTTCCCTGTCAATCCGCACATCACTTTGGTGCACGGACTCGACGAAGTTGACAAGTACTGCCGGGACTGGCTCCGGCGGCGCCACTCGCTGCCCTACGACATCGACGGCACCGTCATCAAGGTGGACGACCTGGCTCAACGCCGAGAGCTCGGGTCCACCGCCCGGGCGCCGCGTTGGGCGATCGCTTACAAGTTCCCGCCCGAGGAGAAGACGACCCTGCTCAAGGGGATCATGGTCTCGATCGGCCGGACCGGAAAGGCGACCCCGTTCGCGATGCTCGAACCGGTCCTCGTCGGCGGGGCCAAAGTGTCGNNAGGTTCGGGGGCCCGTCCTCGCGCTCAGGCCCGACGGGCTGGCGGAGTGGTCGTTTCCGACGGTGTGCCCGGTCTGCGGACACGGATTGGTGCGGTCCGAGGGCGAGAGCGACACCTTTTGTGTCAACGAGGAGTGTCCGGGCCAGATCGTCCAGCGCATCGCCCATTTCGCGTCGCGAGGGGCCATGGACATCGAGCATCTCGGCGAGCGCACCGTCTGGCAGTTTTTCCAGGCCGGGTTGCTCCGGGACGTGGGCGACATATATGACCTGGACTTCGAGCGGGTGGCCACATTTGAAGGGTGGGGCGAGACCTCTATCGTCAACTTGAGGGCGGCGATCGAGGCGTCCAAGTTGAGGCCGTTGGCGAACTTGCTGGTGGGGCTCTCCATCAGGCACCTCGGCTCAACCGGGAGTCAGATCCTCGCCCGCCAGCTGCGCCACCTCGACCGAATCATCGAAGCGAGTGCAGACGAGCTGGCGGCCGTCGAGGGCGTCGGTCCGATCATCGGGGCCAGCGTCCAAGGTTTCTTCGAAAGGAAGGTCAACCGCCAGCTGGTGGAGCGTCTCCGGACGGCCGGCCTCAACTTCGAGGGACCCGACGCACCGGAAGTGGCCCAAGTGCTCGCCGGCGCGTCCGTGGTCGTCACCGGAACCCTCGAGGGCTGGTCCCGGGAGCAGGCCGAGGACGCCATCAAGGCCCGCGGCGGGAAGAGCCCGGGCAGCGTGTCCAAGAAGACGACGGCGGTGGTGGTCGGCTCCGATCCTGGGGCGGCCAAACTCGCCAAAGCGACCGAGCTCGGCGTCCCCGTCCTGGACGAGGGCGGCTTCGCCCGGNNCGTTTGGCGAAGCTGGCCAAGGCCGCCGAGATGGGGGTGCCCGTGGTCGACGAAGCCGGCTTCGGCCGCCTCTTGGAGACCGGCGAGGTGCCTTCGAACGGCGTTGGTGGGTCGCCCCGCGGTGGGGAGGGATCCCCGTGAAGGAGACCGGGTCGCAGTAGCCTTTTTTCGTGGCGACATCGCGCATCGCCGAGTCGGTGGGGCGCGTCCTGGGTGACCGCTATCGCCTGACGCGCCCCCTGGGCATGGGGGCGTCGGCGCACGTCTACGTGGCCGAAGACGTTACCTTGCGCCGAAGGGTCGCCATCAAGGTCCTCCACCCGGCCCTCGCCGCCGACGAGGGATTCCTGCGAAGGTTCCGCGCCGAGGCGCAAGTGGTGGCCAGCTTGCGACATCCGAACATCCTCACCGTCTACGACTGGGGCGAGGACGGTGGCTCCCCCTACCTCGTGATGGAGTTGCTGGAAGGCGGCAGCCTCCGGGCTCTACTCGACCGGGGCGTGTTGATGTCGCCGCAGCAGGCCGCGGTCGTGGGCGCCGACGCGGCGCGGGCCCTCGACTACGCCCATCGTCGCGGTCTCGTCCATCGCGACATCAAGCCCGCCAACCTCATTTTCGACGAGGAGGGCCGCGTCACTGTGGCCGACTTCGGCCTGGCCCGAGCCCTGGCCGAAGCCACGTGGACCGAGCCGGCCGGGGCGGTGGTCGGCACCGCCCGGTACGCGGCGCCGGAGCAGGTGCGGGGCGAGAAGCTGGACAGCCGCGCCGACGTGTACTCGCTCGCGCTCCTGCTGGTCGAAGCGACGACCGGAACGGTGCCGTTCGCCTCTGACACCACCCTGGGGACGCTCATGGGCCGCCTCGAGCGCCCTCTCGAAGTGCCAGAAGCGGCCGGCCCCCTCGGCCCGGCGCTCGAAGCGGCTGGCACGGTCGATCCATCTTCTCGCCTCGACGCCGCCGCTTTCGCCCACGCCCTCGACCGGATCGCGTCCAAGTTGCCGGTCCCCGCCCCGCTTCCTCTATTCGGCCCGATGCACACCGGCCGAGTCGAACGAGACGTAGTCAGCCCCACCGAGTTCCCAGGTCGACCCCGTCTCTTCGACGTTGAGCAGGTCGAGTCGGACGACCTCGCTCTATCTTTTCCTAGTCGGACGCAGCCCATCGAAGGACGCGGCCAGCGAGCGGCTACGACGGCCGACTGGGACGGGCCGGAGCCGGCGTCGCCTCTTGAGGCGCGTCCTGCTCGTCCCGACGACTCCCGCCCGGCCGCTGTCCGCCCCGGCCGACGGCGCCGGCTGCTCGCCCTCGTGGTGGCCGCCATCCTGTTGCTCGGTGGCGGCGGGGCGGCCGCGGTTGCGGTCGTGGCCACCGGGGTCTTCGTCCCGTCGTACGCGGTTCCCCGACTCATCGGCGACACCGAGTCCGCAGCTCAAGCTGCACTTCGACCGCTCCACCTTCATCTGCAGGTCGGAAGCTCCCACTACGCCGGCCAGGAGGCCGGTACCGTCATCGCCCAGAGCCCCGGGAGCGGACGGCTCAAGCGAGGCCGCTCGGTGTCGGTGGTGTTGTCGCGGGGGCCCCAACCCGTGCCCGTCCCTGACGACCTGGCCGGGCTCACCCAGGCCGCCGCGGTTTCGGTGCTCCAGACGCTGGGGCTGAAGCTGGGCTCGGTCGGCCACGGGTTCAGCACGACGGTCCCCGCCGGTGACGTGATCAGCAGCTCGCCGGACCAGGGGACCCTACTCCCCGGCCTGGCCGTCTCGATAACGCTCTCCTTGGGGCCGCCGACCGTCGCCGTGCCCGCGCTCGGCCCGGCCGGCTCGGCGTCCTTCGGGGCGGCCAAGGCGGCTCTGGCTGCCGTCAACTTGGCCGCCGCCGAAGTGGTTCAGTGGAGCGACACCGTTCCCAAAGGTCACGTGATGGGAACCGTGCCACCGTCAGGCACGACCGTAAAAGCCGGCTCTCAGGTGACGATCGAAATATCCAAGGGTCCGCACTTGGTGCCCGTCCCGTCCGTGGCGGGAGACTCGGTCAACGCGGCGGACGCCGTCCTCACGGCCCTGGGTTTCACCGTCAGCGGCGTGACCGGCAATCCCGCGTCCACGGTCATCGGCACAGACCCCCAAAGTGGGACACCGCTACATTTCAACGCACCTGTACAAATCATCACCGGTTGAGAGCCCGCTAAGCGCTGAAAATCGAGGCGTGCGACGCACCGGGCTCACGTCCGATCGCCTAAATCGAGCTGTACCTTCGAGGGCCGAGGTGGACGGCGTGCTCGAAGCCGCGATCCCCAGCCGCGGCTGGTGCCGCCGCCCACCTCGGCCTTTTGGCTGATAGCGCCGGGCGGCCGTTTCAGGCGGTCATGGCTTGTATCCGCTTCACCATTTCTACGGCGAGCGGGTCCGAAGCGCTGTTCGCGCCGACGGTCTGCAAAGCGAGCATCTTGGTGATGTCCCCATCGACTTTGATCCTTCCTCCGAGGAAGGCGTTCATCGCCGCTTGTGCGTCACCGTCAACGAGTATGGATTTGGCGGTGGCGTAGCTGAGTGTGACCGTGAGGTCGGGCGACTCCAAGTGACCCGGCTCGACTTCGAGCCGACCAGACGAAGTGTCCACGTGGGCGTGGATAACTCCATCACCGAACGGGACCTCGTTGACCACCTGGTTCATTCTCACGCTCACGGCTATCTCGGGAATCTGGTCCTTGTACTCCTCGCGGATCCTTCGACTCTCGTCCACCCACTCGTCGCTCAGGAAGGGGTATTGGTTCACCGTGACGGCCCCCGCTTTCTTTCTAGGCATTCATCAACCGAGGCGAACATATCGGCTGAAAGGTAGCGCGGCGCTCTCTAGGAGAGGGCACTATCCGGCCGGCCCGCCGAAACGACCCGCCTAGCATGAGCGCCATGGCTGCCCGTATTTCGACCGGCGACGTCGCCCACGTGGCCCGCCTGGCCCGGCTGGAGCTCACCCCTGACGAGCTAGAGCGCTTCACCGAGCAACTCGGAGCCGTGCTCGAGCACGCCCGTGACGTAGAGGCCCTCGACACCGAGGGGGTCCCTCCGACGGCCCACCCCCTTCCCCTCGTCAACGTTCTTCGCGACGACGTCGTGAGACCCAGCCTCGACCGAGCTGAAGTGCTGGCGGCAGCTCCGGCCGTCGAGGCGAACCGTTTTCGGGTGCCGAGGATCCTGGGAGACGCGCCGTGACCGGGGTATCAGATACCCCGGGACCCCTCGCCTCTGCGCATGCCATCGCGGCCGGCGTGCGGGCGGGAACCTTCCGGGCCCGGGAGGTATTGGAGGAGCACTTGGCTCGGGTCGAGGCGCTCGAGGAGGACGTGCACGCGTTCAACCTCGTCCTCGCCGACTCAGCCCGAATGGCTGCGGACGCTGTTGACGCGGATGTCGCCGCCGGGCATGACCTCGGTCCTCTGGCCGGTGTCCCTGTGGCGCTCAAGGACAACCTGTGCACCCGGGGCGTTCCGACGACGTGCTCCTCGCTGATCCTCGGTTCGTGGAAGCCGCCTTACGATGCCACCGTCGTGCAGCGCTTGGCCTCCGCCGGAGCGGTAGTCGTGGGCAAGACCAACTTGGACGAGTTCGCCATGGGATCCTCGACGGAGAACTCGGCTTTCGGGGCCACCAGGAATCCCCACGACTTGACCCGGGTACCGGGCGGGTCCTCTGGAGGCAGCGCAGCTGCGGTGGCCGCCGCATTCGCGGCGGTCGCCCTCGGTTCTGATACCGGTGGCTCGATCCGCCAGCCCGCGTCGCTGTGCGGCGTGGTCGGAGCCAAGCCGACGTACGGCCTCGTCTCGCGCTATGGCCTGATCGCTTTTGCCAGCTCCCTCGACCAGATCGGGCCGTTGGCCCGCTCGGTGCGAGACGCGGCCCTTCTCCTCGACTCCATATCGGGCCCAGATCCCGCCGACTCCACTTGCCTCCAGGACGATCCGCCGAGCGCGTCCGCCCGTCTGGAGGGCGGAGTGGAAGGCCTGCGGGTGGGATTGGTCCGCGAACTTGCCGGTGCGGAGGGAATCTCACCCGACGTCGTGGCCTGCACCCGAGACGCGGCCGAGGCGCTCTCAGGCCTGGGCGCGAAGGTGGACGAAGTGAGCCTGCCAGCGGCCGTGTACGGGCTGTCCGCCTACTACATCATCGCCCCGGCCGAGGCGTCGTCCAACCTGGCTCGCTACGACGGCGTCCGTTACGGGATGCGGGCCGCCAACCACGGCACGGACGCCGCAGACATCACCGAGATGTACCTTCGCACCCGCTCCGCCGGCTTCGGTGCGGAGGTAAAAAGACGGATCATGCTCGGCACCTACGCACTCTCCGCCGGGTACTACGACGCGTACTACGGCCAGGCCCAGCGGGTCCGTACCCTCATCATCCGGGACTTCGAGGCCGCCTACGAGACGTTCGACGTGCTTCTGGCTCCAACCGCTCCGGGCACAGCATTCGAGTTGGGGGCCAAGACGGCGGACCCGCTCACCATGTACCTCAACGACGTGTGCACCATTCCGTCCAACCTGGCCGGCCATCCGGCCATCAGTGTTCCGTTCGGCGTCGGCGACGACGGACTGCCGGTCGGGGTGCAAGTCCTGGCGCCAGCTCTGGGCGAGACGGTCATGTTCCAAGTCGCGGCTGCCCTCGAAGCGGCCGCACCGCCGGTTGCCTTGCCCTCGATTCTGTCCGCAGGGAGGACCGGGTGACGGTGACCACAACCGATTGGGAAACGGTCATCGGCTTGGAAGTGCACGCCGAGCTGCGCACCGAGACCAAGCTGTTCTGCTGCTGCCGCAACAGCTTCGGCGAGGAGCCCAATGTCAACGTGTGCCCGGTGTGCCTGGGACTGCCCGGCTCGCTGCCGGTCCTCAACCGAGTTGCTGTCGAGTACGCCATGAGGATCGGCACGGCGCTCCACTGCCGGGTCCAGTCGTCGATCTTTCACCGCAAGAACTACTTCTATCCGGACATGCCGAAGGACTACCAGATCAGCCAGTACGACATCCCGATCAATGCGGAAGGATGGCTCGATCTGCCCGGAGGACGACGGGTGCAGATCGAGCGGGCCCACATGGAGGAGGACACGGGCAAGTCGACACACGTAGGTGGCGGAGGTCGCATCCACGAGGCCACTTACTCCCTGGTCGACTACAACCGGGCTGGCGTCCCGCTGGTCGAAATTGTCAGCGCCCCGGACATGCGCAGCGCCGAAGAAGCCCGCGCTTACGTCGACGAGCTGAGGTCCATTCTGGTGGCGACGGGCGCGTCCGACGGGAAGATGGAGGAGGGGTCGCTGCGGGTCGACGCCAACGTCTCGGTGCGCGCCAAAGGCGACGGCCAGTTCGGTACCCGCTGCGAGATCAAGAACATGAACTCGTTGAGGTCGCTCGGTCGCGCCATCGAGTATGAAGCCGAGCGCCAGGTGGCTCTCATCACCGACGGAGGTTCCGTGGCTCAGGAGACCCGCCACTGGGACGAGAGCGCCGGTCGCACGGGGACGATGCGTTCGAAGGAGGAGGCGTACGACTACCGGTACTTCCCCGAACCGGACTTGGTTCCGGTGGAACCGTCCGATGAGTGGATCGCTTCGGTGGCCGCCTCCCTTCCGCGCCTACCGGCCCAGCGGCGGTCCGAAATAGCCGCCGCCTCTGGGATGGGGGTCGAATCGGAGTCGGTGGTTACGGTCGTCCGCTTGGGTCTCGACGGGTACGTCGATGCCGTGATCGCGTCCGGCGCCGGCGAGCGAGGCACCGCCATCGCAGTTCGCCGCCTCGCCAATGAGGTGGCGGCCGAGATTGGATCGGCTGCTCACCTGACGGAGCCTGCGTTCTGCCGGCTGATCGCGATGGAAAGCGACGGATCGCTGACCACTGCGCAAGCGCGGACCGTGCTCCGGGAACTGCTGGACAACGGCGGCGAGCCCGATGCCATCGCCGCCCGCCTCGGTTTCGAAGCGATGGAAGCCGGCGACCTCGAGGCCGTCGTGGATCAAGTGATCTCGGCGCATCCCGACGAGTGGTCCCGCTACGTCGCCGGCGAGGCCAAGCTGGCCGGATTCTTCATGAATCACATCAAGGCGGCGACGGAAGGAAAGGCGGACATGAAGGCGGCCTCGGCTCTCCTCCGGTCTCGCAGCGCGTAGCCGAGGCGAGCGGGCCGGGCCTCTACGGAGCCAGGGTGTAGCGCACGTCACCCTGGCGGTCGGTCACTGTGACGGTGACTTTCCGCGGCTTCTGGCCAGGGAAGGTGGCCGAGCAGCTGATCGACCGGCCTATGGCCACGACCGCGACCCGGAGCGTTCCGCAATCGACGCGCGGTCGGACGTGGGTCTGGTTCGTGATGTCCTGGGTCAGAAGAGACGTCGCTGATGCGATCGGGATGATCGCAGCATCTGGGACCACGGTGAACTGACCGTTGGAGCCAGTGACCGTTCCGTCCATATGGACCGGCTGGCCGTCGAGGACGGTTGAGCACACGAATGTCGCACCGGCGGTGTCGGCCACGCCCGTCGGGCAGTTTACGGTCGGGGAGCCGACCGGGTAGCGATCCGAGAGCTGAGATGCGATCTCGTGGCTCACGCTCGCGGCGTTGAGTGTGTGGTGGGGCTGGACCCCGCACGCCGATAGGCAGGTCACGACGCAGCTGAGGGTCGCGAGGGCGACGGTAGGCACCCGTGGCCGCATGGAGCGCTGCGCCCTCCGCATCCACCGATGGTACTCCTGGTGCCGACCCGATCACGGCGACGTATCGTGTTCAGATGCCCAACGACATGAAGCCGCGCAGCCGCGAGGTCACCGACGGCTACGAGCGGGCTCCGGCTCGGGCCATGCTCAGGGCCATCGGAATGTCCGACGGTGACTGGGAGAAGCCACAAGTGGGCGTGGCGTCCTCGTGGAACGAAGTGACCCCGTGCAACATGCCCCTGGACCGCCTAGCCAAGCAGGCCAAAGCGGGCGTCACGGAGGCGGGCGGCTACCCGATCGAGTTCGTGACCATTGCCGTTTCGGACGGTATCTCGATGGGCCACGAAGGGATGCGAGCTTCGCTGGTAAGCCGCGAGGTGATCGCCGACTC
>PMHU01000283.1:0-240 GCA_003156795.1 Acidimicrobiaceae bacterium
GACTTTGCCGCAGGTCGTCGGGTGATAGGGCCGAGAGTGCTTGTAGGTGATGCCGAGTGCGAGCAGTTCGGACTCCATCACGCAGACACCATGACGAGCGGCCGCAGTGAAGATGGCGCCGTTGTCCGACAACATGGTGGCCGGATAGCCCCAACGACCTGCGGCTTCGTGAAATGCAGTCACGACATCGAAGGCCTTGAAGATGCGCAGCGCATGCGACGCCACGCAAAGGCGCGAGTG
>PMHU01000283.1:289-2524 GCA_003156795.1 Acidimicrobiaceae bacterium
ATGGGCCCGACGAAGGTGGACCTGAATGGTCTCGGCCCCAGCGTCGAAGCCCCGGTCGGTCAGCTCCTTTCGAAGGCGGACGATCTCGTCTTCGAAGAGGTCCGAGATCTTGGTCGGCGAGCGCAGAGGCCGCCGTGAACGAGGGACCAGGCCTGTCTCGCCCTCAGCCTCATAGCGGGCCAGCAGCTCATAGAGCCAGGTCTTGGACACCCCATGGTCACGGGCCACCTGTCGGACCGGTTGGCCCTCCACCAGCACCGCCGTCACCAAGTACGCCGCCATCTCCATCNNATTCAGACACTGCCGGGGGCGCCAAGTCGGCACTGCTATTGTGCGGCCAAGCCAAATCGTAACCGTGATGAGGGATCGAGTTGAAGAAGTTCGACACCGTCTTGTATGAGGAGGACGACGGTGTCGCCATCGTGACGCTCAACCGTCCGGAAGTCCACAATGCCTTCGACCAGAAGATGCAGGCCGAACTCCGAGAGATCTGGTTGATGCTGCGCTCGCGTGTTGAGGTCCGCGTTGTGATTCTCACGGGCGCCGGCGAAAAGGCCTTCTGCTCAGGAATCGACCGCACCGAAGCAATCGACGTCGGCTACATCCAGGACGAAGAGGCGCGGGAGAAAATGAACTTCGCCACCGGGTTCGTGTCCACGCATTTCCAGTACAACGATGCAGGGCTGAACATCAATCCGAAGTCGAACGAACTGTGGAAACCCGTCGTAGCGGCCATAAACGGGATGGCGTGCGGGGGCGCGCTCTACATGCTCGGCGAGTCCGANNTCATCGCGGCTGAACACGCGACATTCTTCGACCCCCATGTGAACTACGGCATGGTGGCCGGCTTCGAATCAACCCACCTGCTGCAGAAGTTGCCGCTGGGGGAGACGCTTCGTGTCGCCCTACTGGGGGTACATGAGCGCATGTCTGCCGCTCGGGCGTACCAACTTGGGCTTGTCTCCGAGGTGGTACCGGCCGGTGAGCTGATGGAGCGGGCCATGTGGTTGGCGCGCGCGATCGCAACGGCCCCCGCTCTCGCCGTCGAGGGCACGTTGCGAGCAATCTGGATGGCGCACGAGCTCGGGCGCCGGGAAGCTCTTTCTCAGGTGTCCCTACTGGTAGCTCTGGGTACGCAGTTCGACAATATCTCGGGCGGCCAACAGCAGTTTCGGGATGAACGCCCAGAGTGGCGGTTGCGCTAGATAGCTGGACCCACGCAGGGCAGCGCATCCGCCTGCGGTCACCTCCCTCGACTTCTGGTCACCTCCTTCGCATGATCGCTATCGCCTGCTCGCAGACAGAGCGCTCAGCGACGAAATCAAGTAGCTCGAAACCCGATGCATCACCCCAGTGCGTCNNAATCCGACGCATTGCCCCAGTGCATCTCGAAATACTGTCTGGGTACAACGGCCTCACCGTAGAACTCCGGAGCCAGTTCTGGCGGAGCGCTCCGGCGTTTCTGGTCGGTCAGGTTGCCGGCGGCAGGCACGGTTGGCTCATTCGCGGCAAAGAGGAACTCGCCACCATCGTATTGACGGAGACAGGTCTCGTAATCCACGAAGGAGTTGGCCAATTTCTGGTGCCAACGAAGGGAGATCTGATCAGGGTTCTCGCGGTAGCGGCGGCAGTTGTCGAGGAACCAGCGCGCTTGGGTCGTGATGAAGACGAGGCCGCCGGGTTTGACCACCCGGGCCAGCTCGGTGCGCCAGGCCAGGTGGGCTTCGGGGGCGAGGTGGGAGAACACGGAGTAGGCAAACGCCAGGTCGAATCGAGCCGAAGGGAGGTCCGAAGGAGGCATGGTCCCGAGCTGGACTAGACGGCCGGGTACGCGTGTCCGGCGACAGAGTTCGAGCGCCAGGTCCCAGGTGTCGGCGCAGAAGATGTGCGAGGCCGGGACGTCACGCAAGAAAATGCGGGCAAATCTTCCCCACCCACAGCCAAAGTCGAGCACGTGGCTCCGGGGACCGATCTCGAGGCCGTGCTTCTTCTCCTGATCGGACATTATTTTGTAGAACATCCACGCCTCGTAGACAGCGTGCTCGTTGGACTGGCCGACGAAGGCACTCTGCACNNCAGAATCTGTCGACGAGCCCGCTCACATCACCAATCGCTTCACTAGTTGGTCGCTCCTGCCGCCTGCATCAGCTCAAGGGTTCCTCAGCGTCGGGGCCTTCTCCTGGGGGTGCGGCTCGACCAGCGAGACTCTAAAGGCTCCTTGCCCAAATTGCCATC
>PMHU01000032.1 GCA_003156795.1 Acidimicrobiaceae bacterium
TCAATCACAACGGCGGCCAGGCCTCGAGCATGTACACGCGGCTGCCCGTCTGGGCGCCGAGTCCCGTACCGGATCCGCTGTTCCGGGAAGTTCCCAAAGAGGTCGAGGCCCACGAGATCGCGGAGATCGTGGCCGGGTACGCGCTGGTCGCGGAGCACTGTGTGCTCGGCGGTTTCGACGGCATCGAGCTCCAGTGCTCGCACTCGTCGATCGTGCGCGGCTTCCTGTCCCCCGCCACCAATTTGCGGACCGACGCCTACGGCGGTGTGCTCGCCAACCGGGCCCGGCTGCTCCTCGAGATCGTCGACGCCGTGAGAGAAGCCATCGGGCCGGGCCGCGTGCTCGGAGTCCGCCTTTGTGGGGACGAGCTGATCGAGCGCGGGACCACCATCGGTGACGCCGTGGAAGTGGCCCGCTTGGTCGAAGCGTCGGGCCGCGTCGACTACATCAACACGTCGATCGGAGTGGCCACGGCCACGCTTTACATGATCGAAGCGAGCATGCAGATCCCGCCGGGTTATGCGATGTACATCCCCAGCGCCATCCGCCAGGCCGTGGACCTGCCGGTCGTGGGCGTGGGCCGGTTCAAGGACCCCATGCAGGCCGACCGGGCCCTCGCGGCCGGTCAGTGCGATCTGGTGGGCGTGGTGCGCGGCCAGATCGCGGACCCGGATTTCGCAGCCAAAGCCCGGGCCGGCCACGCCACGGACATCCGCACGTGCCTTTCGTGCAACCAGGAGTGCGTCGGGCGCATGGGGCTCAACCGGTGGCTCGGCTGCATCGAAAACCCCCGTACCGGCCGGGAGTCCGTGGCCCTACCGGCGCCCCGACGGCGCGGCCGGCGCGTTCTCGTAATCGGCGGCGGCCCGGCCGGTCTTCAAGCGGCCGTGTCCGCCACTGGAAGGGGCCACCACGTCATCCTGCTCGAGCGCCAGAACCGTTTGGGGGGACAGATCCCCGTGGCCGCCAGCGTTCCGAGTCGAGCCGAGCTCCTCGACATCACCAGGAACCTGGTCGTAAATGTTCACCGCCTCGAAGTGGACGTCCGCACCGGCATCGACGCCGGTCTCGATCAGGTGCAATCCATCCGGCCCGACGTGGTGGTGGTCGCTACCGGCGCCCGCCCGGCCCGGCCCTGGTGGGCGGGAGACCACCAGAGGGTGGTGGACGTTCGCGACGTCCTCGAAGGCCGGGTCTCGCCGCAAGGACGGGTCCTCGTGGTGGACGAGCTGGGCTTTCATCAGGCGACGTCGGTTGCCGAGCTCTTGGCTGACCGGGGTTGCTCGGTAGAGATCGCGACGAGCGGGATGGTGGTCGGACAGGACCTCGGCATCACCTTGGACCTCGAAATGTGGAACGTCCGGGCCCACGCCAAGGAGATCCGCCAGGCGACCGACCTGGTGGCCCTCGGCGTCACTGCCGACCCCGATTCGGCCGCGTTGATCGTCAACTTGCAGCATCACCCGACGGGCCAAGACCGCGACCGGGTCTGTGACTGGGTGGTGTGCGTCGTTCACCAGCGGCCCGAGGACGATTTGTGGCACAGCCTGGCCGGGTCGCCCTTCCCTGTGCACCGCATCGGGGACTGCCTGGCTCCCCGGCGGGCCCACGCCGCAATCGTGGAAGGCCATCGCGTGGCGGTGAGCCTGTGACGGAATCCGTCAACTCCCCCCGCTACCCACTCGGCGCCGCCCAGAGACCCCCTGTCACCGCCGCCGTAGCCGTCGTGGTGTGTCGCCACGGCCGGCTACCGGCCGGTGCCGATGAAGCGGTGGCCGAGGTCGGCGGGGCCGTGCTCCTGGTCGGCCGCCAAACCCGAAACGCAGCCGACTCGTTGGTGAGCGCGACGACCGTGTGGTGGTCCGAGACGGGCACCGGCCCGGCTGGCCTGGCCCGCGTCCTGGCTCCCACGCTGACGGACGCATCGCTGGTCGTCTTGCCGGCCTCGCCCGATGGGCGCGACCTGGCGCCCCGGCTTTCGGCCGAGCTGGGGCGCCCCCTCCTGGCCGGGGCGGTGCGGGCCACGCTGGTCGGCGACGGCGTTGATCCGTCTGTCCCGACCATTCGGGTCGAACTCCTCCGAGCCGACGGCCGGGTCGTCGTCCCGGTCGAATGCGACGGGCCGGCCGTGGTGACCCTGATGCCGGGCGCCCGAGGCCCCGCCCCCACTTTCGACCCTCCCCTCGTCTCCCACGTCGGCCTGCCCTCCCCCACGGGCGAGTGGCGCGACGCGGAGGTCGTCGCCCTCCTGGAACCCGACCCTGCGACCATGGACCTGGCTGACGCCACCAAGGTCCTCAGCGGTGGCGCCGGGCTGGTACCCCGAGGCGCGACCGACGACCAAGCCCGGGCGGTATTCTCCCTCCTCGCCGACGTGGCCGCCGCGCTCGGCGGCTCGGCTGGGGCCACGCGAGTGGTCACCGACGCCGCCTGGATGGGGTACGACCGTCAGATCGGGACTACCGGCGTGGCCATCGACCCCGAGCTCTATGTCGCTTTCGGCGTGTCGGGCGCCACCCAGCACGTCGGCGGCCTGGGCACGCCCAGGCACGTGGTGAGCGTCAACACGGACCCGTCGTGCCCCATGACCGCGATGGCCAACCTGGGCCTGGTCGCCGACGCGGGGAGCGTCCTGTTGGAGCTGGCCGGTCGTCTCGGTGTTTCTGTCCAGGAGCAAGTCCAGGAGGTGCTTCGTGGCCGACACCCCGTCGCCTGATTCGTTCGATGCGATCGTGGTCGGCGCCGGCCCGGCCGGCTCAGCGGCCGCTTTGGCGCTGGCACGAGCCGGGCGTTCGGTTGTGATCATCGAGCGCGGCCCTTTTCCGGGCTCGAAGAACGTATACGGCGGCGTCGTATACGCCCGGGTCCTCGACGACGTCATCCCCAACTGGTGGGAGCAGGTGCCCGTCCAGCGCTGGGTGGTGCGCCGCTCGACGATGGTGATGACCGGCTCTCAGGCCGTGACCGTCGACGTGCGCACCCAGGCGTGGGGCCGGCCGCCCTACAACGGCATGACGGTGTACCGCGCCGACTTCGACAGCTGGCTGGCGGACCAAGCCGTCGCAGCCGGGGCCAGTCTGGTGACGTCAACGGTCGCCACGGGCTTGG
Organism: Acidimicrobiaceae bacterium; assembly: GCA_003156795.1. Classification (GTDB taxonomy): domain Bacteria; phylum Actinomycetota; class Acidimicrobiia; order Acidimicrobiales; family Palsa-688; genus PALSA-688. Next base: position 3,109 of record PMHU01000032.1, read on the forward strand.
TGCGCGACGGCACCGGTCGCGTCACGGGTGTGCGGACGGATCGGCCTGGAGGCGACCTCGCGTCCCGGGTGGTGATCGCATGCGACGGCGTCAACTCCTTCCTGGCCAAGGAAGCGGGCCTGCTCCCGAAAGCTGATGCCGCCCACCACACCCTCGGCGTCAAGGAGGTGCTCGCCCTGCCGGCGGAGGTGATCGAAGACCGATTCGGGTTGGCGCCCGGCGAGGGGCTCGACATCGAGATGATCGGCTGCACCCGGGGGATCCCGGGCGGCGGCTTCCTCTATACCAATCGCGACACGGTCAACGTCGGGGTGGTGGTATCCCTCACTGGTCTGGCCGCCTCGGGCGTACGGCCCGAAGAGCTGATCGCCGACCTGAAGGAGCACCCCGCCGTGGCACCCTGGCTGCGCGGGGCCGCGGTCAAGGAGTACGGCGCCCACCTGATCCCCGAAGGCGGATACGACGCCATGCCTGCGTTGGCGGCCGATGGGTTCCTCGTCGCCGGTGACGCGGCCGGAATGACGCTGGCGGCCGGACTCTGGCTCGAGGGGGTCAACTTCGCCATCGGAGCCGGGTTGGCTGCCGGGCGGGCTGCGGCTGCCGCCATCGCCCAGGGGGACGTCACCGCGGCGGGTCTGGCCGGTTACCGCAAAGCCCTCGAAGCCAATTTCGTCCTGCAGGACCACAAGCGGCTCCGGGGCGCTCCCCAACTGGTGCTTTCCGATCGCATGCAGCGTCAATACGTGCAGTTGATCTGCGATTTGGCCGAGCAGGTGTTCACGGTGACCAACCCCGAACCCAAGCCCGGCCTGGTGAAGCTTCTGCTGCGAGGGGCCCGGCGCCACAAGGTCCGCGTCCGGGATCTGGTGAGAGACGGGATCGAGACGGCGAAGGTGTTCAGGTGAGCGACCGAGATGATCGCTGGGCCGGGCCGTCGTTCGAGGACCGCATGGCCACCGTCGAGTTCCGGGTCGGCGCCCGGGCCCACATAGTGGTCGACTCCGACGTGTGCCGGTCCTGCACGACCAAGGCTTGCGTCAGCGCCTGCCCGGCGAATCTCTTCGCGCCCACTTCCGACGGGGGGATCCTCTTCAACTACGAGCAGTGCTTCGAGTGCGGCACGTGCTACATGGTGTGCAACTCCGAAGGGGCGATCGAGTGGACCTACCCCGACGGCGGCCAAGGCGTGGTGTTCCGCCATGGCTGACGGCGGACAGGGACCGGCCCCTGCGCCGGTCGGACCCAGCCCGGTCGGACCGCTCGTGGTGGCCTGCCTAGACCCCGCCGACTTGCGCCAAGAAGTCGATCCCTTGACCGGCGAGGTGCGCGCCGATTGGCGGAGGGCTGACCTGTCTGCGTCCGATGGCGCCGCCTTGGAGCATTCCCTGCGCGCCGCCGAGGCTTGGGGCGGGACCGTGCTCGCCTTGGCCGCTGGGCCTCCTGGTCTGGATCCGGTACTCGAACAGGCGGTGGCACTGGGGGCGCGGGCCCTCAGGGTCCCGTGGAGTGACGCCCACTCGGGCCCCGCCGTGGATGCGGTCGCTTTGGCCGCCGCCCTGGCTGCGGCGATCAGCCAAGCCGGTCCTCCCGCCCTGGTCGTTTGCGGAGACCGATCTCCCAGCCGCGGCATCGGGGCCGTGCCGGCGCTGATCGCCCACCATCTCGGGGCCGAACAGGCTCTCGGGTTGGTGTCTCTGACCGTGGACCAGAGCTCGCAGGTCGTCATCGCCGAACGACGCCTCGACGGCGGGTGGCGGGAACGGCTCCGGGTCCGGGCGCCCGCGGTGTGCTCGGTCGAAGCGGCCGGCGTCCGTCTGCGCCGGGCACCCTTCGCGGCGGCATTGCGGTCGTCAGGCCAGCCGATCCCCGTCGCAGCCAGCCAGTCGGGTGTGGCGTCGACGGGCGCGCAGCTGCGCATCGGCGGTCCCCGGCCGTACCGGCCGCGGACCAAGGCCGTTGCTCCTCCTATGGGCGGCACCCACGACCGGCTGCTGGCCCTGACCGGGGTTCTGGTCGCCCACGATCCCCCCCGGATCGTCGGACCCCTCGGGCCGGTCGAAGCCGCCGGCGAACTGCTGGACTTCCTGGACGGACACGGCTACTCCCCGCCATCCGGGCCGGCCCAGTAGGCCCGACTCCGGTCGCCGGGCCGGGTCCCTCCCGATCGTCGGGGCGGGCTGGGCCGGCCCGGCTAGTCCCTGTCGTCGGGTTCGGACAGGATGGCGGCCGCCTTCTCCACGGCCCGGCGGGCCCTGGTCAGGCGGCGCTCGTCCACGGGTAGCTCGTAGCCGCCCGCGTCGATCGACTCCTTGAGGCGTACGGTGGCCAGGTCGGCCAGCTCCTCGGCTATCGCTTCCAGCCGGACCCGAATTTCCCCGAACTCGCCAGCCATCTCGACATTTTACGGTCCCGACCAGGTCGCCACCTCCGACGATGCAGCCCGGCGGCGTCGGCGACGATTTCCATCGGGTGGCGGATGGGGACGCCAGCCGCACCGAGCCACATGGAGCAGCCCGGGTTGGCGCTGGCGACGACGTCGGCCTCGACCGCTGAGATCGCCGCCACTTTCTGGGTTCTGATCAGGCCGGCCAGCTCCGGCTGGAGAACGCTGTAGGCGCCACCGGCCCCGCAGCAGCGCCCCTCGTCGGCGAGCTCGACCAGCTCGCCGTACGGGCGCAGCACGGTCCGGACGTGCGAATCGGCCCTCTGCACGTGGCGCAGGTGGCAAGGATCCTGGATGGCGATCCGGCGCCGGGGGGCCCCGTCGATGGCGGGCGGAAGCTGGTCGGCGCGAGAGGCGATCCACTCGTGGATGTCGAAGACCCTGGCCGAGAAGGCCGCCGCCCCGGCGCGACCCAGCAGGTGCCCGTAGTCCTTTAGGGCCGCGCCGCATCCGGCGGAGTCGACCAGAATCGGAGCGGTCCCAGGGAAGGCGCCCATGGTCCGGCCCGCCAGCCTCACGGCCTCGTCGTGCAGCCCGGCGTGCACGTGCAGGGCGCCACAGCACGCGGCCCCGGGGCCCGGCAGGGCCACCCCGACCCGCAAGGCGTCGAGCACCTCGATGGACGACTCGTGCACTCGGCGCTGCCACGCGTCCATGACGCAGCCCGTGAAGAGCCAGACGTCGACGCCGGTCGGGACCAGCCGGGCTTGCCTCATCGGCAGCTTCGGGAGGGCCAATCGGCGAGCGAGAGCGTGCGGCACCAGGCCGGCCCGCTGGGCCGCGCCGCCGAGCACCGTCAGACCGACCAGTGACCGATGGCTGCCGAGGGCCTTGTAGCCGAGCCGCTGCCAAGCCGGCACGGAGCGGGGCGCCAGCTCCTGCCGGGTTCGTTCCATCAGTCGCCCGAACGGCACCGCCGACGGGCAGGCCGTCTCGCACGCCCGGCACTGGACGCACGTCTGCATCATGCGATCGAACGCGTCATCAATCCCAGCGCCGGCGTCGACGGCACGCATGGCCGCTATCCGGCCGCGGGGGGACAGCATTTCCTCTCCAGTCGCCCGGTAGGTGGGGCAGTGAGGAAGACACAGACCGCACGAAACGCACGCGGCCAGCTCGTCGGGGTCGAGCCGAAGCGTCACACCCCCGCTCCAGCGGCGACCCCTGAAACCGATCGGCCCGGGTTGAGCCGTCCGGCCGGATCGAACCGTTCCTTGAGGGCCCGATGAAGGTCCCAAACTCCGGACGAGGGCGGGCCCACAGGGCCGATTCGCTCGGCCGCTGCTTCCCCGCAGTGCACCACTCCGACACCCACTTGAGCCAACCACGGTCGGTCCACCCCGGCCGTCGACGGCAGGGCGCGCAGGTCACGCGGCGTGAGGGACCGGCGCAGCCGGCCCGGAAGGGGTGGCGGTCGTTCGGCCGGACGAAAGGCGCGGCCGAGGACGGTCCTCGCCTGGTCCTCGATGTCGACTCGGTAGCCGGCGAGACCCACCCAGGTGTGGATCCCGTTCCACAGCACCGAAAGCGGTCGGTAGAGCCCGGCGGCCACCGCGAACGGGTCGGCTCCCTCGCCCACCCACCAGGTCTCGGCTTCGGGTATGGGACGGCACCTGAGCACCACCTCCCCCGTCAGGGCCAGAGTGCCCAGTGACCCGACGAAAAGCCGGCACAGGTCGTAGCCGGTGACGTTCTTCACCAGAGGAGCCCCGCTTCGCAGGACCTCCCCGCCGGCCGTGACCGACGTCATTTCGAGCACGCTGTCGCGAACCGGACCCCACCCCAACCGCCGGTAGCCGCCGAGCCCGACCGCCAGCACGCCCCCCACCGTCGCCTTCGACGGATCGTCGGCTTCCAAGGCTACGAACTGACCTCCCTCCTCGACGGTCGACCTGAGTTCCTCGAGCGTCGTGCCCGCGCCCACCCGCACGATCATCTCGGCCGGTTCGTGGGCGACGACTCCCACCGGGGCGGCGACCTCCTTCGTCCCCGTCGCCGGCCACCCGCCCACGCCCCAGTGGGTCTTGCCCCCTGCGACCGCGACCGGTCCCTCGCTGCCTATCTGGTCCGCGAACGAGCGCAGGGCGTCTTTCACACCCAGGCCCCAGGCGGGAGCGAAGAGATGTCCCCGCAGCGCGACCCTCCGCGCGGCAGGATCTTCTCGGGGTTGCACCGTCCCTCAGGGTCGAACGCGTCGCGGAGCCATTTCTGGGCTTCGAGGTCGACCTCGGTGAAGACGAGATCCATCGCCTCACGCTTCTCGATCCCGATCCCGTGCTCGCCCGACAGAGAACCACCAGCCGCGACGCAAGTCTCGATGATCTTCCGGCCCGCCTCGTGCACCTTCTCCAGCACGCCCGGCGCCCGGCGGTCGAACACGATGAGAGGGTGCAGGTTTCCGTCACCCGCGTGGAACACGTTTCCGAGCACCAAGTCGCGGCTGCTCGCGATGCGCCCGACCTCGTCGAGGACGTCGACCAGGCGGGTTCGGGGAATGACGCAATCGTGGAGGTAGTAGCTGGGGGCGATGCGAGCGATGGCGCCGAATGCCGACTTGCGACCCTTCCACCAGGCGGCGCGCTCCGCCGCGTCGGCGGCCACCCGGACCTCCCGGGCCCCGTGCGCTTTCAAAATGGCTTCGACGTCAGACGTGCAGACGTCGACGCCACCCCGGAGGCCGTCGACTTCGACGAGCAAGACTGCGGCGGCGTCGGTCGGAAACCCGGCGTGCACGTAGGCTTCGACCACCTCGACGATGGTGGCGTCCATCATCTCCAACGCGGCCGGGATGATCCCCGCCGCTATGACCCCCGTCACGGCCGCGGCCGCGTCGTGGATGGTCGAGAAGTCGGCCAGCAGGGTGGCGACGCAAGGGGGCAGCGGGGTCAGGCGGACCGCGATCCGGGTGGCGATCCCCATGGTGCCTTCGCTGCCGACGAAGGCGCCGCGAAGGTCCAGGCCTTCCGGTTCTGGATCTATCCCTCCGAGGACGACGACGGAACCGTCCGCCAGCACGACTTCCATGGCGAGCACGTGGGCGCTGGTCACGCCGTATAGGAGGCAGTGCGGACCACCGGAGTTGTTGGCGACGTTGCCCCCGACCGAGCACGACTGCTGGCTGGAAGGGTCTGGAGCGAAGTGGAGCCCCAGGTGGGCCACGGCCGTCGAAAGGTCGAGGTTGAGGACGCCCGGCTCCACCCAGGCGAAGCGCTGTTCTGAGTCGACCTCGAGGATCTTGTTCATCTTGGTGGTGACGATCACCACGGGGGCGACCTGCCCAAGCGGCGTCGCTCCCCCGGCCAGGCCGGTACCGGAACCCCTAGGAACGAACGGTCGCCCGTGGTCGCGACACACGCGCACTGCGGCCGACACTTCGCCCGCGCTGGTTGGGAAGCAGACCACAGACGCCTGGCCGGTCAGCATCGAAGCGTCTCTCTCGTACAAGGCCAGCTCCAGGGCCCCGGCCCGAACCCGATCCGGGGCGAGGGCGACCCCCAGGTCGCGAACCAGAGCTGCGGTGGTCATGGATTCAAGTCTGGCCCACCGTGGCGCGGCCCCGCGGGAGGCGCGTCAGTCGCTATCGCAACGCGTCCCGGCCGCCGGCGGCACCAGGGTGATCAGGTAGGCATCGACGTCGGCGCGGATGCAGGAGCTGGCGAAGTAGGCGGTGTGGCCGTCGCCGACCCGGGTGAGCAGCACCCCGTGTTGCAGCTGCGAGGCCAGCGACTGGGCCCAGCTGTAGGGAGTGACGGGGTCGCCCGTGCTGCCGACCACGACGATCGGTGGTGACCCGACCGCGTGGATGGGTCCGACCGTGCCAGTGGCCGGCACCGGCCACACCGCGCACCCGACCTCGCCGTAAAGGTCGGTCGGGCCGAAGAAAGGCGATGCCGCTAGCGCCGCCGGCACGGCGTCCTGTATCTGCGCCAGCGTGGGCGCGGGCTGATCGAGGCAGTCGACCGCGGCGTTGACTTCGAACAGGTTGCTGTAGCTCCCATTGGAGTTTCGACCTGTATACGAGTCGAACTCCTGGAGCAGGTCGGTTCCGTCTCCCGCGCTGGCGTCGGCCAGCGCCGTCTCGAGGTCGGGCCAGGTAGAAGTGAAGTACAGGGGCCACAAGGTCCCGTACACCACTTCGGCTGGGCCGACGGTCCTCGTCGTGCCTTCCGCCCGCAGTGGATGGACCGACGACCTGGCAAAGAGCGCTTCCAACGTCTGCTCGGGATCGGGTCCCGGTTTCCAGGGACACGAGCGGCTCGACGTGCAGGCCGATATGAACTGATGCAGTTGCCTCTCCAGGCCCGCCGATTGCTCCTCGATCTCGGTGAGGACCGGAACGGCGGGGTCCAAGGCGCCGTCGAGCACCATGGCCCTCACGTGGGTCGGAAACAGCTCGGCATAGGTAGCGCCCAGGAACGTCCCGTAGGAGAAGCCGAGGTACGAGAGCTTGGCGTCGCCGAGCGCCTGGCGCAGGACGTCCATGTCCATGGCGGCGTCCACCGTGCTGACGTAGGGCAGCTCGGCCCCGCTGTGCTCCTCACAGCCCTGGTCGAAGGCACGGGCTTCCGACACCAAGGTGGCTATGCCGGCGGCCGTCGTCGGGGCCGGGTCGGCGTCGAAGTACGCAGCCAGACCGGCCGAATTCAGGCACGTGATGGGAGCGGTCCGGCCGACTCCTGGGGGGTCAAAGCCGACGACGTCGAACCGCTGGAGCAGGTCCTTGGGCATCCCGCTCACGATTCCCGGCAGGGCGTCGACGCCCGACTCACCGGGTCCTCCGGGGTTGATCAAAAGGGACCCGATCCTCTGTCCGGCCGAGCCCGTCGCCCGGGACCGGTCGATGGCCATGCCGATGGTGCCGAGCTTGGGGTCCTTGGGGTCTCTGGGCACCATGACGGTGGCGCACTGGAAGCCCGCCGGCCCGGATGGTCCGTTGCAGGCCACCCAGTGCACAGCGGCGACACCGGCGGGAGCGACCGCATCGGTCGACGAAGAGGAGGGCGGGGAAGCTGGGTGGCTCGTCCCTCCGCAACTGGCGGTGACCGACGCCAACAAGAGCGCACCGGCGAGGATCGCGATACTTCCGAGTCGCCGATCCATCAGTCTCCGAGACTACCGCCGAGACGTCTGCAGTACGGTTCAGGGATGAGCGAACTGGCCTTGGCGGCCTACGCCGAGGCGGAGCAGGACCGCATCGTCGACACGTTGTTCTCCTGGCTTCGGATCCCTTCGATCTCGGCCGCGCCCGACCACGCGGCCGACGTCCGCGCCTCGGCCGACTTCTGCCAGAAGCTACTCGTCGAAGCCGGTCTCGAACACACATCGGTGTTNNGGTGGTCCGGCCGTCTACGCCGACTGGTTGCACGCCGGCGTCGACGCGCCGACCGTGCTGGTGTACGGACATCACGACGTCCAGCCGGTGGATCCATTGGCGGATTGGACGTCGCCCCCGTTCGAGCCAGTCATCGTGGATGGGGAATGCCGGGCGCGCGGCGCCGTCGACGACAANNCTGCTGATCGAGGGCGAGGAGGAAGTCGGCAGCCCCAACTTCGAATCGCTGCTGGTGTCCGAGGCGGGCCGATTCTCTTGCGACGTCGTGGTCGTTTCGGACACGGGCATGATCTCGCCGGAGGTTCCATCGACGACGGTCGGAATGCGGGGCCTCGTAGCGTTCGACGTCGCCGTGCGGACGGCCTCGACCGACCTCCACAGCGGCATGTGGGGCGGCGCCGTCGCCAACGCTGCGCTGGTAGTCGCCCGGTTGACGTCGGGCCTCCACGACGAGAAGGGGCGGGTGACCTTGCCCGGCTTCTACGACCGGGTCAGGGACCTGTCCGTGGCTGAGCAGGCCTCCCTCGACGCCCAGCCCTTCGACGAAAACGAGTTCCGCGCCGCCGCGGGCGATGTGCGCTATCTCGAAGGCGAATTCGGGTACAGCCCTCTCGAGCGGGTCGGGGTCCGCCCCACCGCCGAGGTCGTCGGTTTGCATTCCGGCTACGAAGGCCCCGGCATCAAGACGATCGTTCCTGCCACCGGCGGCTTCAAGGTGGCCTTTCGCCTCGTCCCTGACCAGCGTCCCGACGAAGTGGACGCCGCGTTCAGAGCTTGGCTGGCAGCGAGGTCCCCGGACGGGTTACAGGTAACTGTCACGCCCGAGGGAGCCGTCTCACCGGCTTTGACGTCGCTCGATCACCCGGCCATGGCGGCCTTGAGCCGGACCATCGAACTGGTGTGGGGGCGGCGGCCTCTTTTCACCCGAGAAGGCGGAAGCGGTCCCGAGGAAGCGCTGGCCCGGGTGCTGGCGGCGCCGTTGCTGTTTCTGGGCGTCGGCTTGCCCGGCGACCGGATCCACGCTCCCAACGAGCGGATGGTGATGGACCAATTCTGGAAGGGACTGCTCGCCGCCGGGGAGCTGCTCATGGAGCTCGGAGGGCGATAGCGATGGCACCCAAAGAAGCCAAGCGCCACAAGAAGACCAAGGGTGACGGCGGGAAGGGCGCCACCAAGCCCGGACGCGGCGAAGGTGAGCCGTACCGTGGCTCTGCACCTACGGCCCACGAGTGGATCAGCTTCGACGACCCCGACGAGCTGAGGACGTGGGTGTTCGACGTGACCTTCCTGCTGTCCAAGTGGCAGTGCATCTTCGGCCGCGGCTGCCAGGGCGTGCTCACCGGACCGGCTCCCGAGCTGGCGCAAGGATGCTGCTCGTATGGAGCCCACTTCACCGACCGCGCCGACGTGGCCCGGGTCAAGGCTGCGGCCAAAACGCTCCAGCCCGATCAGTGGCAGTTCTTGACGGCGGGGCGCCGGGGCGGGATCCTGCGTACCGAAGCCGACGGCACCAAGGTGACCCGGCTGGTCGAGGGCGCGTGCGTCTTCCTCAACCGGCCTGGGTTCCCCGGCGGTCCCGGTTGCGCCCTGCACCGCGCCGCGCTGGACCGCGGGCTGGAACCCCTCGACCTGAAGCCCGACGTCTGCTGGCAGCTGCCTTTACGCCGTGAGGACGAGACGGCCAGCGACGGCCGGGTCACGTCCACCATCGCCCAATGGGACCGAAAGCACTGGGGCGACGGCGGCGACGAGTTCCACTGGTGGTGCACCGAGGCCCCGGAGGCGTTCACCGGGACCAAGGCCGTGTACGAGACGTTGCGCCCCGAGCTGACGGCCATGGTCGGCGAGGTCGTCTACGCCCAGCTACTCAGCTACCTGGAGGAGCGCCATCGCTCCGGCACCCCGCTACCCCACCCCGCCGTCCGCTCGAACCGCTGAGGTCGGCGGTCGGCCGGACCCACCCAGGCCTCTCAGGCCGGCCGGACTGATCAGGCCCGGTGCGGCTCGGGGTCGGAGTACTCGTCCTCTTCCAGGTCCTCCATAGCCATGCACCACGAGGCGTGATCGGCTCCGGGTTCGGCGCCGCACTCAGCACACGGCTCCACGATCTCTTCCGTCAATCGCTTGAGAGCACGCGCTTCCTCGAAGCGCCGATGCCGTCCCTTTTTCACCTGGAGCTCCCGTTGGTCGAGGCACATCAACGACAACGTCGTGACCGGTGCACCATTGTATCCGGACGCCGGACCAAGGCGGAGCACCACCCTTCGGATTGCCCGGTCTTACGCGTAAGGTGTCGGTCATCGAGGCCGAGTTCGACGTCGACGCCATGCTCCAGCGCTTCAAGGCTCGGGCTCGAGCCGTACGTCAGCGCGCCATGCCCCCCGTCGAGGGCCCGGACCGTAAGCGGTTCGCGGACCAAGCGCGGATCGACTACCAGGACTACGCCATCGTCGGCGACGCCACAGGTCGTTTGCATGACGGGGTGCTCACCCTCACGGTGGACTTGAGACCCAGGCCTGACGCGTCGCAGGCAACCGGCGCGGAAGAGTCCGAGCCCGCACCCTGATGACTCCGGCGTGAAGCGTCCCTGGTGGGAGGACGCCGTCTTCTACCAGATCTACCCACGGTCGTTTTGCGACTCGACCGGCAACGGAATCGGCGACTTGGACGGGATCCGGGCGCACCTCGACCACCTGTCGTGGCTCGGGGTGGACGCCCTGTGGCTGTCACCGTTCTACCCCTCGCCCATGGCCGACTTCGGCTATGACGTGTCGGACTATTGCGGCGTCGATCCGCTGTTCGGCACCCTCGAGGACTTCGACCGGCTGTTGGTCGACGCCCACGCCCGCAATCTGAGAGTCATCGTCGACTGGGTCCCGAACCACACCAGCGACGCCCACCCGTGGTTCCTGCAGTCGCGTTCTTCCCGCCACAATCCGAAGCGGGACTGGTACTGGTGGCGGGACGACCGCAGCGACGACGAGGGCGGCTTCGGCGCCCCGGGATCTGCCGGTCGCCGGCCCAACAACTGGCTGGCCGCCTTTCCCGGCGTCGGGAAGAGCGACTTTCCCCCGGCGTGGACGTGGGATCAAGAGACCGGGCAGTGGTACCTCCATCTGTTTCTGGACCATCAGCCCGACCTCAACTGCCACCACCCTGAAGTTCAGTCGGCGATGGCCGGCGTGCTCCGCTTTTGGCTGGACCGGGGCGCCGACGGGTTCCGGGTCGACGTCGTGCACGCCATAGGCAAGGACCCGCGGCTGGCGGACCTGCCCGACGACCTAGCCGCCATCCCGATGTGCGCCCTCAACGACGACCCTTCCACCCATCCGATCCTGGCCCGCCTGCGCCAGCTGCTCGACGGGTGCCAGCCGCCGGCCCGGATGATGGTCGGCGAGACCGTCCTACCTTCGGTCGCTCAGATCGTGGCGTACTACGGAAGTCCCGACGGCAAGGAGCTGGACCTGGCCTTCAACTTCCACCCGCTGCGATCGCCGTGGTCAGCCCGAAGCTGGACCAGGCGCATCGACGAGGCCGAGGAGTTGATCGGGGCGTCCGGGGCGTGGCCGACCTGGGTCCTGTCCAACCACGACACTTCGCGCCACCGGACCCGGTACGGAGGCTCCGAAGCGCGAGCTCGAGCCGCCGCCGTGATGCTGCTCACCCTGCGAGGCACCCCATTTCTGTACGCCGGCGAAGAGCTGGGCTTGGAGGATGCCGTGGTTGCCCCCGACCGGCGCGTCGATCCGGCCTGGCCGGGACGCGACGGATGCCGGGCCCCGCTGCCCTGGGACGCTGGACCCGGCCACGGCTGGGCCGGAGGTCCGGACGCCTGGTTGCCCTGGCCACCTGAAGCCGACTCGGGCCGGACGGTGGTCGAGGAGATGGACGACCCTGACTCAACCCTCAACCTCTACCGGAGCCTCCTTCGAGCCAGGCGTGGGTCGCAGGCTCTCAGAGCCGGGTCTTTTACCTGGGCGGCCACGGACGGGGACGTCCTGGCCTACCGCCGCAAGCAGGGCCGCGACGTCCGCTTCGTCGCCGTCAACTTCTCCGACAGTCCGTCGTCACTCGACCTGCCGCCCGGACCATGGGAAGTCGAATTGTCATCCGCCCGGGCCGCCGCCGACTCTCGATGGGACGGCCCGTCCCCGAGCGGCCGGATCGAGGTCGGCCCCGACGAGGCGGTCATCCTCCGCCCCGCTCGGGCGGCTCAGCTCGACCGAGGCAGATAGGTCCGGCCGGAGCGCTCCTCGAGCACCAGGCGCCCGGCGCCGTCGAAGGCCAGCACGGCCTCGCCGTCGACCAGGGCCCGAATCGGCTCGGCCAGCATTTCCGACCTCCAGCCCGACGCCAAGCGCGACCCGGGCTCGCCTTTGAGGTACGAAGCCACGTCGCTCCTGGTCGCCAGCAGGGTGGCGTCGATGCGCTCGTCGCGCCCGATCTGGGCCACCCAGGCCATGACTAGGGCGACCGGGGCCCGCAGCTCCTTCGGAACGTCGTCGGCCGGCGGGGCGGAGATCTGCGCCGCACCCAGCGCCCTGCCGCGCTCGACCGCTTCGAGGACTTCCGAGGCCACCGCCGGCCGCAAGTGCCTACCGTCGAGACCCCGGACCTTGTTGAGGGCGTCCACCGAGGATGGCGGGCGGTGGGCGATGGCCTGGATGGCCAAGTCGGGCAGCACCGTACGCACCGGCTGGTCGGTCGACTGGGCCCGTTGCTCCCGCCACGCGGCCACCTCCTGGGCCACGCCGCGCGCCGCTCCTCGAAGGGACCGGGCGTCGCGCAGCTTCCACCAGGCCCGGGTCGGATCCGATGGGGCGTGGGCCCGGACGCGCAACGCGTCGCACTCCTCGGCGGCCCACTGCGTGCGCCCGCTCTTGACGAGGTCGGCTGAGATGGCGTCCGCCAGGTCGAGCAGGTTCTCCACGTCGGCTGCGGCGTAGGCCAATTGCGAGTCGGTGAGGGGGCGCACCCGCCAGTCGCTCAGGCGGTCGCCCTTGGCCACTTCCATGCCGAGGAACACTTGGGTGAGGGCGCTGAGGCTGGCCGATCCGTGGCCGGTGAAGCCCGCCGCGATCTGGGTGTCGAACAGCGTGGACGGCCCGCGTCCGCACGCCCGTTCGAGGATCTCCAGGTCCTGTTCGGCCGCGTGGGCGACCATGACTCCGGACCCGGCCAGGACGGCGCCGAGGCAAGCGGTGTCGACCGCCAGCGGATCGATGAGGGCCACGCCTCCAGGGCCGGCGTCGCCGTCAGGCCACGCCACTTGGACCAGGGCCAGGCCCGGCCAGTACGTACGCTCGCGGTGGAACTCGGTGTCGAGCGCGTAGCGGCCCGCAGCACTGAGGCGGTCCACGAGTGAATTGAGGGCGGACTCGCCCGAAATGAGGACGGAGATGCGGGCCTCCTTTGGGGAGGGGAGCCTACAGGTCGGGAGTCAACGCTGCCACGAAACAACTTGGGATATGTCGTTATCCACGACCAGTCCTCATGTCGAAGAGTCGCGTCACGTTGTTTTCGGGGCGAGCGTTTCAACCGCCGTAGTTCATGCGGGTGTCCTCCATGCGCAGGATGTCGACGCCTTCGCCGGTCTGGCCGCCGCAGGAAACCACCTCGCCGATGAACACGGTGTGACTCCCGCACGGAACCTCCGTGCGGACCTCGCAGTCCAGCCACGCCACCGCCAGCTCGAGGACGGGGGCGCCGGTCGCCTCGGCGCGCACGGCGAAGCCGGCGAGATCGGTCGGATCACCGGAGTCCTCGAGCGGCTTGACGAACTTGCGGACGACGGAGCGATCGTCCCGCTTGAGGATGTTGAGAGAAAAGACGGCGCCGTCGTGGACCAGACCATGCGTCACCGCTCCCGCCTCCACGCTGACCGCCACCAGCTTCGGATCGGCAGCCACCTGGCCAGCCCAGTTGAGCGTCATGAGGTTGCGCCGGTTGCCGGCGCGGCTGCCGAGCACGTACAGCCCGCTCGGCAGGGCCCACAGGACCCGCCGGCGCAGCCGGTCGTACTCGACCGGGTCGGACCCGTCTGGAAACGGACCCACCAATCCCGTGTCTGCGGCCACCCCGTTGAGGCTACCGGGCCGCTGCGGCCGGGCCGGGGCTGGCGGCCCGAGCCCAGACTGGCGGCCCGCGTCCGAGTCGGGCGCGCTTCAAGAGCCGGGGCCGCTCATTTGACCACGTGGAAGCGAAGGCCCGGCCAATCCGGCAAGCGGCCCCAGCCGCTGCTGCCGTCGAAGAACGCCGCCAGCCCTTCGAGGGCGTCGAGCGGCACGCCGACCTCCAAGGCGTAGCCCGACCAGGACCAGCCGGCTTCGTCGACGACGAAGCGCACGTCGTGCTCGTCGCCGACCACCGAAAAGACCGCGCCCGGGGCCACCAGCTCCCTCCGCAAGGCGGGGCCCAGGGCGCTCGCGGCCCCGACTCCCATCTCCACCACGTGGCCCCGCCGGATGCGCCGGTAAACCCGCAAAGTCGCCACCCGGAGCTCGCTGAGGGAGCTGCCCTCCTCCCTGGTTCGCCGTTGAATCTCGTCGACCCAGCGGGGGTCGTCATCAATGGCGGGCCGGTCCAGTCGGGTCACGAGGAGCGGGTCGTCCCGGGCCAACAGCTCCCTCACGCCGTCGGTATTCCACGCCCGGCACAGCTCCAGCTCCCCGGCCGTGAGGCCCACCACTTGGAGGAACTGGACCATCCCGAACGGTCCGGCCAGGGAGCCCAGCACCGGGTCCTCGACGATCATGGCGGCGGTGAGATGGCTGTCGCCGCCCAGGCGGATGGGTCCGCTCAAATCGAGGTTGTGGCCCTCGGCGAAGGGGTGGCGGCTGGACCACACGTACCCGGCCAGGCTGGCGAGGAAGTCCACCGCCCACCGCGGCGTTTCCTCGTCGAGCACCCGGAACGTCAGCTCGAACCCCCACCCGGACAGGTCCTTGTCCCGGGATTGCTTGCTGTGAAGCTCGCTGAGGCCGTAAGTCACCAAGTGCCAATGGCGAGGATCGCTGATCTCGTGCAAGGAGATGTCCTCGACCGACCCCACCCGTGAGAATCGGTTAGGTGGTCGCGGATGGAACCGGTCGACCTCCGGCCCTCCGTCGGCGTGATCCACGTGCTCGTCGATCGCGGCGGCGCCCCGGGACCGCCGGGGATCGGGTCCCTCGCCGGGCCGTCCCGCCCCGCTTGGCGACGATGGCGTCACGCTTCGGAGCCGCCCGTGGGCGCCCACTCGGGGTCCAGCTGGCGGAGGAACACTGAGCAGCGCTCGGCTTCAGATGACTCCCCGATGGCGGCCGCCGCGTTTCTCAAGGCGTCCACGGCGCGCAGGAATCCCCGGTTGGTCTCGTGGATCCCTCGAACGTAACCGGACCCCCTCCAGCCCGCCCCCCGCAAAGTGTCGAGGCCGCGGTGGTAGCCGACCCTGGCGTAGGCATAGGCCTCCACCGGGTCACGGGCCAGGACCGAGAGTCGGGCCCACCCGTCCAAATAGGTGGGGTGGGCCGCAACTACCTGGGCCACGGCGGCCCGGCGCTGCTCGATAGGGAGGGCCATGGCGCGGTCCAGTCCGGCCAGGGCCTCGGTCGGCGCCGGCGGCAGGACCGTTTCCGGTGGACCGGCGGTAAAAGGAACGGACGAGTCGTTGGGCATGGACTGCATCGTCGCGCGACGCTGGCTGGCTGTGAGCCCACCTGCGACGTGCGTCTTCGATGAGATAGCCAACGGAACCGCCGAGGCCCACATGGTCCTGGACGAACCCGACGTCGTCGCCTTCTTGGACGTTCGGCCCGTCTTCCCCGGCCACACCCTGATCGTCCCCCGCCGGCACTGGTCCACGATCGCAGACGTGCCCTGGGATCATCTCGGGCTTCTGCTTGATGCCGGCCGCCGGGTGGCGGCGGCCCAACGGGTGGCGCTGGGCGCCGAAGGGACCTTTTTCGGCCTCAACGATGTCGTCAGCCAGAGCGTGCCCCACGTCCACCTGCACGTCATACCCCGGCGCCGCAAGGACGGGCTGCGCGGCTTCTTCTGGCCCCGGACCCGCTATGGCGACGGCGCCGAGGCGGGATCGGTCGCCCGCAATTTGCGGGAGGCCCTGCCGCCAGCGGCCGGCGGCCCGCCCCGCCCGGCCGGCCCGTGAATCGCGTCGGCGCCCGTCCGGATCATCCCTCTACTTCCAGCACTTGCTGGTTGCGCTTGCCCACCCGCAGCACGATCCACCGTCCGTGCAGGGCGTCGGCTGGGACGATGGTCCGGTCGGCGTCGATCCGCTTACCGTTGAGGTACACCGACCCTTGAGCCAGGAGCCGCCGCGCCTCTCCATTCGACGAGGCCAGGCCGGATGAGGTGAGGGCGGCCACGATTTCTAAGCCGCTTTCGAGGGTTCCGCGGCCAACCGGCGTGGTCGGGGCATCGGCCAGAGCCCCCGCCAACGTGGCCGCGTCCAGTCCGGCGATGTCTTCGGTGAACAGCACCGCGGCGGCTTGTACGGCCCGCCGCGCCTCGTCGGCGCCATGCACGCCAGCGGTGACCTCGAATGCCAGCGCCCTCTGCGCCTCACGGCGTTCGGGCCTCTCTGACGTGGCCGCATCCAACTCCTCGATCCGCTCTCGCGGCAGAAAGGTCAGCCGGCGTAGGTAAGGCCCGGCATCGCCGTCCTCGGTTCTCAGCCAGAACTGGAAGAAGGCGTACGGGCTGGTGCGACCCGGATCCAACCACACGTTGCCCCCTTCGCTCTTGCCGAACTTCGAGCCGTCCGCCTTGGTGATAAGCGGCGACGTCAGCCCGAACGCCCGGGCGCCCCTGAGGCGGCGGATCAGGTCGACCCCTTCGATGATGTTGCCCCACTGGTCGCTCCCGCCGAGTTGAAGCTCGCATCCGTACCGGTCGTACAGCTGCACGAAGTCCCAGGCTTGCAACAACATGTAGCTGAACTCGGTGAAGGAAAGACTCTGCTCCCTTCCTTCTAGGCGAGCCCGGACGGAGTCCTTGCGCACCATCTCGTTGACGCTGAAGTGCTTGCCGACGTCGCGCAGGAACTCGAGCAACCGGGCGCGGCCGAGCCACTCCTCGTTGTCGGCCAGGATGGCTTTCCCGTCGCCGCCCAAGTCGAGGTATAGCGACATCTGTGCCGCCATCGCCGTACGGTTGGCGTCCAGCTGAGCCGGGCTCAGCAGGTTGCGCTCGTCGCTCTTACCGCTCGGGTCGCCGATCATTCCCGTCCCGCCCCCGACCAGGGCGATGGGCCGGTGACCGGCGTCTTGGAATCGCCGCAGCAGGCACAGCTGCTGCAGGTGCCCCACGTGCAGGCTGTCGGCTGTGGGATCGAAGCCGATGTAGGCGACCAGACCGGCAACGTCGAGGCGCGGGGCCAGGGTCTCTTCGTCTGTCATCTGATGGACCAGGCCTCGCCAGCGCAGGTCCTCGAATAGGGAGGGCACCGGCTTAGCCTGCCACGCCACTGCCAAGGGGTCGTCGGTTTAGGCGACGTCAGGGGTTGGGCGTCAGGGGTTGGGCGTCAGGGGTTGGGCGTCAGGGGTTGGGCGTCAGGGGTTGGGCGGCAGGGCTGGGCCGGGCGCCCGCCGTCAGCAGGCGGTCTGGTGGATGTCGGGTCGACTGGTCGAGACGGTGTAGCGGTCGCGGCCGGCCCGCTTGGATTGGAACAGGGCCTCATCAGCAGCCCCGACCAGCGCCAGCCCGTCAGTGGCGTTGAACGGCATGGTCGATATCCCCGCGCTGCAAGTGACCCCCTCGAGGTCGTCCCTCTCGCGTATCGACTTGTTGATCCGCTCTACGACCCGAACGGCGTCGGGTTGGTCGCACCGGGGAAGCACCACCACGAACTCTTCACCGCCGTATCGCGCCACCGTGTCCATCTCTCTCACGGCGCCGGCCAAGACCTCGGCGACGGCTCGGAGGACCTCGTCGCCGGCCAAGTGGCCGCGAGTGTCGTTGACGGCTTTGAAGTGGTCCAGGTCAAACACGACCAGGCTCAGCGGCTCTTGAGATCGCTCCGACCGGCTCACTTCCTTCGCCAGGACCTGGTCGAACTCCCGCCGGTTGGCCAGGCCAGTCAGGCCATCGATTGCGGCCAGCCTCTCCCTTTCCGACAGGAGCCGGGCGTTGCGTAGAGACAGGGCGGCGTGGGCGGCGAACTGCGCCATGACGACCAGAGTCCTCCTGGGCAGGCGCGCCGTCATCGGGTTGCCGCCGTGCTCGAGGAGGACGATGCCCGAGTCGTTGCCGTCGACTTGGATCCCCAGGACGACGACGTTGGTGGCGCCGGGCAGGAGGCCAGCCGCGACCGGGTTTTCCTCGGCATCCAAGCTGCGCAGGAGGAGCGGCTCCCGAACCCCCCAGACCATGCCCGCGATGCGATCGGCCCGGGCCAGGGGCGGAACCGGGGCGCTGACCGGGCCGGTCTCACGCGAGTCCAATAAGAGCCCGATGGGACGGGCCGCGTGCGTGCACCAGAGCGCGGCTCGGCGGAGGGAAAAGGCGCTGACCAAAGTGCCCAAGAGGATGGACAGGATCTCGTCCTCGCCGGTGACGCCTTCGAGCGCCGACGCCATCTCGGCCAGGGCTGCCATCTCAGCCTTGCTCCGGCGCAGCTCTCTTTCGCTGACGGAGGAGAAGAACGCAGTGCATATGGCCACCACCCAAAAGCCCATGATGGCCAGGGCCGTCTGGGTCGCGGGCGGAGACGCAACCTGGTGCACCCCCAGAATGGACCCGATGCGACCCGAGAGCGACAGAGTCGGTATCACGACGAACAGGAAGGAATCCCACAAGGCGATGCGGATGCCGGCTCGTTCGCTGGCCAAGAGTGTGACGGCGATGAGCTGCACCGCGAACAGCACGATCAGCGGGCTGCTCGGCCCCCCCGATGGGGTGGCCACGATCGCCAGGTAGACGGCGTCGAGGGGGAGGATCACCCTGTGGATCAGCATCCGGCCCGGCAAGTCGCTGCGCCGATACCATTCCGCGGCGGCGGCCATGACCAGGTAGGCGGCGCTGACCGGGCCGACCTGGATGATGCCGAACGCCAGCTGGCCCGACGCAAACAGGGCGCCCAGCACGACCAGCACGACCATGCCGATCCTGACGATCAACAGAAGGCCCAGCCGTTCGTCCAGGCTGGTGAGCTCGTGGGACACCGGCCGGGCCCGCCACGCAGCCGCCTGCTCCTGGGTCATTCGAATCCGACCGTGTCGTCGGCGTTTCGCTCCGGGGCGCGGGAGAGCTTGGGGTCACGGCGGTCGATGAGCGCCTGGCCGAGGACGAACAGGGTCACGGCGACGCCGAACAGAATGGGCACTTTGAGGTTGGTGGCCGCCTGCAGCGAAAGCCCTTTCCACCCGCCGCGGGCCAGCACCATGGGCTCGTTGAAGACGCCTCCGACCAAGGGGGCGGACTTCGCCTTGGACTTTCCTACCGAGCCGTTGGCATGCGCCACGACAGTAGTGGTGGTCGTCGTCGAGCCCGGGGCGTTCTGGATCGCGGCCACGCCGTGGATCGGCGTGATGCCACCGAGGAGCGGGGAAGTTGCGGTGATCGGGGGTGGAGTCGACTGGGGCTTGGTGGTGGGTGGCGTGGTCGGCTGGGTGGTGGGCACCGTGGTGGCCGGGACGGTGGTGGTCGGCACCGTCGTGGTGGTGGGCGGCGGGCAGTCTCTCTTCCTGCACACCGGCTTGGTGGTGGTCGTGGTGGGGAACGTCGTGGTCGTCGTACGCTCCGGCAGGGTGATGATGGAGAGGGTGATCGGGGAACCGATCGCGGGGTAACCACCGGCCGCGGCCGCCGGCCTCATCGCTTGGACGAACACGATTCCCGTCGCAGCCACGATAAGCAGCCCTGCGATACTTGTTGAGCGCCGCAGCGACCGACATCCCGGCGAGAACTTAGATTCCACCGGTCAGAATATCGGCGCCAACCAGGGAATTCTTGAGCGTCAACCGAGCGCCCGGCGGGGCGCGGTGTACGCCCACTTTCGGACTCTTCCTGACCCGCCGGCGGTCGGGCTCGCCGAGGATGTCGGGACGCCAAGCCTACTGACCAGTCACAATGACTGAATGGCCGCGGCTGGGATGCTCCTCACCGGTGGTGCCAGCAGCCGCATGGGCGTCGACAAGGCGTCTCTCGAATTCCGGGGTGTCCGCCTGGCCGACCGGACGGCCCGCCTGCTCGAGGAGGTTGCGGACCCGACGGTCGAGGTGGGGCCGGGCTACACGCATCTCCAAGCAGCCCCCGATTTGGACCCGCGGCTCGGACCGCTGTCCGCCGTGGTCCGGGGCTTCGCGGCCATTCAAGCCATGGGCTGGACGGGGCCGGTGATAGTGGTGGCGACCGACCTCCCGCTCCTCACCGGCGGTCTGCTGGCTTGGCTGGCCGGCCACCCGTCGTCCCGCTCGGTCGTTCCTATCGACTCCCTGCGCCCTCAGCCCCTGTGCGCCCGTTACCAACCCGAAGACCTAGAGACGGCGGCGGATCTCTTCCGCGGCGGCACGAGGACCATGAGGGAGCTGCTCGCCGCCATCGACGCACTCCTGGTCGGGCCCGAGGAGTGGTCGCTACCCGCCGGCCACCCGCTCGCCCTGGCCGACGCGGACACGCCCGCCGACGTCGAGCGGCTCAGGCAGGTCAACCGATGAGCAGCCCCAGGAGCGTCACGGTCGTTCGCGCCATCAAGGTGCGGCCCGGGAATCGCGCCGAAATGCCCGAGCACGTGGCGACCGAAGAGCCGATGGAGATCCGAGTCGGCGGGCCGGGCCAGGACCCGCGGCCGCTCGCGGTCACCATGCGCACGCCGGGCCACGACTTCGAGCTGGCCGTCGGGTTCGCGATAACAGAAGGCGTCACCGATCGGAACGGGGTGGTCTCGGTCAGCTATTGCCATGCTCCCCGCGACGCAGATTCCCGCGACGCGGAGGACGACCGCTACAACACGGTCTCGCTAAAGCTCAACCATACTTGGGAGCCTTGGGAACCGGCGCGCCTCTTCGCCGCATCTGCGAGCTGCGGTGTGTGCGGGAAGTCGTCCATCGCATCCGTGGAAGTCGGTTGCCCTCCGGTGCCGGCCGCGCCGCCCATCCCCGCTTCCATGGTGCCCCTGCTGCCGGACCGGCTCCGGTCGGCCCAGCGGATCTTCGACCGGACCGGCGGCCTCCACGCGGCCGGGCTGTTCGGCCCAGACGGCGTGTTGCGCTGCGCCCGGGAAGACGTCGGCCGACACAATGCGGTGGACAAAGTGATCGGCCACACGGTGATCGGCCACACCGTGATCGGCCACACGGTGGCGGGTGCCGTGCTGGCCGGGTCGGTCCTGATGGTCTCCGGTCGGGTCAGCTTCGAAATCGTTCAGAAGGCCGCCGTCGCCGGGATCGGGACCATCGCCGCGGTATCGGCCCCGTCCAGCCTCGCCGTCGAGGCCGCCGAGCGCCTCGGGGTCGCCCTGATCGCATTCGTCAGGGGCGGGTCGTTCAACGTCTACTCCCACCCGGAGCGACTGCTGCTCGACGACTGACCAGTAAGGGCTGAACCGCTCGCCGCCGGAGGTGGCTTCGCCCGCACGGAGCCGGCCCGGTCGCACCTCGGGATGTTGCGGGCGCGACCGGGCGCGCCTTTCCACTCTCGGAAGCAGATTCGCGGGTTTCCCTGCCTGGATGCTTCCGAGTGTGGAAACTCGCGCCCGAAGCGCGCCGAAGCGTCGCCCGCCCCGCTTTTACACCGTCGGATCGGCGTCCGACCGGAGTCCGACCGGAGCGCACGCCCATCGGCGCTCCGCCCGGGGCGGCCGGAAGGGTCGGCGTCTAGCCGAGGCGCCTCACGCTGGCAGCCTGGAGCCCCTTGGGGCCCTGGTTGACCTCGAACTCGACTTTGTCGTTCTCCTCGAGGTTGCGGTACCCGTTGCCCTCGATGGCACTGAAGTGCACGAAGACGTCGGGGCCGCTCTCCTGGGAGATGAAGCCGTAACCCTTCTCCGAGTTGAACCACTTGACCGTTCCTGTAGCCACAAGCAATCCCTCCTTTCCTGGCCTGCCCGAAACCTCGCCCTTGGGACGGGAGCGGCGGCCTCCGGCCGGAGCCGGAAGAGGGATCTGCTTCTGTACGTCGCACTACCCTCAGTTGCGAGAAAGTAGCACGCACCGCGGCGGCGATGCGTACCCTGACCGACCATGTCGCGCAAGGTGGCGGTCGTCGCTCACACCCACTGGGACCGGGAGTGGTACCGCCCGTTCGAGTCGTTCCGATCGCGGCTGGTCGGCGTGATGGACGACGTGCTCGCCCTGCTGGCCGGGGACCCGTCGTACGCCCAGTTCCTCCTCGACGGACAGATGGCCGCACTCGACGACTACCTGGCCGTGCGCCCGGAAGCCGCGAGCGCGGTGGCCGACCTGACCCGCTCAGGACGGCTGGCCATTGGGCCCTGGTACGTGCTGATGGACGAGTTCTGCGTGTCTGGTGAGACGATCGTGAGGAACCTCCAGCTCGGACTGCGAAAGGCCTCCGGCTTCGGCGGCGCCCAAGCCGTGGGCTACCTCCCCGACATGTTCGGCCACATCGCGCAGATGCCCCAGATCCTGTGCCAGGCCGGCCTCGAACAAGCGGTCGTGTGGAGAGGAGTCCCGGCCTCTGTAGACCGGACGGGTTTTTGGTGGACGTCACCGGACGGGAGCACGGTGCGGGCCGAGTACCTGCCGGTCGGCTACGCCAACGGGGCCTTCCTGCCGCCAGACGCGCCGTCGTTGCTGCGGCGCATCGAGGCCCACGAAGCCGAGCTGGCCGGCTTGCTGGGGTCCGAGTCGTCGACCCTGCTGCTGATGAACGGCGGAGACCACCACGGCCCCCAGCCCGGCATGCCCGCCTTGCTGGTCGCGGCCAACGCCGACCAGGAGCACTACCGATTTGAGCAGACGTCCCTCCACGAGTACTTGAAGAACGCCCCGACCGAGGGCCTGCCCAGCTGGGCCGGTGAGCTCCGCAGCGGGGCCCGGGCCAACATCCTCATGGGGGTGCTTTCCAACCGAGTCGACATCAAGGTGGCAGCGGCCGTGGCCGAGCGGACGTTGGAGAGGCTGGCCGAGCCCCTCGCCGCGCTGTGGCTGCTGCCGGAACTCTGGCCGGGCGACCAGTTGGATCGGGCCTGGCTGGCCGTGATCCGCAACTCGGCCCACGACTCCATCTGCGCCTGTTCAGCCGACGAGGTGGGCCGGGCCGTGCTGACCCGCTATGACCGGGCCACCGCCTTGGGATCGGACGTGGTGGAGTCGGCGCTCTCGATCGCGGAGGTCGCGACCGTCTCGAGAGGCCCGATCGTGGTCAACCCCAGCCCCCGCCGCCGCTCTGGGCTGATCGAGCTGGTCCTGCCCGGTACGGAGCCGCCTGCGGGCGCCCAGGTTCTGAGGTCCACCCCCGCCGCGACCGAGGAGCGGGTCGGAACCGGAGCCGACCTGGCTCGGATGCTCGGCGAACTGGCCCGTGACGGGTGGCTCGGGGACCACGGGCGAGGCGACGACGTGCAAGTCGAAGGCGGACCCGAAGGGGTCGTCATCGACGTCTACCAGGACGCCACCGGCCCGCCCGCTTCGACGGTCGCCTACCTGTCGGCTGAGGCCTGGGCCCAGGCCGGGGCCGCGGCCGACCTTCCCCTGCGAGTGCGCGTGCATCGACGCGCCAGTCAGCGAGTGGCCGTCATGGCTCGCGACGTCCCCGGGTACGGGTGGTCCGCATGGAAGCCGGCCCGCATGGATGTCGAACCGGTCCGGGCAGGCGACCACTGGCTTGACAACGGTCGGGCCCGCGTGGACGTGGACGTCAAGACGGGGACGCTTTCCCTCAACGGCCTGGCCGGCTTAGACCGACTCGTCGACGGAGGCGACGAAGGCGACACCTACAACTACTCGCCTCCCTTCAGCGACACCATCGTGGATCGGCCCGAATCGGTGGCGGTGGAAGTGCTCGAAGCGGGACCGGTGCGGGGCCGGCTGCGCGTTCGGCGCGTGTACCACTGGCCGTCGCGTCTGGTCGACGGCGAGCGCATCGGCCAAGAAGTGGTCGAGGTCGTGACGGACCTCGAGCTGCGCGCCGGGGAGGGTTTGCTGCGCCTGACCGTCGAGCTGGACCACCCCTGTCGCGACCACCGCATCCGCACAATTTTTCCGCTGCCGCAGCCGGCCGACCACACGGTCGCTGAGTGCGCGTACGCCACGGTCGAGCGGAGCGGCGCCGAAGGGGGCCGGCACGAGTTCCCCTCGGCCACGTTCCCGTCCAGGCGTTTCGTGACCGCCGGAGGGCTGAGCGTCACCCACGAAGGCCTGCTCGAATACGAGCTGATCGACGGCGGGACGGCCTTGGCCCTCACCCTCCTGCGCGCCACGGGTTTCCTCTCCCGGCCGACCACGGCTTACCGGCCCAACGCGGCCGGGCCGGCCCTCCCATTGCGCGACACCCAGCTGATCGGACCCCACCGCGCCCGGTACGCCCTGGCTCTCGGCGACGCAGACGGGTGGGCGCTGGCCGACCAGGCCTGGACCCCGATGTTGGTGGGACGAGGCACGGGCACCGGGAAGCTCGCTCCGTCCGGCGCCCGGCTGACCGTCCAGGGCGCCGAGGTCTCCGCCCTGCAGCGCCGTGACGGCCACTTGGAGGTCCGGGTCTTCAACCCCTCGCACGACGCAGCGGACGTCCGCATCCCCGGCCGCTCCGGTTGGCTGGTCGACCTTCGAGGAGCCCGACTGCAGCGGTGGGACCAGGGTTTCCCGTTGCCCCCCTGGGCCATCGCCACCGCCCGTTTCGACGACGTCTCCCTCGACGGGTAACGCAGCCGCTCACCGGCCGGTGAGGACCAGGACGACGCCACCGCCATTGCGGCCATCTGAGAAATCAGACGGCCGCGCCGCCCCGGTGCACCACGCCGCCCACACCGCAGACGAAGTGGGTTCGACCTCGACACCCATCCCGGCCAGGCCCCGGCGAGCCTCGTCTAGATCGTCCTCAGTCACGGTGAGGACGCGGCCCCCGCTGGCCAGGACGGCAGCGCGGATCTGTCCGGCCCGGGGAGGCGACGCGACCGCGATTCCTACTGCCGCGGTCGGGCCGGTCGGTGCCAGCCCGGCCAGGGGCGCGCACCGCCGCGACTGAACGGCCACGATCCGCGGCATGCCGACGGCCCGTCCCGTTGAGATGAGCTCGCGAAAGCCCAGCCACAGCCCGATCACCAGTGTCCCGTTGCCCGCCGGCACTACGACGGTCCCTATCGATTCCCCGAGCTGCTCGTGCAATTCGAACGCGAGGGTCTTCACCCCGTGGTGGAAGGCCGGCTGGTAAACGTGGCTGGCGTACCAAGGCGGGTCACCGCCCGACCGCCCCTCTTCGACCCTCCTCTGGGCGGCGGTGGCTGCCGCGGCCCGAGGTCCGGGGACGGCGACCACCGCGGCGCCGAGGGCCGAGATGGCCGCCACCCTTGGCTNNGGGCGGTCGAATCGGGTACGAATACTTCGGCTCGCATGCCTGCTCGAATGGCATAGGCGGCGACCGCCCTGCCGGCGTTGCCAGAGCTGTCGACGACCACCCGCCGGACCCCGAGCTCGGCCGCCACGCCGATCATCACCGCGGCTCCCCTGGCTTTGAAGGAACCCGTCGGCAACACCTGGTCCATCTTCAGCCACAGCCCCGGCCGTACCTCCCGCAAGGGCGTGGCCTCCTCCCCCCACTTGGCCCCCGGCGGCAAGTCCCCCGCTGGGCCGAGCAGGTCGAGCAGAACACCGCAGCGGCAACGCCAACGCCGGTCCGCCAGGTTCCAGCCCCGGCCGCACCGGGCGCACCGTT
>PMHU01000091.1 GCA_003156795.1 Acidimicrobiaceae bacterium
GGGGACACCGCGACAACATCCTGTCGTCGTGGGGCGGCGAGGCCGGTGCGGGCGTGTCCAGCGTGGACGGGAGGGTCTCTCTCACCATCCTGTTCGTCGAGAACTACTAGCGGTTAGAAGCGCCGGGCATCTCAGCCGACCATCCGGGTCCGGCCCACCCAGTAGGGAGCGCGAAGGTCCTTCTTGAGCACCTTTCCGCTCGGGTTGCGGGGCAGCTCGTCCACCCAGTCGACGCTGGTCGGGCACTTGAACCCGGCCAAGTGCTTCCGGCAGTGCACCAGCAGCTCCTCTTCAGTCAGGTCGCCGCCCGCGGCCCGAACCACGACCGCTTTCGGGGTCTCTCCCCATTTGTCCGACGGCACCCCGATGACCGCCACGTCGGCCACGCCGGGGTGGGACATGATGGCGTTTTCGACCTCGGCAGGGTATACGTTTTCCGCCCCAGACACGATCATGTCCTTGACCCGGTCGTGGATATATAAATAGCCGTCGGCGTCACGGAAGCCGGCGTCACCGGACCGAAGCCAGCCATCGGGAAGGACCGACTCGGCGGTGGCCTCGGGCATGTTCCAGTAGCCCTTCATGACCGTCGGCCCCTTGATCCAGATCTCGCCCACTTCCCCCTGGGCCACGTCGATGCCGGCCGGGTCGACGACGCGAATCTCGGTGCCGGCTATAGGCAGCCCGACCCCCCTCAACCTGTGACGGTTGGGACCTTCGGGGTCGTGGTCGGCCTCAGGTAGGTAGATCACCGTCCCAGTCGACTCGGTCAGCCCGTAGGCCTGCACGAAGCCGCACCCAAAAGTTCGGATCGAGCCGGCGAGGACTTTCTCCGATATCGGCGAGGCGCCGTACAAGACGTAGCGCAGGGCCGAGAAATCCCGGTCGGCGACACCAGGTACTCCCAGCATGAACTGCAGCACGGCCGGGACGACGAACGCGTGGCTGATCCGCTCCCGTTCCACCAGCGCCACCAGGTCGTCCGGGACGATGTCGCGGACCAGGACGTTGGTAGCGCCCACGGTCAGGGCCGCCAGCGCCCAGCCCCCGCCACCGATGTGGTACAGAGGCATGGCCACCATGCTCACCGACTCGGGGCCCATCCCGAGCAGGCCCGGGTAAATAGACAGGCCAGCTGCAAGGTTGGCCTGGGTCAGCTGCACGCCCTTAGGCCGCCCCGTCGTGCCCGAGGAGTAGAGCTGGTAGGCAACGTCGTCCGGCAGTTGCGTCGCTCCCGGGTCGTGGGCCGCACGAGCATCGCGCCACTCGGTGAACGACGAGCGCCCAGGCGCTGGGCCGATCGCCACGATCTCCGTGGCGGCCAGCTCCTCGGCTATGGACTCCACTCCGGGCAGGAACTCGGCACCTACGGCGAACACCTTGGCCCCGCTGTCTTTGACGATCACCGCAATCTCAGTGGGCGCCAATCGGAAGTTGACCGGGCACGGCACGGCGTTGAGTTTGGCCGCACCGAAATAGAGCTCGAACTGCTCGGGGCTGTTTTTGTCCAAGAACGCCACCCGCTCGCCTGGGCCCACCCCCGACGAGCGCAACGCGTTGGCGACCCGGCTCGACCGCTCGTCCAACTCGCGGTAGGTGAGCTGCTGATCGCCCCATCGAACCGCCGGATGGTCTGGCCTGTGAGCGGCCCAGTGACGTAGGAGCGCGGCGGTGGTCCTGGCGACTTCGGTCATCGGTAGGCCAGTTCAGGCCGTCGGGTAACCAGGTCACCGACGGGCTGGCGGCCGGGCTCTGTGGCCATTCGATCAGATCGTGAAGGCCAGGTGGTCGACCACCCGTTCGGCGAAGGCGGTGTCGCCCGACGCTTCCACGCCACCGAGGGCCCCGTCGCGCACAGCGGCGGGGGCGACCCTTCCGCAAGCCAGCCGCGTGAAGGCGGTCGAGGAGAGCGCGAGTGAGGCCGTCGGCGTCACTTCGAGCCCTTCGACGGCGCCCGCCCGCCCGTCGATTACCGCCACGTTGATGTCGCGGCGCACGGGACCGGTCAGCGAGATTCGCAACGACGACCCCGGCTCGGCCCCAGCCTTCTTGCCCACGATGTAGCCGATCGCCCGCACGATCTCGTCAACGGACTGCTCGGCCACCGGCCCGTCTTCGTGGCCGGGCCGGCCGACTGCGTCCCGAATATCCTGCTCGTGGACCCAGCAGTCGAAGGCGCGGACCTGCATGAAGCGGCGGTAGTCGGCCTTTCCGACCGGTGTCCACGACGGAGCCGAGAAGTCCTCCTCGCCCATCGCCGTCAGGGCCTCCATCCGCGTCAAAGTGACTTCGGCCAAGCGGGCCAGCACGGCATCGCGAGACTCAGACGCCAGCGCGGCAACCCACACCTCGTTGAAGCCGCCGATGTCGTTGTGCACGTGTCCCGGTCGACCAGGGTCGATTTCGGGGTTGGGGCGGCCGAGGAGCATCGACTCGGTGCCGATCACGTGGGCGTACTGAGCCGATACCAGCCAACCGGGGCACGGGGTTACTGCGCCCCACTCGGCATCGCTCAGCGTGGCGCCGAGAGATGAGAGCGAGTCCCACACCTCACCCAGTTGCGCGGTCAGGGCCATTGCCGAGCTGTCGGCGGCGATCCCGGGACCCGCGGCGATCCTTGGAGTTTCAGCGCTCAAGTCAGCTCACGGGCCTTTCGATCGTCCGCCAGTCCCTCGCCTCGAGGTACGGGGAGAAGCTGTCACCTATGTGGTGCCAGTCAGCCCCGGTCTTGGGCCGGCGCAGCTCGTACAGGTGCGGAAACTCCGACCATACCGCCACGGCGTCCCACAGTCGGCCCGCGTCCGCACCTGTGGGTGCGGGGGTCACGACCGGGCCGTACAGGGTGGTGGAGCCGTCCAGGACGAGGGTGGGGACACCGTATCCCCCCAGCTCGAGCACCCGATCATGGTCGGCGCGCACGTCGTCGTGGGTGGTCCCGTCGGTGATGGCCGCCTCCACCGCACCGGGGTCGAGCCCCATTTCGACGAGCACTTCGGCCACCCCCTCCGGGGTGTGGACCTTGCGACCGTCCTCGTGCAGGGCCTTGCCGGCCGCGGCGTAGAAGCGACCGACTTCCTGGTAACCGTCGGGTCCCCGCCGCAACAGGGCTGCGACTCGCAGCATCGACCAGCCGTATGACCAGGGCCGCTCCCACGGATGCTTCTTGCCCTCCTCGCGGTTGACCTCTTCCAGCGAGAAGAAGCGCCATCGGACGGTGACGTCCCTCTGCTCGGTGACCTCACGGATCCACTTGCTGGTTTGGTAGGCCCAGGGGCACATCACGTCGAAGTGGAAGTCGACCTCAGTCATCGTGGGCAGGATACGCCAAGGCACCCCTCCAGGACTCGTCCGATCGTCAGTGGGTCCCGGGCCGCCCCTACTTGCCGGACCAGGCAGGTGGACGCTTCTCGATGAAAGCGGTCAAGCCTTCCTTCATGTCCTCGCTGGACATGGCCTTGGCCATCCCCTCGGCCGACAGCCGCCAACCGGTCGCTTCGTCCTCGGTCATGGCGGCCAGGATCACTTGGCGCGACGCCCGGACGGCAACGGGCGCGTTGGCCTCGATGCGGCGAGCGAGCTCCTTGGCGACCTCGAGCGCCTGGCCGGGCTCGGCCAGATGATTGACCAGGCCGAAATGGTGGGCGCGCGTGGCGTCGATCGGGTCGCCAGTCAGGGCCAGCTCCATGGCAATGTTGAACGGCACCTTGCGAGGCAGACGGAAGAGGCCGCCCCCGGCGGCGACCAGGCAGCGCTTCACTTCGGGTATGCCGAACGTCGCCGTGGTCGACGCCACGATCAGGTCGCACGACAAGGTGATCTCGGTCCCACCGGCCAGGGCGGGACCGTCGACGGCCGCGATGATGGGCTTGGATCGCTCGCGGTTCGCGATACCCGCGAATCCTCCCCGGGCCGTAGCCAGACTGCCGGCCCGACCGGCGTTGATTTCCTTGAGATCTGCACCTGCCGAGAAGACCGGTGGCACGCCCGTAAGGATTCCGAGCCACAGGGAGTCGTCAGCTTCGAGCTTGTCGATTGCTTCCTCGATACCGTTGGCCACGTCGCCGTTAACGGCGTTACGGGCTTCGGGCCGGTTGATCGTGATGACGGCCACGTGGCCTTCGGTGGTGTACTCGATGGTCGCCACATCGCCTACTTCGGCTGGAGACGGGCGGCGCCGTCGATGCGGATGGTCTCACCGTTCATGTAGCTGTTTGATACCAGCTCGACGGCGAGGCTGGCGAACTCGTCAGGCTTGCCCAGTCGGTCGGGGAAGACCACGTCCTTCTTTAGCTTCTCTTTGAACGCTTCGGACGCCTCGCCCGTGCCGTAGATGGGGGTGTCGATGAGGCCCGGGGCGATGGTGTTGACCCGAATGCCCACGACGGAGAGGTCGCGAGCGATCGGAAGGGTCATGCCGACGACACCGCCCTTCGACGCGGAGTAGGCGGCCTGCCCGATCTGCCCGTCGAACGCCGCCAGCGACGCGGTGTTGACGATGGCGCCTCTCTCGTTGTCGGCCAGAGGCTCTGTGAGGCTCATGGAGGTGGCCGCCAAACGAATGCAGTTGAACGTCCCGATCAGGTTGATCGAGATGACCTTGCTGAAGTAGTCCAGGTTGAAGGCCGAGTCGTAGGACCCGTCCTTGCCGATGGTACGGCTGGCGGCGCCGATCCCGGCGCAGTTGACCAGCGAGCGGAGCGGGCCGAGCTCCTTGGCCGCCTCTACGGCCACGATGACCTCGTCGGTGTTGGTCACGTCGGCATGCACGAACACGCCGCCGAGTTCCTTGGCCAGGCTCTCGCCTTTGTCGTCGCTCATATCGAGCACGACGACCCGGGCGCCCCGCTCGGTGAGCAACCTGGCGGTCGCCTCGCCGAGGCCGGAAGCGCCTCCGGTAACTATTGATGAAGATCCTCGTATATCCATGGCGTGAGGCTACGCGAGCGAGCCTGGTCAGCAACAAGCCCGGCTCGGTCCGGGCCCCTGGCCGAGGTGCGCCTATGGCCGGCCCCAGGCCTCGTCAGTACTATCTTCGGTGCGTTGAGCTCCTTACTTACCGGTAATAGGGGTAATCGCAATGGATCAAGGCCGTGTGATGGGCGGGTCACGAGCGGTAGTCGGCCGTTCCCAACCGCACCGGGCAAATGGTGAAGAAGCTGCGCGATTGGTCCTTATCGGCGATCCGCGGCTGGTGTCGTCCACGGCGGACACGACCCGACCGAACGAGGAACTTCGGATTACCTGGCCGGTCCGCGGCGCCCTGATCCGATTGTTCGCAGACCTGGTCGCGGTGTTCGTTGCGGTCGTGGTGTGCTACCTGGTGCGGCCCAGTCACGACCTGACCCAAATCTCCCTGTTCGGTCTCCGGGTCGGCTACGACACCCTGGCCGTACTTTCTGTCCCCGTCTGGTTGCTCAGCTTGGCTGCCGCCGGGGCTTACCGTCCGAGACAGACCCTCGACGACGACGCCGACTACAGGCTCCCGGTCATCACGGCTGTGGAGATCATGGCCACGGTTGCGATCGCGGCCTTCGCCCTCAAGCTGCAGCTCTCGCGGATGCTCGTCGTCGCCTACTTCCCGACCCTCATCGTCTCGGTCCTTCTCACCCGGTTCGCGGCCCGCAAGGCGTTGGGCGCGGCGCGCCGGCGCGGCCACGGGGTGATCCGGCTGGTGTTGGTGGGCGCGCCCGATTCGGTGCGCAAGTTTGCCGATCACCTGATGCAGAAAACCAGGCACGAGCACCGGATCGTCGGCGTCTGTCTCGCCAGCACCGAACGAGCGCTCGAAACCCGGGATGGACCTGTACCCATCGCCGGCCGCCCCGACGACGTGGTTTCTGCCGCCAAACGCCTGCGGGCCAGCTCAGTGGCCGTGGTCGGCCAAGCCCACTTCGACCAGGAGACCCTCCAGCGGGTCGCATGGCAACTCGAGCGCAGCGGCATCGACCTTCTAGTCGCTCCCGATGTCGCCGACCTCGCTGGACCTCGCATTCGGGTGACGCCGGTCAGCGGCTTACCGCTCCTGCATATAACCGAGCCCAGGATCGGCGGGGCCCGCCGTCACGTCAAGAGCCTGTACGAGCGCCTGTTGGCCGTTCCGCTGCTCCTTGTGAGCGCACCCGTGTTGGCGCTGGCGGCGATCCTCATTCTGCTGGATGAGGGTCGGCCGATCTTCTACCGGCAGCGGCGCATCGGATTAGGCGGCCGGCCATTCGAGATGTTCAAGTTCCGAACGATGTCTCCTGACGCCGACGAACGCTTGGTGAGTCTTCTCGAGTCCAACGAGCACGACGGGGCTCTTTTCAAGATCCGTCGAGACCCTCGGGTCACCCGGTCGGGACGCTGGCTGCGGAAGTTCTCCATCGACGAGCTGCCGCAGCTGTTGAACGTGATCGCGGGCGACATGAACCTCGTGGGTCCTCGGCCGTGCTTGGAGCGCGAACGAGAGTCGTTCGGGGAGGCAGCCGAACGGCGGTTCCTGGCCAAGCCCGGGATGACCGGACTCTGGCAGGTGAGCGGACGCTCGGACATTCCGTGGGAGGACGCCGTCCTCCTCGACCTTTACTACGTGGAGAACTGGTCCCTGTTTATGGACATCACGATCACCTACCGCACACTGCGAACGGTCCTCGCCGGCACCGGCCGGTAGTCGCGGCCAAGGGGCTCAAGCGGCGAGCAGGCGCTCCTCCTCGATGACTTCACGCAAGCGCCGCACAAACTGATTCTGGTCGAAGTTGCGGGCGTGGGCCATGATGGCTTCCTCCGACCAGTCGGTGGAAGCGACGCGGTGCACGGCCCTACGGATGGCCGCTGGCGTCGGCGAATCGAAGAAGTAACCGGTGATCCCGTCCTGCAAGGTATCGAGGTGACCTCCCCATCCCAGCACGGCGACCGGCTTGCCGAACACGTTGGCTTCCAGGGGGGTGAGCCCGAAATCCTCGAACGAAGCGGCGACCAGAGCCTGGCAGTTGGCGTAGAGCCAAGCGAGGCAGCTGTCATCTACCTGGCCGGCCACGAACACGTTGGACGGAGCGTGAGAAAGGATGTGCTCCCTTTGCGGGCCCGAGCCGACGAGGACCAGTTGTTCACCTGGCATCTCCGCGAAAGCGTCGACGATGGCGTCGATGTTCTTGTAAGGGAGGAAGCGGGAAACACAGAGCCAGAAGCCGGGCGCCACCCCTTCGAGAGGGGTCTGCGGGTCGTCCCTCCCGATGGTCACGCAGGGTGGCAATACTTCCGCCTCGATCCCGTAGGTCTCCTTGACCCGGGTCCGCACGGCGTTCGAGTTCACGAGGTACCGGTCAGCCGTCTGAGCGACGTGTCGATCCCACATCCGCAGGCCGGAGCCAAACGCTCGTATGGCCCACTTCTTTGATCCGGAGCCGTGCTCGCCTAGGTACGTCGCGGTCTGGTAAAGCCAGCGAGCCGGTGTGTGGCAGTACACGACTTTGCGGCCCGTGGTGTGAGCTGCGTGGGCCCAGCCGCTCGAACTGCACAGGGTCACTTCGGCGTCGACGGTCAAGTGGCTGAACGTCGGGGCCAGCACGGGAAAGGCGAGCCGATGATGACGGCGGAAGAGACCTACCTTGTTTACGGCCAGCGTTTTGATCTCCGACTCGCCGAAAACTGGGAACGTACCCTCCGGCTCGAAGAGAGAGGTGTACAGCGGAGCACCCGGAAAGGCAGCTCGCATCGATGCGACCACCCGCTCGGCGCCGCCGCGCTGGGTCAGGTAGTCATGGACGAGAGCCACCGATCCGACATCTCGGCGCGGCGTGGGGTCGGCATGCAGGGCCACAGACGTATTGCCTCCGAAGGCGTTGAGCGAGTGCATGCCCCCGCGACCTTGACCGATCAACCGACGCAGGCTCTTACGAGTGCGATCGGTGCCGAAGTCCACAGGGTGAGCATCGTGGCTGATTAGACCGGCTACGCGTTCGGAACCGGCTGATGTGAGCGGCGGCGCCTCCGGGCTCCGAGGACGATCAGTCCGCCGCCCCCGATGGCTATGGCACCGATTCCTGCGGTCGTGGCCACGTCCGCCCCCGTAAACGGCAGCGGGCCAGCCGTGGTCGTTGAGGGCGCCGTGGCGGTCAGCGTCAACCCGGTTGACAAGGTGAGGCCGCTTGGATCGGTGGCCGTGATCACGTAGCTCCCGGCAGCCAAGCTGGCCGGGATGGTGAAGGTCGCGCTTCCGGTGCCGGACGCGTTGGTGGTGATGGTGCCGAGGGTCGCCGAGGGGCTGTGGATCACGATGTCGAACGTATCGTTGCCGGTGCAGGTCACGGTGACGGTGACGACGCTGTGCACCGGGAGAGTGGAGTGATTGAGTCGGATCGTGCACTGCGGATGCGGCCCGTAGGCCGATGCCGGCAACGCGAACGACGCCGCCGACGCGACCCAAACAGACCCCAACAAGACGACGCCTGCCGCCAGGCTGCCGAATCGGTGTTGTTTCATGCCGGTCCTCCGGATAGGCCGCCTTGCGATTGCTACTGAAGAGTAGCTGAAAGTGCCCTCGGCGACGCGCCTTCTGCCGGTTGATCCGGTTTCGGCCTTCCCCTTTGTGTAGGTTCGAAGCTCGGCCGCGATTTCTGCGCGCTACCTCGCATCCTGACGGGCCCGCAGGTCATTCCGAAGCACTTCTTCGACCTCAGCGAAGATCCTCGGCCAGCCGAACGGCTCCGCCCCGGTGGCCGCCTGCCCGGCCCACGACGTCCGGACGGCCGGATCTGCGGCCTCTCGAAGGCGGCCGGCCAGCTCCGCCACGTCGGTGGGTTCGGCCAGTAGGCGACCGTTGTCGCCGTCGAGGATGGCCGACGAGGCGCCCGCCAGGCGCGAAGCGATGACGGGGAGCCCGCTGGCCAGGGCTTCGACGATGACGATTCCAAAGGGCTCGTACTGGGTCGGCAGGGCCAGGACGTCAGCCGCGGCGTAGAAGGGGAAGACGTCGTTGGTTGATCCGTGCCAGCGGATCCTGTCTCTCAGACCCAGCCGTTCTATGCGAGCCTGGTACCCGGCTTTCGATACCCGGCCGACCACGTCGATGCGTCCGTTGGGAAGGTCGGCCTGCGCGAACGCCTCGATGAGCGTCCCGAACCCCTTGCGGTGCAGCTCGTTGGCGACGAAAAGTACTGAGATGTCGCCGTCACCTAGGCCCAGCCGGCGCCGGGCCGAGCTTCGATGTACGCCACGTCGTTCTGTATTGAAGACGGCAGGGTCGTATCCGTTCGGCATCACGCGGCAGCGCCGGGCGTCCACCCCGTAGTAGGTCGTCAGATCCGCCAGGTCCTGGGCAGAAGTGCACAGGATGGTTCGGGGGCGCGGGCTGGCGTAATAGCTGCGCTCCAAGGCCAGGATGAGCTGATGGCGGGGCAGGAGGCGGCGAGTCCAAGCCGGTACGGGGCCGCGGCGCCAGTTGGGGCCCGGGCTGCGGGCCAGGAAGGCCCTATGCACGCTCTGCACCCAGAAGACGTCACCAGGGTGACACTCGGCCCCGAGGGTAAGAGCGACGTCAGGCCGGAGCTCTTCCAAAGCGCGGGCGGTACCACGACGGAACGCGAGCGGCGATGGGGCCAGCCTCCGGGGACGGACGGGATGAAACTGCGCTGCGTTGGCGTCCCGCTCCTCCATGTCCATCCCCACGAAAGTGGTTTCGTGTCGTGCGGCCAGGTAGTCGGACAGGTCCCAAGCGACCCGTTCCACGCCGGCCCGTCGATTGGCATGCGGAAAGACGACGGCCACGCGCACCCTCTACCCCCTGGGGGCCGAGTACTGCGAGATCCCGTCACGGCGTTTCGGACTGGGCGAAGCGGCGCGGGCAGCTGCGGCCTGGGCCAATCCCATGCCGGCGATGATCCACGGAAGCGAGGAGTTGCCCGCCGTCCAGTAGATGTCGACCATTCCGTGCATCAGCCGATCTGCGACGAGGGCCAGGCCCGCCACCGCCAGCGGATTGCGGCGACGCAGCAGTACTGACGCGGCGCCGACTTGGAACACGACGAAGCCAACGGCCAGCACTATTCCGCCCTCGGCCAGGGCCTCGTATATGGCGTTGGTGGGCGCCACTAGGAAACGGTTCATCTGCTGGTATTTCGGATCGTTGTAGTAGTAGATGCCGACGCCCACGATCGGGGACGTCCGCCACAACGCCAGGGTCGCCGCGTTCGTCTTGTTGCGCACCGCTACGGAGTTGGTATTGATGGTGGCGCTCGTGTCTGAGACCTGGCTTTGGACCAGGTACCCGGCGTACGAGAGAAACCCGATCGCCAGCACGGCAGCTGCCATGAAACTGCGCCGGCGGTAATCCGAGTGGGTGCGGAAGAAGCAGACTAAGAGGCCGAGGACCAGACCGAGCATGGCGGCCCGGGAGTGGGTGGCAGCCAAGCCACCCCCCATCACGGCCAGCGACGCATACCTCGACTTCTGGCCGAGATGCACCTCGGCTGGGGCGGCGACCACGACCAGCATCGTGAGGCCGAGCACCGATCCGAGGTAGTTCTTCTGTATACCGAAGGGTTGGGCAGGGGCCCTGAAGCCGTGGACCGCTCCGACCGCGATGGCTGCCGCTCCCATGACAGCTGCTGTGCCGACGAGCAGACGCAGGGCGAGCCGCGTCTTTCCGTCGAGGTATATCCAAGCCCCGACGCTCAGCGCCCCGGCGACGAGCAGCGTCCGGTGCCCGGCTTCCACGATTCCTCGACCGCTCGGATGGACTGCGACGGCAACCGCCATCGCAACCACATAGACGAGCAGCCAACGACGGACATTGGTTACGCCGCGTGGCGTGCCTAGTCTGGCCAGGGCGGGCAGGCTGAGAAGCGTTGCCGCGATCAGGAAGATGTCGGGAAGCGAGATGCCGTTACCGAAAGACAGCCGGTTTACGTCGAACGACACCGGCGCCGCCAACAACGCAATCGCGATCGGAGACCTGGCAAACAACGCGAGGAGGGCGGCGGCCCCGAGCAAGGCGATGGCCAGCTTGGGCTGCCTGATCGCCAGATACCCGCCGGCCAGGCCCAGGAGCGAGCAAATTAACGGCGCGGCGGGTATGCGATCCCAGAGAGACCTCATGATGCTGAGGCCCTTTCGGCACAGAGCCGGCCTGGCCTTTCCCGGTTGGTCCTGGTCCTCCATCTCGATCCGGCCTTCGGACGCGCCAGTTGATTCGTGGCGAGCCCTAAGGTTGGAGAGCAGCATGAGCGATCTTTCCGCAGGCCAGCAAGCCGTCTTCAACGGTACTTCATAGCCGGGCCGGCGCATTGCCAGGAAGTCGAGACGCGGGCCTCATCGAATACCCGATCATGGTCGTCGTGGTCGCCTACGGAATCGAGGACCAGCTGGCGAGGTGCTTGGGCTCCCTCGGGCCGGGCGTGCCAATGGTCGTCGTCGATAACGCCGGCTCCGAGCGAGCCCGGCAGATCTGTCTTGACGCCGGCGCAACCTACTTGCGACCGGCATCCAACATCGGCTTCGCCGCCGCAGTAAACCTGGCCCTGCGCGATCAGCGTCATAACGGTTGCGATGTGCTCTTGCTCAATCCCGACGCCCGAGTTCTTCCATCAGATCTCGCAGTCATGCGCGAGGAGCTCCACAAGCAGGATGACCTGGCCGCGACAGGACCACGACTGTTCAACCCGGACGGCTCGGCTCAGAAGTCGGAATGGCCGGTGCCGTCTCCGTGGACGGCCCTGGCCTCCGTGATAGGTGCCGCGGACCTCCTCACCCGGCGCCGGTTCGTGAGCGGCGCGGCGCTACTGCTGCGCGGTGAGGCAATCGACACCATCGGGATGCTCGACGAGCAATACTTCCTGTACGCCGAGGAGTCGGACTGGCAGCTGCGCGCCGTACGCGCGGGCTGGCGGGTGGGCGTCTTCCCGGGCGCGACCGCCGTGCACGCGAGCGGGGCCACCAGCTTGGACCAGGACCGTCGGGAGTTGCTCTTCAACGTGTCCGCCGAGCGATTCATCCGCAAGTGGTACGGGACCCTCGGTTGGCAGGCATTCCGCGCCACGTCGATCATGGCTGCACTACGGAGATTGGTCTTCGCGTCCGGAGGCAGGCAGTCGAGAGCGACCCACGTAAGGGCCATGACGCATTACTGGCGGGGTCCCGTCCGGTATGCCGATTCGATGGGACTCACGTCCTGAGGGTCGTGCACGTCGTCCGCTCCGATTCGTTCGCCGGCGTCGAGCGGTACGTCTCGCTCGTGGCTCCCCGCTTGGGCGCTCGGGGTTGCGAAGTGACGGTCATCGGTGGTGAGGGGTCTCCGATGCGCCGCCTCACCGGTATCGCCGAGTGGCGACCGGCATCCACGACCTGGGAGGCGGTCGCGCAGCTAGCGCGACTGGGGCGAATGGATATCGTCCACGCCCACATGACGGCCGCCGAAGCGGCCGCCGTGATCACCAAGCCCCGTCATCGGGCCCGGCTGGCGACCACGCTTCACTTCGCGTCGACGCCACGGTCGCGCGCCATTCGAGCTCCCCTCCGGCATCTCGGAAGACAGATGGACGAACAGATCGCCATCAGCGAGTTCGTCGCTTCGGCCGTGCCCGCCACCCGCGTCCTGCCGAACGGGGTGGAAAGCGCCGACCCCGGACCATCGAAACGAGAGTGCTCCGTGCTCGTGATGCAGAGGCTCGAATCCGAGAAACAGACCGAAGTCGCCCTCCGCGCCTGGTCCCAGTGCCAGCTGCGTGGCAATGGGTGGCGGCTGGTGGTCGCCGGCCGCGGCGCGGAGGAGGCGAACCTGCATCGGCTGTCAGCTGAGCTCGGCATAGCTGGTTCCGTCGACTGGGCCGGCTTCGTCGACGACCCTGATCGACTGCTCTCTCGCGTCGGGATGTTGCTGGCGCCCGCCCCGGCCGAGCCGTTCGGCTTGGCGGTGGTCGAGGCGATGGCGCGGGCGACGCCCGTCGTCGCAGCTGACGGCGGGGCCCATGGCGAAACGGTCGGCCCCGATGGATGGCTCTTCNNGCTGCGCCCGCCTGCTCGACGACGTCCAAAACCGAGACCTCGCCTCATACGGAGATAGTCTGCGGGCCCGGCAGCGACAGCTGTTCGACATCGAGACCCACGTCGACGGATTGCTGCGGGTCTACCGAGAACTGATCGGGTGATCGAGGTCCGACAACGAATGCCAAGAGCCGATCTTCTCCCGCTCAAGTACCGATATCGCCTGTTGGGAACCCCACCGGTCTCCGCTCGACATGTCGAGTGGAGTGCCATCGCGTCGACAGACGACGAGCGAATGCAACCCAGCGACGATCTCCTGGGTTTGGCACTGACCGCCGCGGAGCGGGCCCGTCACCTACGCCTGGACGACCTCGCGGCTCGCTGCCAGACTCCGTTGGAAGCATCTTGGATCAACCATTGGCCTGGAGAGCACTATCGGCTGCTCGCCGCGCTCGTCGAAGTTGCTGGCGTCGACCTGGCCATCGAGGTAGGGACCTACACCGGCATGGGTGCGTTGGCTCTCGCCGGCGCCGGTGCCCGCGTGCAGACCTACGACCTGGTCCCGTGGGACCAGTTCTCCCACACCCTCTTTCACCGTGACGACTTCGACGACCGAATCTCACAGCGGATCGGGGATCTCGCGAACCAGGATTACTTCGACAGCCAGCTCGATGACCTTCGGGCCGCGGACTTGATACTGATCGATGGCCCGAAGGATGGCGTCTTCGAACCTGCATTCTTGTCCAAGCTCCTACCGGTACTTCGGGCCGGCCAGGTACTGGTGCTCGACGACATCCGGAAACTACAGATGCTTCAGACGTGGCGCGACATCTCTCTTCCGAAGCTCGACGTGACGTCACTCGGGCATTGGTCTGGCACCGGACTCGCGGTGGCCCCGCAGAAGTGACCGGACGTGAGTAATCGGGCGGCTCGAGCGCGGGCGGTCGCTTTCTACCTCCCCCAATTCCACCCCGTGCCGGAGAACGACGGGTGGTGGGGACCGGGCTTCACCGAGTGGACCAACACGGCCCGGGCCAGACCACTGTTCCGTGGACACAGGCAGCCCGACCTACCTGCGGATCTGGGGTTCTATGATCTCCGACTGCCCGAGACGAGGGCGGCCCAAGCGGAACTGGCGCAGCACTACGGAATCGAAGCGTTCTGCTATTGGCACTACTGGTTCGGCAACGGCAGGCGGATCCTCGATAGGCCTTTCAACGAAGTCCTCCGCAGCGGAGCGCCGTCGCTGGCCTTTTGTCTGGGATGGGCCAATCAGTCGTGGACCGGGATCTGGCACGGAGCGCGCAACAAAATTTTGATCGAGCAGCAGTACCCGGGGCCCGAGGATGACGAGGCCCACTTCGAAGCCGTCGTCGACGCCTTCCGCGACGAGAGGTATCTCCGCGTAGACGGCCGACCGGTCTTCTATGTTTTCTGTCCGCACGAACTGCCCAACGCAGCCGCCTTCGTCGATCGCTGGCAAGACCTCGCCCGGCGAGCCGGCTTGGAGGGCCTCTACCTCGTGGCTGAGGTGAGCGACCTGCTGGGAGGCGGCCCGACGTATCAGAACGTCGCAGAAGACGGGTTCGACACGGGCGCATACGTGAGGCTGCCGGTGGACCGCTCCCCCCGGGAGGTCGCGCTCATGCGAATCAGGCGAAAGTTGCGCGGCGGTCTGGAGACCTACCCTTATTCACCAACCCCGGTCGCGTTTCCGGAGAAACGGGACCCGCGCCTTTACCAACCGGTCGTGTATCCGAATTGGGACAACACGCCGCGGTCCGGGCGCACGGGGCTGGCATTGACGGGCGCGAGCCCCGAGAACTTCCAGCCGCACGTCCGCGCCGCCGTCGAGCGTCTGGCCGACCGACCCCAATCCGAGCGGCTGCTTTGGATCAAGTCTTGGAATGAGTGGGCAGAGGGCAATCACTTGGAACCGGACCTCACCTACGGACACGGCTGGCTGCAAGCGATGCAGCGGGAATTGTGCCGTGACACCTGATCCCCTTCGAGTGGCGATGATCTCTTACTACCTGCCGAGTGGTAGCAAGATTGGCGTTGGGCATCAAGTGGACGCACTGGCCAAGGAGCTGGTCCGCCGCGGTCACGAAGTAGACGTGTTCAGCGCTTGCCCGCCCGTATCGGGCGCCACCTACCGCCATCACCACATCGAGCTGTCGGGATCGCTGCGCACCTTCCGCTTCGCCGCCCAGCTGCGCCGAGTCGATTTCTCAAGGTACGACGTATTGCACGCGCACGGCGACGATTATTGGATGTGGCGCCACCGGGCCGGCGCCCACGTGCGAACCTTGCACGGGTCCTGCTTCGACGAGGCGATCCACATTCGCGGTGCAGTTCAGAGGCTGCGAATGTTTCTGCTCGGCTGCAGCGAGGTTCTGGCCACCGTCGTCGCAGACGCCACGGTCGCAGTCTCCCCTCCAACCCGACGGTGGACCCCGTGGGTCAGTAGGGTGATCCCGAATGGCGTAGACACCTCGGCGTTCTACCCGGACGACGCGTGCTTGGCTCGGCACCCGGTGGTGCTCTTCGTCGGTACGTGGTCCGGGAGAAAACGCGGGAACCTGCTCGCCCGCACTTTCGTCGACGGGGTGTTGCCGCGGATTCCCGATGCCGAGCTCTGGATGGTCAGTGATGACATTCCGTCTGATCATCATCCGGCCGTCCACGCTCTGGGACGCGTCGGCAATGATCGGCTCGCAAATCTGTACAGGCAGGCGTGGGTGTTCTGCCTTCCCTCCTCTTACGAGGGATTCGGAATCCCTTACGCCGAAGCCATGGCCAGCGGCCTACCGGTCGTAGCGACACCGAACGTCGGGGCGAGATACGTGACCAACGACGGTAGGGCTGGGGTGCTGGTCGACCCGGGCGCTCTTGGCGACGAGCTCGTGCGGCTTCTGGGCGACTCACACCGACGGGCGCAGTTGACGGTCGAGGGCCTCCGGCGATCGCACGATTTCTCGTTGCAAACAGTCGTCGACGACTACGAGCAGCTATATCTCGAGACGATGGCGGGCCGGCTCAACTAGGGCGAGGCTTGCTCACCTGCCGTCGCACACGACCGGCTTCCCGGCGAACTCGCCTCAGCGCCACTTTCGTCCATGGGCGCGCCCGCCGCGGGGTGAGGTCGGCCAGTACGAAGGGATCCGCGGTCACCGGCCCCCGCTCAACGGCCACGAAGTCGGGGTAGACCCTCACGCTCGGGATCAGGTCCGGGCGCCCCCCGTGCAGGTCCACGATTCGGTGGACGAGTGGGTGCATCGCAGGGTGAGGACCCCAGGGATGCTTCGGCCGCTGGAAGTCGGGCTGCAAAGCCCACGCCCAGTCTTCGATTATGTACCAGCCGCCGGGGCGTAGTCGGCTGAACAGAAATTCAAAGCTGGCGAGCGTGCAGTCGAGCTGGTGGGAGCAGTCGTCAAGCACGAGGTCGAGCGGCTCGAGCTGATCTCGAGAGATGATCAGGTTGATGGCCGCCGCGTCTGTCTGGCTCACGCCCCAGTAGGTCCGAGCCACCCCTTCTCCGCGCTCGCTGTGCCACCGCCTGTAATAGCTAGCGTCGCCTCGGGTCTGCAGGTCGATGGCCGCATACCGCTTGAGCCCGAGCGTCTCGACCCAGAACGCGGCGCTGCCGCCGTCCCATATCCCGAGCTCGAAGACCGTCGCCGGCCTGAAATCGGTCTCTTCCAAGAACCGATCGAACTGCTCAACTTGGGATCTGCTCTTGTAGAACAGGAAGGCATCGTCGGCCGTATCCCCCGTGACGCCGTGCTGTAACCGATACGTGAATCCGGCCAGGTTGAAGTGATCCTCGTGCCATTCGAGCTGGGCCATGACATTCACGGCTGCGAGTTCACCTCCCGATACGTGGCTTTCGGCCCACGGTAGCGCCGCCCGCCTCCGGGTCGAACCGTCCGCTGAGCGCGGCCATATGGCGAGATAGTCTGCGGACGTGAGCACGCCCGGGAACGTGCCGAGCGGGGCCGAACCTGATTCCGGCGGGGTCGTGCCGGCCGTCGGGGCTTTGCAAAATGCGGCGATGCGAGGGACATGGTGGACTGCCGTTCAAGGCGCCGTCGTGTTACCGCTGTCCTTCATCGTCAACATCCTGGTCGCCCGAACCCTCGGGCCACACGGATACGGGACGCTGGCGACCTACATGGCTGCCTACGGGCTGATGGTCACCGTGCTCAACGCCGGAATAAGTGACGCCACGATCCAGTGGGGGGCTTCGGCGTTCGCTCGCGGTGACCGCGCCCTGCTCGTTTCCCTGGCCCGTCGCTGCGCCGGCTTCCACATCCTGGTCGAAGCTCCATTGGCCGCGCTCGCGGCCTTGATCCTGCTGCACGGTCAGTCGGCTTCCACTCAGGCGGTCGGCGCCGCGGCCGTCGGCCTAACGATGGTGGCGGGTACGACGCTCGTCGTCCTCACAGCTGTCAGCCAGACCGCCCCATTGGCCAAGCTCAACCTGGTAGTCGGGATCGCGACGCAGCTTGCCGTCGTCACGGCCGCCGTCCGGTCACACTCTGCCGGACCGACCTGGGTGGCCAGACTGGCCGTTGCTGCCGCCATTCCACTTGCGGCTTGGGCGCTGGCCCCGAAGGACATACGCATCGCCACCTTGAAGCCTCTGATGCCCTGGCACTGGCCCACCGGATTTGTGCGCTTTTCGAGTCAGACCTTGGTTGCCGGCTTGGCAGGTAGCTTGGTGTTCAGCCGCTGCGAGATCTTCATCCTCGACGCCTACGGCATGGCGGCCGGCGCCGGCCTGTACGCCCTCGCCGCCGGGCTGGCGGTCCAAATCACGTCTCCAGTCGACGCCATGCTGGGACCACTGACTCCGGCCGCGGC
Source organism: Acidimicrobiaceae bacterium (assembly GCA_003156795.1). GTDB lineage: Bacteria > Actinomycetota > Acidimicrobiia > Acidimicrobiales > Palsa-688 > PALSA-688. The sequence goes on from PMHU01000091.1 coordinate 17,824, forward strand.
CAGCCTGGTGGCGGCGAACCGTGACCGGGTGCCGGGCGCGATCTTGCGCGGCATTCGCCTTTCCGGCTTGGCCACGGCCCCGATCGTGACGCTTGCTCTGCCAACGATCGCGATCCTGTCTCCGATCATATATGGCCACAAGTTCGAGAAGACGGGCGATCTGTTCGTCAGCCTCGGAGTCATCAGCTGCCTGCAATCGGTGCTGCATCCGATGACGGCGTTCCTGACCGCGTGGCGTCGTCCGTTGCTGCTCCTAGCCGTCAGTGGGGCGGCCTTGGGGGTCGATCTGGGACTCACCGTTGCGCTGGTTCCCTCGTGGGGTCCCACCGCCGCGGTCGTCGGGAACACGGCCGGACAGATCATCAGTCTGGCCGTCTCGGTGACCCTGCTGCGTAGGTTCGTCAACCTTTCGGCCCACGCCGTTTGGCAAGCGCTGAGGCCGTTCTGCTGGAGTGCCGTGGCGGGAGCCGCGGTGACGGTAGGCGGACTGGTCGCTTATCGCGCCGGACTCAACGCATGGCTCAGCGCTTCTACCGCGCTCGTAGCCGGGACTCTGACGGCGGCCGGGTTGATCCACTGGTCCGGAGGTGCCGTCAACGACGAAGACCTCGGTGCCGTCCGAGCCAGCTTCCCCCGGATGTCCGGCCCGCTGATCGGATGCATCCGCCGACTTGGTCTGATAGCGAGGAGCACGGCCGTTGCCTGATCGCGACGCTTCTCCGCCGCCCCCGCGACGAGCGCGGCCGAAGATCGGGGCGTACGTCCTGGCGTCCGACCCCACTTGGCTCCGGTCGAGCCTGGCCCGTTACTACCACCTCCTCGACCTGCTCGTGGTGTCGGCCTCGACGACGAGCACGGGATGGACCGGCAAACCGATAGCCGTGCGAGATTGCACCGAAGTAATCGAATCTCTCGACGTTCGGAAGATCTCGACGGTCGTTTACGGTGACTTCCACTCGCCCAAGAAGCCGATGGAGGCTGACACCCTTCAGCGCCAGCACGCGATCGACGCGCTCAACGCCCTCGACCCCCACCTTGACTGGGTCTTGCAAATCGACACGGACGAAGTGATCCCGTCCGCGGAAAGGCTTCTGCAGCTTCTCAGCCTGGCCGATGAGCGCGGCGTCGATGCCGTGGAATGGCCGATGAGGGTGTTCTACCGGCGCTTGCGAGATGGACGGTATCTTCAGGTCGTCAACGCTGATGGGTCCGACCACTTCGAGTATCCAGGTCCGATCGCCATCCGGGCCCGGTCTCGCGTGACAGAGGCCCGCCAGACGGCGCAAAGCTTCCTTCGACCACTCGTGGAGGGCGACGACCAATCGTTGCAGATAGCCCGGCCCGCAGGACCCCAAGAAAGTCGCGAGACCTGCCTCGCCGGGGATGATGCGATCTTGCACAACAGTTGGGCCCGGACCCGCACCGATGTAAGACGCAAGATCTCTTCCTGGGGTCACAACCAGGGCCTGCAAAGCGTTCGCTACTACTACCTCACCTGGCTTCCGGCTCCTGTGCTTTGGAGGCAGATGCGGGATCTCCACCCGTTCGCGTCCGGCCTCTGGCCGAGACTTCTGCCGTATCCGGGGAGCGTGGCGCCGCTGCTCGATCCGGCTGACCACTGACGCTCGGTCGAGGACCCGTCCTCAGACGAATCGCTTGGCATAGTCGAGTCGATACCGGAGGTCTCGGTTGCGGTCGCGGATGACCCGGGCCGGATTGCCGCCGACGAGGGTGTAGGGAGCCACGTCGGAGGGCACCACCGATCCGGCCGCCACGACTGCTCCTTCACCGATCGTGACGCCGGGCAGGATCACCGCGTGGCTCGCGATCCAGGCGTAGGTTCCAACCACGACCGGGGCGCCGACCTCGTCGAAGTGGGGCGAATCAACATCGTGCTGACGGGTATAGATCGACACGTGGCTGCCGACGTTGACGTTCTCGCCAAACGTGATGCCTTCCCTGCCATCCAAGAAGCAGCTGTCACCGATTATGCAGTTCTCTCCGATCACGATTCCAGCCGGCGCATAGAACTCTGCTCGCCAATGGATGCTGCTGGTGCGGGGAAGCTTCACCCCGCTTCGGCGATAGAAGTAGTTGCGCATTGCGTGCGACGGGACGTGCCCGAGATCGGCGAGGAGCCGCAAGCGGAGGTCTCCCCAAACGTCGCGCCTCCAACGAACCATGCGTACGAGTGGTCGACCGAACGGCAGTACCTTCAGCGAACGCTTCCAGGACCCACTCGGCATCGGGTCAGTATCGCACCTGGTTAAGCCCTGAGGGCTAAGGCTGGCTCGGCCGGGATGTTGCGAACCGGCCGTCGGCCCAGGTCGC
>PMHU01000276.1 GCA_003156795.1 Acidimicrobiaceae bacterium
ACGAAGTCGGTGTCGCAGAACTGACACACGGCCCGGTGCCGGTGAGCCTCGTGCCCGGTCCACAGGTTGCACCCCGAGAACCGGCAGAAGACCGCCGGCCTTCCCGCGTGGGTCCCTTCACCTTGCAAGGTGTAGAAGATCTCCTTGACCAGGTAGCCCATCAGGAGCCGACCATCAGGAGCCCGGACCGGCCGGCCCGGTTGGTCCACCTACCACCGGGTCAGCCAGAAGCGGATCAGCCGGAACCGGATCAGGCAGAACCGGGCCCGGCAGAACCGGATCAGCGAGGCCCGCTTCGGCGAAGCCCTTGGCCCGAAGGAGACACGAGTCGCAGGAGCCGCAGGGTGTGCCCGCCCCGTCGGGGTCATAGCAGCTGTGGGTCAGGGCGTAGTCGACCCCGAGGGCGAGGCCGCGGCGGATGATCTCTGCTTTGGTAAGGGTGATCAAGGGAGCGTGGATGGTCAGGTTCTGACGGCCCTCCACCCCGGCTTTGGTCGCCAGGTTGGCCATNNGCCGCTGTAGTCGAGGGCGTTGACCCCGATGAAAATGTCGCTGGAGCCCAACGTCTCGGCCCAGGCCAGGGCGAACGAAAGGAACACGGTGTTGCGGGCGGGCACGTACGTCACTGGGATCCCGTCGTCCAGGTCTTCGGCGCTCGCCCGGTGCGGTACGTCGATCTCCGATGTCAGCGCCGAGCCTCCGAATACCCGCGAGTCGATGTCGGCGACCACGTGTCGGCGGGNNACCCGCTTGGCCGCAGCCAGTTCGACCTCGTGGCGCTGCCCGTAGCGGAAGGTCAGGGCGTACGCATGGAAGCCGAGGTCCCGTGCGATCGCCAACGCGGTGGCCGAATCGAGGCCGCCGCTCAGCAGGACCACCGCGGGCCGACCGTTCATGGTCCCATTCTGGCCCAGGACCCGACCGCGGGGTCTCACGCCTACAGCCGCCCCGGCTCCACGGCCACCCGCAGCCGCCCGGCCGGGCGGGGCACCGATGCCAGGGCGTCGGCCAGGGTGGCGCCGTCTGCCGCCTTGACCAGCCACTGGTCGCGGTCGGGTCCGAGCAGGTCGACCGGAGCTCCCGCCAACCCTTTCAGCCCGTTCGCGTATTCGGAAGCGGCCGGCCCCGAAACCAGCGCGATCGAAGCGAACGGGGGCAGGCGCAGCTCCTTGCGCACGTCCAGCTCATGGCTGGACAGGACAGCCGGATCGGCGACAACAGCCGCCCGCAGAACCGGGTGATCGGGGACCCGGGTCTGAACCAGGACCCGGCCGACCCGGCCCTTCACGATCCTCGAAGCCAGGGCTACCAGGGCCAGGGCCTCGTCGAGGGCGCGCACCCGTCCGGCCAGAAGCTCCTGGTCGAAGTCCACGAACGCCACGGCGGTCACGCCGTCGGCCGGGCCCAGCCTGTGCAGGACGGCCTCCGTGCCGACGAGCAGCTCGGCGTCGGGAATGGCGCCCGTGACGCCCGTGACCTCAGCCACCGGCCTTCCGGCCAGCAGCTCCAGTTCCTCGCGAGCGCGCGTCACGCCGATGCGGAGCAGTCGGAGCCGGGTGGAGTGGCACTCGGCGCAGACTTGGGGCCGGACCAGCCCGCAGCGCGAGCACTCCAACGGGATGGGGATTTCGCCGCCCTTCTGTTGCGCCAGCGAGGCCCCACACCTCTCGCAGCTGGCAACCGACCCGCAGGCCGTGCAGGCCAGCAGCCGGGCCCGTCCCGTCCGGTTGAGCACGCAGGCCGCTCGCGGCTCGGCCCGGATGAGCGCGACCAACCTTTCGGAGTAGAGACCCAGCCGGGGGTCGTCGCCTCGGCGGTCGATGACTTCGACCGCCGCCCAACCCCTTCGTTCGACGCTGCGAGCGACCAGCCTGAGCGACCCGATGGCGAGCAGCTCTGGCGTCGGGCAAGAACTGATGACGACGCACGGAACGCCCGCACGCCTGGCTCTCTCCACCACCACGGCCACCGCCCCCCAAGTCGGGGTCTGCTCCTGGGTCAACCCTTCCTCGTGACCGTCGAGCACCACGGCCGCGGCCATTCCGGGGCAGGGCGCCCAGGCGCACGCCCTGGATCCGATCACGACGGCAGCGCCGGCGCGGGCTTGGGGCCAGCCCTCGGGCACCAGGGCGACGTCCCCACCGGCTCGGCGCAGCCGTCCCGCCAGCACGGCCGCTCTGGCCACGGTCGGCACCACGACCAGAGTGGGGCCCCTTTGAGCCAGCTCGGCGACCACCTCGGTCGGATCTGCGGCGGGCGGCAGACGAAGCAGACGGGGCCGGTCGGCGCCGACGTCGCCGATCTGTTCCACCAACTCGGAAGGCCACGGTCGGGCCGGGGCCTTCAACGCCGCGGGCGGCAGGCGCGGCACGGCAAACCCGGCCGAAGCGGTTAGGAGCAGCGAGCGCCGGCGCCCAGCCCACCGCCACGCCGCCCACCCGGCCAGATCGACCGTCGAACGGTCCGGACCGAAGCCGCGCACTTTGGCGATCGGCCTCAGGGCCAGTCCGGCAGCCGCTTCGACGCCCACTGCCGTAACCCACCCGCCGACCCGGCGGCCTGAGAGATCGACCCGGACCTGGGTTCCGACCTCGACAGAGCCGGCCGCGCCTTCGGGGATCAGGTAGTCGAACTCCTTGTCGATGCCGGCCACGTCGGGGAGGACGCGGGCGACCAGCGCCCCAGGCCGCGGCTGGGATGCAGGGCTAGGCCGCGCCACGGCCGCCCTTTTTCGGCTGGACCCTAGAGATCCAGCGCCGACTTGAAGCCCTCCAGCCGGCTGGCCTGCTCCCAGCTGAACTCCTTCTCGTTGCGGCCGAAGTGCCCGTAGGCGGCGGTCTTGCGGTATATGGGCCGGCGCAGGTCCAGGTCCCTGATGATGGCGGCGGGGCGCAAGTCGAAGATCTCGTCGACGGCGGCTGCGATCTTGGCCGGGTCGACGGTTTCGGTGCCGAACGTCTCAACGAGCAGCGATACCGGGCGAGCCACGCCGATGGCGTAGGCGACTTGGATCTCGCAGCGCGTCGCCGCACCCGAAGCGACCACGTGCTTGGCCACCCACCGGGCCGCGTAGGCCGCGGAGCGGTCGACTTTGGAAGGGTCCTTGCCCGAGCACGCCCCACCGCCGTGGCGGGCGGCCCCGCCGTAGGTGTCGACGATGATCTTGCGGCCGGTGAGGCCGGCGTCGGCGTGAGGCCCTCCCAACACGAACTTACCGGTCGGGTTGGCCAGGATCTTGTAGCCGTCGTTGGCGAATTCGCCGGGGACCAGCGGGCTTATCACGTGGTCGCGCAAGTCCGGCAGCAGCAGCGTCTCCAGGTCGACGTTGGGGTTGTGCTGCGTCGAGATGAGGACCGTTTTCAGCTGGACCGGACGGCCGTTCTCGTATTCAAAAGTGACCTGGGTCTTCCCGTCGGGCCTCAGGTATGGGAGCACGCCCGCTTTGCGGACCTGAGAGAGACGCTGGGCCAGACGGTGGGCCAGCCAGATCGGCATCGGCATGAGATCTTCGGTCTCATCGCACGCGTACCCGAACATCATTCCCTGGTCGCCGGCGCCCTGAGAGTTGAGGATGTCCTCGCCACCGCTGCCGGACCGCAACTCCAACGCGGCGTCCACGCCCTGGGCGATGTCGGGTGACTGGGAGCCGATGGAGACCGTGACTCCGCACGTGCGGCCGTCGAAGCCGACGTCGCTGCTGGTGTATCCGATGTCGGTGACGACGTCGCGGACGAGCTTGGGAATTTCGACGTATCCCGTAGTGGTGATCTCTCCCGCCACCACCACCAAGCCGGTGGTAAGCAGGGTCTCGCACGCCACCCGCGACATGGGGTCCTGGGCCAATAGGGCGTCCAGGACCGAGTCCGAGATCTGGTCGGCCATCTTGTCGGGGTGACCCTCGGTCACCGACTCGGAGGTAAAGGTCCAGCGGCTCATGATGTCTCCTGGCTGTGAACGGACTTCGAAGTTGACGGCGCGGCGGGGTTCGCCGTGCGCCGGATGATGGCGTCGACCACAGCCGCGGCGACGGCTTCCTTGGTGGCAAGAGGAACGTCGATTTCGAGTCCCTCGGAACCGACGATGAGCACTGCGTTGGTGTCGTGGGAGAAGCCGACGCCGGCGGCGGCGACGTCGTTGGCGACGATCAGGTCGGCGCCCTTGGACGCCAGCTTCTCCCGCGCGTACCGGAGCAAGTCCTCCCGGGCCCGTTCCGGCCTGGCCGTTTCCGCCGCGAAACCTACGAGCACCTGGCCCGGTCGGCGCCGGGCGCCGAGGGCCGCGAGGATGTCGGTGGTGGGCTCGAGGATCACTTCTGGGGGCCCGTCGACCTTCTTGAGCTTTTGACCGGCCGCCGCCTTGGGTCGGAAGTCAGCGACGGCGGCCGCCATGACCACGATGTCGGCGGCCTCGCTCCTCGACAACACCGCTTGTTCCATGTCGGCCGCAGTCTCCACGGCCACGACGTCAACACCGACCGGCCGGGGCAGGCTCGCCGCCGCGCTGCTGATCACTGTCACGACCGCCCCGCGTCTCGCCAGCTCCGCTGCGATCGCGTAGCCCTGTTTGCCGGACGAGCGATTGCCGATGAAACGAACCGGATCGATCGGCTCGCGGGTGCCACCGGCCGTGACGATGGCAGCCAGGCCGACCAGCTGTTGACCGGCCCCGGTGGCGCCATCGGCGGGCCGACCGGAAAGCACGTCGATCACGACGGCCGCAATCGTGTCGGGGGATGCGAGCCGGCCTGATCCCACGTCTCCTCCTGCCAGGCGACCGGTCTCGGGCTCGACCAGGTGGACGCCTCGCCGTCGCAGAGTGGCGATGTTTTCAGATACGGCGGGGTGTTCCCACATCTCTGTGTGCATGGCCGGGCAGACCACGACCGGCGCCCTGGTCGCCAGCAGAGTCGCCGTCAGCAGGTCAGAGGAGATGCCTGCGGCGTAGGCGCCGATGAGGCGGGCCGTGGCGGGCGCGACGACGATGAGGTCGGCGGACTGGCCGAGCCGCGTGTGCGGAATCGGCTCGGGACTCTCCCAAAGAGAGGTCCGTACCGGTTCGGATGCCAAGGCCGATAACGTCAGTGGCCCGATGAAGCGGGTCGCCCCGCGAGTCATCACAGGACTGACGAATGCACCCGCGTCGATCAAGCGGCGACAGACGTCTACCGCTTTGTAGGCGGCGATCCCACCACACACCCCCAAGATGATGCGGCGACCGGCGAGGGCCGCACCGGGCTCGACTATGGCCCGGCCTCCTACTGCCCGTCCTCGGCGCCCGCCTCGTCGCCCTCACTCGGCTCGATGCGGGTGTAGGTGATCTTTCCGACTGCGATCTCCTCGAGCGAGATCGACAGGGGCTTGCGCGAAACCGACGTGACTTGCGGGGGCACGATGGAGCCCAGGCCTTCTCCAAGCTGGTTGAAGTAGGAGTTGATCTGTCGGCCCCGCATCGCGGCCAGGCTGACGAGGGTGAACTTCGAGTCGACCCGATCGAGAAGGTCCTCGACGGGTGGTTCCATCATGGTGGCGTGGCGATCCGACATCGAAGTTGGCTCCGTCGTGGGGGGTTCGGGTGGTGGGGAGTTCGGGTGGTACGGGGTTCGGTTGGTGGCGCAGAACCCCAGGAGGGCCCTGCTCTCCGGCGCGCGTCACCCGCCGGTTTGATGCCCCCGCAGTATACCAGCGACCTCCTGGGCCGCCCTGTCGACGTCGTCGTTGACCACGACGTGGTCGGCCAGCTGCCGTCCCAGCCGCTCCTCTCTCGCTCCGACCTCCATCCGGCGCGCCACGCTCTGCTCGTCATCGCCACGCTTGCGGAGCCGGACCGCCCGGGCCTCGGGGGACGGGGCCACGATGAGGATCAGGACGGCGTCGGGGTGCACGGCCTTCACCTGTTGGGCGCCGTCCAGCTCGATTTCGAGCACGATCGGAGCCCGGTCCCGCGCCCCGTCGCTCTCGTCGTCGAGCGTGGGCGTTCCGTACAAGTGGCCCGTCCCCGGGTACGGAGTCCACTCGAGGAAGCCGCCGTCCGCGATCCGGCGCTCGAACTCGGCCCGATCAGCGAAGACGTAGGCGCCGTCCGGCTCACCTGGCCGCTGGGGCCGGGTGGTCCACGAGCGCGACAGCCGCAGGCCCGGCTCCAGCTCGAGGAGGCGGGCCACCACCGTCCCTTTGCCGACCCCGCCCGGGCCGGACACGATCGCTATCAACGACCCAAGTCTCAGCGCCCCGGTCGAAACGACCTGCGCGCAAGTCGTTTCGTGGCCGGCACTTAAGCGCGGAGCTTCTCGAACAGCCTCTTGCGCTGCTGCTCGCCCAGGCCGTGCAGACGCCGCGTCTCGCTGATCCCGATCTCATCCATGAGACGCCTGGCCTTGACCTTCCCCAAACCAGGCAAGGATTCGAGGACCGCCAGCACCTTCATCTTTCCGACCACCTCATCGGCGTCGGCCTGCTGGAGCAGCTCACCAAGAGAGACCGAACCCATCTTGAGCTTCTCTTTGAGCTCGGCTCGCAACCTCCGGGCCACGGCGGCCTTTTCGAGGGCGGCCTGTCGTTGATCGGCTGTGAGCGCAGGCGGCAAGGGCATGCCGCGCACCATAGCGCGGAGTAAGAGCCCCTGCGTTCGAAGTGCGGTTGCCAGTGCGCGGCGCGGTTGGCTATACGGATGCGACCAGAGCCCTCGCGGCTGCCACCCGGTCGGGCGCGGCGGTCACGGCGCGACCGATCACCAATATGTCGGCGCCCGCCTCGAGAGCCGCGGCCGGGGTGGCCGAGCGCGCTTGGTCGTGCACGGGTGAACCGGCGGGCCGGACGCCCGGTACCACGGCGATCAGGCGGGGCGCCAGCTGCTTGGCTTCGCGAACGTCGGACGCGGCGCACACCACTCCGGCGCAGCGAGCCTCTACCGCTGCTGCGACCCTCTTCCCAAGAATGTGGGGCGGGGCGTCGGGGTCACTGGTGAGGATGGTGACCGCCAGCGCGGCAGGCACCGGCAGCCCGGCGCGCTCGGCCCCTTCGGACAAGCCTTCCACCCCAGCACGCAGGACAGCTGGTCCAGCAAAAGCGTGCAACGTCAGGTACGAGACACCGATGGCCCCTAGGACGCGGGCGGCCTTGCCGACGGTGGTCGGGATGTCGGCCATCTTCAAGTCGAGGAACACGTCATAGCCCTCGTCGATCAAGGTCTGCACGATGCGAGGGCCTGTCGCGCTGAACAGTTCCAGCCCTACCTTCGCCACCCCGAACCAAGGACTCAGCTCCCGGGCCAGTCTGTGCGCCTCCACGGCATCGTCCACGTCAAGGGCCAGCGCGAAGTGGTGACGCAGGTCGCCAGAATCGGGTTCAGTGACGGACATGGGCTCGTCCTTTCAGTTCGTCGATTGTCGATATTCGTTGGGATCGGCACCAGCCCGCCAACTCGGCCAGCACCCGGGCGGGTGCCCGCGGGTCAGCGAACGTAGCCGTGCCGACCTGGACAGCGTCGGCTCCCGCCGCCAAGAGTTCAGCGGCATCCACTCCGCTAGACACGCCGCCCACGCCGATTATCGGGGTGTCAGGCAAGGCCGCCCGGCATTCGAAAACGGCGCGCACCGCCACTGGATGAATGGCGGGGCCCGACAGTCCGCCTCCCCCGCCGCCGAGACGGAAGGCGCCGGTGGCGGGGTCGATGGCCATTCCCATGACCGTGTTGATCAGGGTGACCGCCTCCGCGCCCGCATCCGACGCGGCCGCGGCCAAGGCGGGCAGGTCGGTCACGTTGGGGCTGAGCTTGGCCCATAGCGGCACGGTTCCCCCGAGCCCGTCGACCGCCGCCGATATCGCCTCCTGCACGCCTTCGACGCTGTGGGCGAACATCTGCTGACGGTCCTCGATGTTCGGGCAGGATATGTTCGCTTCGACGGCCACTATGGCGCCGGGCCCGGCTCTGGCTATGGTGGCCGCGGCNNCCCGCCGGTACTGGTCGACGGTGAATCCCCAGATGCTGGCGACGACGGTCGCACCGGTTCGGGCCAGGCCGGGGAGCTCCGTCGACAGCCACTCGTCCACTCCCGGGTTCTGCAGGCCGACGCTGTTGAGCATCCCACCTGCAGCCAGCAGAGGCACGAGGCGCGGCGCCCGGTTTCCGGCCCACGGCTCCGCGGAAAGGGACTTCACCACGACGGCGCCCAGGTCCGCCAGCTCGAGGTAGGCGGCCAGCTCGGCTCCGTGGCCGGCCGTTCCCGACGCCGTCATCACCGGGTTGGCCA
>PMHU01000108.1 GCA_003156795.1 Acidimicrobiaceae bacterium
ATAGGCGGCGATCCGTCCGGGTAGAGCGGCGGCGAGATTCGCCAGCAGCACGGCCCCGACACAAACCAGGATCACCGCCAGCGCAGGCACGGTGGGTTCGGGCACGGCGTAGATGTTGCGGGCGAACAGTATCCACAGTTGGCGTCCCAACGCGATGCCGCCCGGAACGCCCACGGCTACTCCAACTGCGGCCGCGACGGTCGCCTGCCAGGCGATACAGGCCCGGAGCTGCCGGCGGGTAAAACCAAGGGCCTTCAGCAGCGCCAGATCTCGGCGCCGGCGGAGCACGGTCGCGGCGAGGGTCAGACCGAGGGCGAAGACGGCGCCGAGGGCCAGCCCGGACGCGAGGATGACCGGCGGGCCCCCCATGGACCGGTAGTTGACGATCTCCGCAGGGCGCTGGACCCCGAGGACGGCGATGCTGTCACCGCTGGCGTTGGGGTCGGCTGCCAACGCCCTGTTGGTGGCGTTGACGAGTCGCTGCATGTCAGCCAATCCGGCGGCCGCGCTAATGCCGTGCCGGATTCGCACGAGGACCATGCTGGGCCCATTCTGTAAAGGGTCCGGATTGGTCCCGGCCTTTACCATGGCCGACGGCTCGATTCCGACCGACACCAGGGCCCCGGTCCCCATCGAGGTGTGGTCAGCAACGGAGCTGGGATACCCGATCGCCGGGAGGGTGGCAGTGCCCACGATCACCAGGGGGGTCGGTGGGACGTAGAGGGGGGCGTTGCGAGGGGAACCAAAGGTCAGTACGACGGTGTCGCCGACACGTTTGTGAAGCTGCTTCAATGTGGCTCCGCCGAGGACGATCTGGTCGGAGGCAGTCACGGCGTGGCCGGACAGGATCGGCGGGGCCGGCTCAGCGGCCGTGTTTTCGAGGAGGGCGGGTACCTCCTGCCCATCGAGCAGAACTTGGGCTGGGCTCACCCCCGTCGCGGCCGCCACATCGGGGTCGTGGTCGAGCTGGGTCAGGGCCATTTGCGGGACCATCTGGTTGCCTGGGTAGAGGAGGTAGTTCCAGTTCCACCCGTACAGCTCCGGCCTGGACACCAAGGTTCTCAGCCCGCTGCCAAAGGTCAAGGTGGCCACCACGGTAACCACGGCCAAGGCCGAGCCGACCAGCGCCGAGCGGACCGGGACAGAGGTCCGGCCCGCGCCTGGCTCCAACGCGAAGCGCACCCCGACGACACATGGCGCAGACAGCCCGGCGCCGGCCGCGGCGCGGGCAACGCTCGAGGTGCGGGCGCCGACGAGGCGGATCCGGCGGGCCACTCGATGCGGAGCCAACCGGTGAGAGAGCACGGCCGTAATCGCCCCGAGGGCAGCGAAGAGGACCAGCGTGCCGATGGCGATAACAATCCAGTCGACGGCTATTCCCCGGCTCGGATACACCGGGCGGACCGGACCGATCGGTGCCACCGGCGAAAGCGCAATGGCGATCCCCGCGGCGAGGAGCGATCCGATCACCACCGCGCCGAGCGTGCCCAGGAAACCCTCCGAGACGGCGATCGCCGGGCTGGCCCCCAAGGACCGCAGCACCTGTAGGTCGGCCTCGCCGGCCTGAAGTTGGCGGGAGATGGTCAGGCCGGCAACTATCAGTGCCGCCACCGCGGCAATGCCCCCGAACACCCCCAGGGCGATGCTCTCCGGCTTGACGACCCGTTCGACCCGTGCCTCGATCAGCGACATTTGATGGAACTCGTAGACCGAGCCGGGCGGGACCAGCGCCGCCAGCTCCCGCTCCACCGCTGGGAGGTCCCGGTCGCCATGATCGAGTTGAATCCCGAACTGCAGGCTGGTCGAGTTGGCCACCTTGGTGAAGGCCGGGGTGAAAAGGAACTCGGCCTGGAATGCGTCAACGTCGTCCTCCACCACCTGATCGTTGGGAACGAAGATCCCGACCAGCTTGGCGTCGACGCGTGCCGTCGGAGCCACGCTCGGAGTCCCGAATTCGGGCGATTCCGTCTGAGCTGCGCTGTAGTCGCCAAAAACCATGCTCTGGCCTACATGAACTCCGAGAAGGCGAGCTCCAGACGCGGTGGCGAGGAACTCGTCGGGGTCGGCCGGGTTGGCCATCCGGCCCTGGACCACCGCGACGCGGTCTTGGTCGAAGTACTCGCCGTCCACGCTGCCACCGGCATCCAATTGGTCGACCGAGCTGAGGTTCGGCGCGCCATTTGGCATCAGTGGAGCGGCCAGAAGATTCCCCTCGGTCACGACCCTCTTGACGTAGCGCAGACGAGCCACCGCCTCGGCCGTGACTGTGTAAGCAGCGTTGCTCCCCGACGGTCCGCCGGTACTGAAGGACGAGAAGAACAGGTTGGACGGATTGGTGCTGGCCAGGAACCTGGGGTAGGCGGACTGGTTGCGTCGGGCCGCGCCGATCGATCCCATGGCCACCCCGCCCACCAGCCCTATGAGCAGCACGAGCATGACATAGCCACCCAAGCGGAGGGAGAAGGTTGCCCTCAGGCGGTAGCGTGCGACCGCAAACGCCCGTCGGTTCACCCTGAACCCTCTCGGCACCAGTTCGCCACACGGATAGTTTTGCTCGCCGGCGGGCAGCGGCCAAGGTAGGCAGCCTCCCCACTGCTCCTCGTGGCACCATCCCTCTGATGCCCAAAGAGACACCGGCATTAGAGTCACTTTTGTAATGACGCCGATCCGGGTGGCGCTGGCCGAAGACCACGCATTGGTGCGCGAGGGGATCTCGCGTCTAGTCATGGCCGAGGCCGACTTCGAGCTAGTGGGCGTCGCCGCCGATCTTCCCGGGCTCCTCGCGGTCGTCGAGCAGCACGACCCGGACGTCGTGGTCACCGACATCCGCATGCCACCGACCGGGACCGACGAGGGCATTCAGGCCGCGTCGTNNGCCGGCCGGGCCTACCTGCTCAAGGAGCGCGTCAGCGGTGTGGACGAGTTGGCCCGGGCCATCCGTACTGTGGCCCAAGGAGGTTCGGTCATCGACGCGGTGGTAGTCGACGACCTGGTGCGAAGCCGCACTGGGCGGCGGGAGTCGGAGCTCTCCTGGCTGACGGTACGCGAGAGCGAGATCCTCGCTGAGATGGCTCAGGGCAAGAGCAACGCCGGCATCGCCTCGAAGCTCAGCCTGTCGGAGCGGGCCGTCGAGAAGCACAGCAACTCGATTTTCTCCAAGCTCGGCTTGCGCGAGGAACGCGACATCAATAGGCGGGTCAAGGCCGTCCTCATATATCTGAGCGGGCAGGACGGCGACTGAGCTCGGACCGCCTCTGTCGCAGTGGTGTTAGCACCCTTGGCGAAACCCAACCCGGATGCGATGATGGCGGCCGTGTCCGCTGTCGGCGTGCTCCTCGTAGACGATCAGGCCCCCTTTAGGTTGGCGGCCAAAGCCGTGTTCCGGCGCCTGGAGGAGTTCGAGGTCGTCGGGGAGGCGTCCAGCGGCGAGGAGGCTGTCTCCCTGGCTAGCGACCTCCACCCCTCGTTGGTTCTGATGGACATCAACATGCCCGGGATAAGCGGCATCGAAGCCACCCGCCGGATCGTCTCGGCCAACCCGGGCGTCGTGGTGATCCTTTGCTCCACCTACGAGCTCGCCGACCTGCCGACCGATGCGACTACGAGCGGGGCCAAGGCGTACGTCAAGAAGGAGAGATTCGGGGCCGAAACCTTACGATGCCTCTGGCAGCACCGCGACTCGGACACGTTCGGTTCAAGCTGACCGGGCCCACCCGGCCCACCCCGGCGGAGCCGTCCCCCTACCCCGAGCCGACCGGCACCGACCCCCGCACCCACGCTCCCTGGCCCGGCCGAGACTCCCATCGGACGCTGCCCCCGATAGCCCCGAGACGGTCGGCCATATTGGTGAACCCATGGCCGCGCTGGGCCGCTTCGGCGTCGAAGCCGGGCCCGTCATCACTCACGGTAAACAACAGCCCGCCCGACTCCTCCCAGACCCGCACTTCGACGTGTGCGCCGGCTGCGTGTTTCGCCGCGTTCTGAAGGGCTTCGAGGCAACAGAAGTAGACCGCCGCTTCGACCTCCGTTGGATAGCGTCCGATGCTGTCGGCGTCGACTGCGACATCCAGCGGATTGCGGCTGGCCGCCGCCCCCAGCGCAGGAGCCAGACCGCTGTCCATCAACAGCGGCGGGTATATGCCGTGCGCCAGCTCCCGCAGGTCCTGAATCGTCTGTTGTACCTCGCCCCTGAGGGCGTCGAGCATCTCGGCGGTGGCGGTCGGATCCGTCGGTAGGAGATCGCGAGCCAGCCGCAAGCTGACCGCGAGCGCCACCAGGTTCTGCTGGGCCCCGTCGTGAAGGTTGCGTTCGACCCGGCGACGCTCGGCGTCTCCGGAAGCCACTATGCGCGCCCGCGACTCTCGCAGCTCCACGGCCTGGGCCCTTAGCTCGGCAAGGGTGGTTTGCAGGGCGGAGTCGAGCTGGACGTTGTGGAACGCCAGGCCGACTTCTCTGGCGAGATCGGCCAAGACCTGATCGTCGTCCTCGGAGAACGGATCGGCAGTAGCAGGACGCTCCACCACAAGGAGGCCGAGCAGCTCTCCGGTGTTGCGGATGGGCGCCACCCGGACCTGGTTGTCCCCCCGTCCATCGAGCAACGACGGCAACCACACCGACACCCCCGCGTTTCCCGACACGCGGGCCCTCGTCACCACTGGGCGCTCCCGCTCCGAGATGACGATCGAACGCGGTCCGGTATCGGGAACCGCCGCGGCCCGTTCCAGCACCTCGCCCGATCCGGTGTAGACCTCCGCCGAATTGAGGCCCATGGTCTTGGTCAGCGATTCGGCCAGCTGAAGCAACAACTCGTCCATGGGTATGGCCCGGGTCAGGCGGCTACCGAATGTCCTCACCACCTCATCGGGCGCCTGGCGGGCCCCGTACACCATCCGGGTAGCCGACAAGAGAAGTCGCTGCCGGGCCGGAACGTAGGCCACCGCCGCGATCGACGCGGCCACCATCGACAACCCCAGGGCTTCTCGGTCGGCCGAACCGGTGGGAGCTTTGCCCAATCCGAGCACGACCACCAGGTAGACAGCCGACATGATGATCGTGAACCCGGCGATCGACATCACCTTGACCAGGACCCGCCCCCCGTAGGTAGCCAACCGGGCCGAGGTCCCAGCGACCATCGACGCGGCCACCAACACGGCCGTTCCGGCAGCCGCTGGCCCGATGGCGGCCGGCCATCCGACCAGGGCGTGGAGCACTGCGATGACGACGGCCAAGTCAGCGGCCACGACAACGCCGGCACCGAGCCAGCGAAACATCTCGCGTTCTCGGCTTGCGCATCTCGAGTAGCTCCTCCTGATGGCAGGAAGCGACGCGATGGTCAGTCCCGCCCATACCGCCAGGCCGGCCGGCTCCGCGAGCGGCCGATCAGCCAGAGCCAAAGCCGTGCCGGCCGCGGCGGCCCCGGCGTAGATGAGCTCGGCGACTAGTCGCCGGCCCCGTCCGACCAGGCGGCCAGTGGGCAACGCCAGCAGCCAGTGAAACCACAGGGCCAGCAGGATGACCGCGAGCACGCCGACCGAGACCGACCCGGCCCGGTGCCCGTTTTGGCCTAGTCGAGACGCGGCCAAAGCCGCGGCGCCGACCAGCGCCCCCAGGGAGACGACGGGGATCGCAGTACCGTCCCACGTCAGAAACCCGGCAACGGCCCACACCACGGCCACGATCAGCCCCACAGCAGAAATCGCGGGCAGCCCGGCCTTGGTGTGGGCATCCAGGGCCACCGCCACCGCAGCGCCGGTCGCCACCACGAGGGCCCCACCGCCCAGACGGCGGATCAAGGTGCGGACCGCAGCCGGGGCGGATGGCGGTGCCGGGGTCATCGGTGAAAGCTGAGGATTCGTAAGAGCAGTCTGCATCCTCATCCAGCCGACGACTATTGGACGACCCGGCCGGGGATGGCGCCGGCGCCAGAGACGGGATCGGGCTGCTGTTCCCCGGCCGAGTCGACGACGCGCCCATCGCGCATGCGCACCACCCGCTCCGCTCCCGCCGCGATCTCGGCGTTGTGGGTCACCATGACGATCGTCTGGCCTCCCGCGTGGAGGCGGGACAGCAACTCGATGATCTCGTGACCGCCGTCGGTGTCGAGCGCTCCCGTGGGCTCGTCAGCTAGGAGGAGGGTGGGCTCGTTGGCCAAGGCCCGAGCGATAGCCAGACGCTGGCGCTGGCCGCCGGACAACGTACCGGGCGCGGCGGTGGCCTTGTCGGCTATTCCCAGCAGGTCGAGCAGGTCCCGGGCCCGCGACTCGGCCGAGCCCCGCTTTCGCCCGGCTATGACCGCCGGCAGGGCCACGTTCTCGAGCACCGTCATCCCCTCCAGCAAGTTGAAGAACTGGAAGACGATGCCTATGTGATGGCGCCGCAGCCGGGACAAGTCGTCCTCGCTGCATCCGGTCACCTGCTCTCCTCCGACTGTGATGGTCCCCTCATCGGCGACGTCGAGGCCGGCCACCAGGTTGAGAAGGGTCGACTTTCCGCAGCCCGACGGTCCCATGATCGCCACGAACTGGCCTTCGGGGACGGTTAGATCGACGCCGCGCAGGGCCCGAACCGGCGCGTTCTCGGCCTCGAAGGTCTTGCGTAGCCCGCGGGTTTCGAGCGCAGTCGAGGCGCGATCCGCCAGAGAACCCGGCGCGTCAGTCATGTCATGACTCCCATCTTGAAGGCCAGTACCGGCGTGTCCCGCCCCTTGACGAGCTGTGCCGGCAAGGCAGTGACCGCCACCGCCGAGGTAAGTGCTTTGTTCGTAGCTTCGGAGAGAACAGTTTCGCCGGGGTCGGCCAACTGCTGTAAACGCTGGGCCAGGTTCACGGTGTCGCCCACCACCGTGTATTCCATTCTCTCCTCCGAGCCGAGTAAAGCGGCGGCCGTATCACCGGTCGACAACCCGAGGCCGATACCGAAAGGCGGCAGCCCTTCGGCCTCCCACTTCTGGTTGATGTCGCCTTGTTGGGCGTGCATGGCCCGCGCCGCGGCCACCGCCCGGTCGGCGTGATCTTCCTGGGGGAAGGGCGCCCCGAATACAGCCATGACCGCATCGCCAACGAACTGCATCACGGTCCCGCCCTCGCCCACGATGGCGCTGCTCATGGCGGCGCGGTGGACGTTGAGCTGGCCGGCCAGCTGGCTCGGGTCAGCATGCTCGGCGATGGTCGAATAGGACCGGATGTCGCTCATCAGGACGGTTACGATCAACCGCTCGGTCTCGCCGATTCGCCGCCCGTCCCGGCGTAGCTTTTCGGCCAGACCGCCCGGAAGGAGACGTGACAGGGTCTCGCCTTGCTCTTCCCGGTCGACGATGGCCTGGTGCAACATCCGCAGACGGCGCAACGCCCCTTCCCGGCCCGCCGACACTCCGTCGGCCAGCTGGACGAACAGTTCCTCTACCTCGTCGGCGACGACCGCGGCCGGGACCTTTCGGATGGCGGCGATGGCCTTGATCGGCTTGCC
>PMHU01000290.1 GCA_003156795.1 Acidimicrobiaceae bacterium
GCCGACATCGACTACGGCTTCCGCGAGGCGCGCACCACGTCGGGCCGGGTCGGCGTGAAGGTGTGGATCTACAAGGGCGACATCCTCCCCTACAAGACGTCGACCGAGGACAAGATCAGCCGCGAGGCGGCCATGGCCGTCGGCGAAACCTCGGGTCAGAGCCGGCCCCGCCGGGTCGTCACTGCTGGTGGCGGCAGGCGTCGCGCCGAGCTAGGCGAGCCCGGCTCCACGACCGGCCCCATGCCGATCCCCGAAGCCCCCGACGCTCCCGACGCTCCCGTCGACGAAGACCGTCCGATCGTTGAGGTCGACCCCGAACTCGAGCGCCTCCTGGCTGAGGAAGAGGACATCGAGCGTCGCACCCGGGGCGACCATCACGAGACTCCCCATTTTCCTAAGGACGTCTAGAAGATGCTGATGCCTCGCAAGGTCAAGCACCGCAAACAGCAGCGCGGCCGACTGTCCGGTCAGGCCAAGGGTGGCACCACCGTCAACTTCGGTGAGTACGGCATCCAGGCTCTCGAGCCGGGCTGGATCACGGCCCGCCAGATCGAAGCCGCTCGTATCGCCATGACCCGCCACGTCAAGCGCGGCGGGAAGGTTTGGATCCGGGTGTTCCCCGACAAGCCGGTCACCAACAAACCGGCCGAGACCAGGATGGGTTCCGGCAAGGGCAACCCGGAGTTCTGGGTCGCCGTCGTCAAGCCGGGCCGCATCTTGTTCGAGCTCGGTGGGGTCAACGAGGCCCTGGGTCGCTCCGCTCTGGAGAGGGCCATTCAGAAGTTGCCGATCAGGGCTCGCGTGGTCGTGCGCGCCCACCAGGAGGAGGTCGAGGTCGGATGACCAAGACCAAAGACTTGCGTGAGCTGACCGACGACGAGCTGGAGACGAAGCTGGTGGAGTCGAAGCACGAGCTGTTCAACCTGCGGTTCCAGCTCGCCACCGGCAAGCAGGACAACTCCAGCCGCCTGGGTGAAGTTCGTAGGGAAATAGCGCGCGTGGCCACGTTGCTGCGCGAGCGGGAAATCGCAGCCGCCGAAGCGGCAGAGGTGAATAGCTGATGGCCGACGAGATCACATCCGAAATAAACGACGCCGCCCGCCCGAACCGCCGCAAGGTTCGCGAGGGCCTGGTGGTGTCGGTGAAGATGGACAAGACCGCCGTGGTGGGCGTCATCGAACGGGTCCGCCATCCCCGCTACGCCAAGACGGTGCAACGCACCAAGCGGTTTTACGCCCACGACGCGGACAACGATCTGCGCGTCGGCGACCGAGTGCGCATCGCGGAGACGCGACCGATGTCGAAGCTCAAGCGGTGGCGGGTACTCGAAGTCCTCGAGCGGGCGAAGTAGGAAACGAGATGATCCAACAGGAAAGCCGGCTGCGCGTCGCCGATAACTCGGGGGCCAAGGAAGTCCTCTGCATCAAAGTGCTCGGCGGCTCGAAACGCCGCTACGCCTCGATCGGGGACGTCTTCGTCGCCACCGTCAAAGATGCCATCCCCGGAGCCAACGTCAAGAAGGGCGAAGTTGTGAAGTGTGTCGTCGTTCGTACCAAGAAAGAGAAGCGGCGCCCCGACGGGAGCTACATCCGCTTCGACGAGAACGCGGCAGTGCTCATCAACGATCAGCAGCAACCACGCGGGACCCGCATCTTCGGCCCCGTCGGTCGGGAGCTTCGCGACAAGCGTTTTATGCGGATCATCTCGCTGGCCCCGGAGGTGCTCTAAATGAAGCTACGTAAGGGTGACCAGGTGGAGATCCTGTCCGGCAAGGACCGGACCAAGCGCGGCGTGATCATGAGGGTTCTGCCCAAGGACGACAAGGTGATCGTCGAGGGCGTCAACGTCGCCAAGAAGCACCAGCGTCAAGCGAAGGCTCGGGTAAAGGGCGGCATCATCGACAAGGACATGCCCGTTCAGGCTTCCGCCGTGGCGCTCGTCTGCTCCAAGGACGGCGCCGTGAGGGTGGGCTATCGAATCAAGGAGGACGGCACGAAGGTGCGAGTTTGCAAGCGTTGCGGGAGGGAACTCTGATGGCATCTACTTCGACCGTCGAGCGCCCGCGCCTCAAGACCCGCTACGACTCCGAGCTTCGTACTCAGCTCAAGGACCAGCTCGGGTTGGCCAACGTGATGATGGTCCCTCGGCTGGAAAAGATCGTCATCAACATGGGCGTCGGCAAGGCCACCCAGCAGCCGTCCCTTCTGGAAGGCGCGGTCAAGGATCTGACCGCCATCGCCGGCCAGAAGCCGCTGGTCACCAAAGCCAAGAAGTCGATCGCCGGGTTCAAGCTGCGGGAGAACAACCCCATCGGAGCCAAGGTCACCCTCCGTGGCGACCGAATGTGGGAGTTCCTCGACCGGCTGATCAGCCTGGCCATCCCCCGCATCCGGGACTTCCGCGGCCTACCGCCGAAGGGTTTCGACGGGCGGGGCAACTACACGTTCGGGGTGACCGAGCAGCTGATCTTCCCGGAGATCGACTACGACAAGATCGACGCCCCCCGGGGCATGGACATCACGATCGTGACCACGGCTCGCAACAACGCGGAGGGTCGAGCCCTCCTCGACGCGTTCGGCTTCCCGTTCCGTAAGGAAGGCAACTAGAGATGGCCAAGAAGGCGCTAATCATCAAGTCACAGCGCAAGCCCAAGTTCAAGGTCCGGGCTTACACTCGGTGCCGTCGTTGCGGCCGGCCTCACTCGGTGTTCCGCAAGTTCGGTATGTGCCGCATCTGCCTCCGCGAGCTGGTTCACGCCGGCGAGGTGCCGGGCGTGACCAAGGCGAGCTGGTAGGGGGTGGCGAAATGACGATGACCGATCCGATCGCGGACATGCTCACCCGCATCCGCAACGCCAACGTGGCGATGCACGACACGGTCCGCATGCCGTCGTCGAAGCTCAAGGAATCCTTGGCGGCCGTGCTGGTCAAGGAGGGCTACATCGAGGGCTTCGACGTCTCTGAGGCAACCGAGCGGCCGGGGCGCACGCTCGAGATCACGATGAAGTACACCAAGGACCGCAGCCGGACCATCTCTGGCGTGCGGCGCATTTCCAAGCCCGGCCTGCGCGTGTACACGGCGGCCGACAAGCTGCCGCGGGTACTTGGAGGTCTGGGAGTCGCGGTCCTATCTACCAGCCAGGGGCTCATGACCGACCGGGAAGCCCGCCAGCGCCGCGTCGGCGGCGAGATCCTCTGTTTCGTGTGGTAGTGGCAGGAGAGTGAGGTAAACCCATGTCTCGAATTGGACGCGCCCCAATCGCGGTGCCGTCTGGCGTCGAAGTCAAAATCGCCGACCGGCAGGTGACCGTCAAAGGGCCGCGGGGCACTCTGGCTCGCTCCGTTCCCGGCGCCATCACTGTCCGCCAGGAGGACTCCACCCTGTTCGTGGAGCGTCCTGACGACGAGCGCCAGAACCGGGCTCTACACGGCTTGACCCGCTCCCTGGTCAACAACATGGTCGTCGGCGTCACCAACGGGTTCAGCAAGGACCTCGAAATTGTCGGCGTCGGCTACCGAGCTATAGCCAAGGGCCCGGGTCAGCTCGAGTTGGCCCTCGGTTTCAGCCACCCCGTCTTCGTGGACGCGCCCGCCGGAGTCACCTTTGAAGTGCCCCAGCCGACTCGGATCAGTGTCTTGGGCATCGACAAGGAACTCGTCGGCCAGGTGGCCGCCAACATACGCAAGATCCGCAAGCCCGAGCCCTACAAGGGCAAGGGTGTCCGTTACGCCGGCGAGCGGGTAATCCGCAAGGCCGGCAAAGCGGCGAAGTGAGCCAGACAACAGTGAGCCAGACAACGACGCCATGAGCACATCCAGCAAAGACAAGCAGACCGCGAGGGCCCGTCGTCACTACCGGGTCCGCAAGAAGGTGGCCGGTACCGCCGAGCGTCCCCGCCTGGCCGTTTTTCGGTCCAACAAGCACATTTCCGCACAAGTGATCGACGATCGCGCCGGGCGCACGCTCGCGTCCGCGTCGACCGTCGAGAAGGACCTGCGCCAGACGGGCGGCACCGCCAACAAGGCCGCCGCCACGACCGTGGGTCGTATGGTCGCAGAACGGGCCAAGGCCGCAGGCGTGAGCCGAGTGGTCTTCGACCGAGGCGGTTTCCTGTATCACGGCCGGGTGGCCGCCGTCGCTGATGCGGCCCGCGAGGCCGGACTGGAGTTTTAGGACAAATGGCTGAACAGCAATTCGAAGACCGGACCATCAAAGTCAACCGCGTCGCCAAGGTCGTCAAGGGCGGTCGCCGATTCTCCTTTGCCGCCCTAATGGTCATCGGCGACGGCCAAGGCACCGTCGGGCTGGGCTACGGCAAGGCCAAGGAAGCCGGCCTCGCCGTCCAGAAGGGCATCGAGGAGGCCAAGAAGAACCTCTTCACCGTGCCCCTGGCGGGAACGACCATCACCCATCCGATCCTCGGCGAAGCCGGCGCAGGCCGGGTGCTTCTCAAGCCGGCCGCCCCCGGTACCGGCGTCATCGCTGGTGGGGCCGCCCGCGCCATCCTCGAGATGGCCGGTATCCGCGACATCCTGGCCAAGTCCCTCGGGTCCTCCAACAGCATCAACGTGGCCCAGGCCACAGTTGCTGGCTTGCGGGGGCTCAAGCGGCCCGACGAAGTGGCGCGCCTGCGCGGGAAGTCCCCAGAAGAAGTCGTTCCCGCCGGTGTCTGGCGCGCTTATCGCGACACCCAGCGCGGTCCGCACATCCCCGATGAGGTGGCCTGATGTCGCCTGGTCGGGTGACCCCCGCTGCGGCCGGCCCGTCTCTCACGGTCACCCAGGTGAAGTCGGGTATCGGGACCAAGCCGAAGCATCGCGGCACTCTGCGGGCCTTGGGTCTGCACGGGATCGGTACCAGCAACACCCTGCCTGATCGGCCGGAGATCCGGGGCATGATCGCCCGCGTCCCCCATCTGATCAGGGTCGACCAAGAGGAGGCTCGATGAAAGTCCACGATCTGAAGCCGGCCCCGGGTTCGACCCGGCCCCGCCGGCGGGTCGGACGCGGCATCGCCGGCAAGGGCGGCAAGACCGCCGGCCGCGGTACCAAGGGCCAGGGGGCCCGCGACAACATCAAGCCCGGCTTCGAAGGCGGCCAGCTTCCCTTGAAGCAGCGGATCCCCAAGCTCAAGGGGTTCAAGAACCCGTTCCGGGTGGAGTACAACGTGATCAACCTGGATACGCTGGAAATCTTTGAAGGCGACGTGGTCAGCCCCGAGACCCTTCGTTCCAGGGGCCTCGTGCACAAGCACGGCCTGATCAAGGTGCTCGGCCGGGGCGACCTGACCCGGAAGCTCGACGTGTCGGCCCACGCATTCTCTCGCTCGGCCGTGGCCGCGATCGAGGCCGCCGGCGGTCAGGTAGCGATCATTCCGCTCCCGTTCGGTCACGGACGGCCGCCCGCCAAGGGCAACGCGCTCACGAACCGCTAAGAATCACCGGGGCGGCGACGGGCCGCTCCGCCTCAGGACAGGTAGCCTGCAGGGGTTTTCCCGGGTAGGAGAGAGGATCGGATGCGCAGCACTTTCACCAACTTGGCGAACATGTTTCGGGTCCCCGACCTGCGCAACAAGGTCCTGTTCACGCTGCTCATCATCACGATCTACCGGGTCGGGGCGAACATCCCGTGCCCGGGCATCGACTTCAGCGCCGTCCAATCACTCGTGGCGTCCTCGAGCAAGGGCGGTGCGCTCGCCCTTCTGAACTTGTTTTCCGGTGGGGCCCTCACCAAGTTCGCAGTGTTCGGCCTCGGGATCATGCCGTACATCACCAGCTCGATCATCATCCAGCTTCTGATCGTGGTGATCCCCAAGTTCGAGCAGTGGCGCGAAGAGGGCGCCGTCGGGCAGAAGAAGCTCACCCAGGTGACCCGGTACCTCACGATCGCGTTGGCGGTCATGCAGTCGACCGGCCTGGCCTACTTGTTCCACAACGGCGGCGGCGGCCTGCTCGGCAACGGGTCGGGGCTCAACATCGACCTGATCCCCAAGTTTACGATCCCGCGCATCCTGCTCATCGTCCTCACCATGACGGCCGGCACCGTCGTGGTCATGTGGCTCGGCGAGATCATCACGCAGCGCGGGGTCGGCCAGGGCATGTCCGTCCTGATCTTCACCAACGTGGTGTCGACCATGCCTTCCGGCGGAGCGGCGGTCAAGGAAGAGGCCGGTCTCGTCAAGTTCGCCATCATCATCGCCTTGTCACTGGCTCTGCTGGTCGCCATCGTCTTCGTCGAACAGGGCCAGAGGCGGATACCGGTTACGTTTGCCAAACGGGTCGTCGGCCGGCGGATGTACGGAGGCCAGAGCACTTACATCCCGATGAAGGTGAATACGGGGGGAGTGGTCCCGATCATCTTCGCCAGTTCGGTGCTGTACTTCCCGATCCTGATATCCAACGTCCTGCCCAGCCACGGCTTCTGGAAGCAGGTCCAGGAGTGGATAAGCGTGCACCTGGCTCAGCCGAACAACTTGTGGTACATCGCCATGTACGGGTTGCTGATCGTCGGGTTCGCCTACTTCTACGCCGCGGTCACCTTCGACCCGCACCAGCAGGCGGACGTGATTCGAAAGCAGGGTGGCTACATCCCGGGTATCCGACCTGGACCCCACACCGAACGCCACTTGCAGAACATCCTCAACCGGGTAACCCTTCCTGGCGCTTTGTGGCTGGCGACCATCGCCCTCATACCCGCGATCATGCTGTCGTTGTGGAACATCCAGAACTATCCCTTCGCGGGGACCAGCTTGCTCATTTCGGTCGGGGTGGCCCTCGAAACAATGAAGCAGGTAGACAGTCAGCTGATGCTCCGTAACTACGAGGGCTTCCTCAAGTAGGTGCCCACCGCCCGGCGGAGATCGGATAGGTGAACCCCGGCGCCCGAATTGTCATTCTCGGCAAGCAGGGAGCGGGCAAGGGCACCCAAGCGGTCAGGCTTTCGCGCCACTACGTGGTGCCGCACGTGTCCACCGGCGACACATTCCGCGCCGCAGTTCGCTCCGGCTCCGAGTTCGGCCACAAGGCCCGCAAGTTCCTAGACGCGGGGGAACTGGTTCCTGACGAGATCGTGATAGGCATGGTCCGCGAACGGCTGACCAGGGATGACACCACCCATCGCGGCTTCATCCTCGACGGCTTCCCGCGCACCGTTCCTCAGGCCGAGGACCTGATGCAGCTCCTGCAGCCCACCGGGGTGGACTTGGTGATCAACATCGAGATCGACACCAGCTCGGTGCTGCGCCGCCTCGCCAGCCGCCGGGTCTGCTCGGATTGCGGCGCCAACTACAGCGTCGGCGACAACCCACCGCGAGTCCGGGGTATATGCGACGTGTGCGGTGGCGAGGTCGTCCAGCGCGACGACGACACCGAATCGGCCATTCGCCGCCGTCTCGAGCTCTACGAGCGCGAGACGGCGCCGCTGATCGAGTGGTTCGAGGCCCGAGGTCTGCTCGCCACGCTCGAAGGCACGGGCTCGCCCGACGAGGTCACCGACCGCCTGGTCAGCGAAGTCGACCGGCGCAAGCAGCGCGCCCTGCCCGGCTGCTAGCCGGAGGTGGACTTCGAGCTGACCCAGGAGCAGGAAGAGCTGCGCGATGGTGCCCGCACGTTTCTGCTGCAGGCCTGCCCGCCGGCGGTCGTGCGGCGTTCGTTCGACGCCGAGCCCGGTCAACTGGACCCTCGCTCGAGCGAGTTGTGGCAGGAAATGGTCCGGCTCGACTGGCCTGCCCTCACCGTCCCGGAGCGCTTCGGCGGCATGGGACTTGGGTTCGTCGAGCTGACATTGGTGGTCGAGGAAGTCGGGCGGGCGGTCGCCCCCAGCCCGTTCATCGCCACCCTCACACAGTTCGCGCCGATGGTCCGGGAGGCGGGCCCCTCCGAGCAAGCTGGAAAGTTGCTGCAATCGGTGGCCGAAGGCGGGTCCACCGGCACGTTGGCCATGGCTGAGGCGTCGGGGCGATGGGAGCCGGAAGCGGTGACGGCCACGGCCCGGCCGGCGGGTCGCGGCTGGGCGCTCGCGGGCCGCAAGTCCTACGTCCTGGACGGGACGACGGCCGACGAGATCGCGGTCGTGGCTCGAGCCGAGGGCACGGCCGGAACCGATGGACTCGGGGTGTTCGTCCTGCCGGGGCCCTCGGTGCCGGCCCGTGCGCTCCGAGTGTCAGACCCGTCGCAGCCGCTCGCCGAGCTGGATCTCGACGGCCTCGAGGTCCCGCCCGAGCGGGTTCTGATCGAGCCGGGCGACCCGCGGGCCTCGCGGGCCGTCGCCCGCGCCGTGCAAGAGGGGACCGCTGCGATGGCTGCTAGCGGCATCGGAACGTGCGGGGCCATTTTCGATAGGACCCTTCAATATGCAAAGGACCGCGAGCAATATGGGCGTCCGATCGGGTCGTTCCAAGCTTTGAAGCATCGGTTGGTGGACATGTATCTGGCCGTCGAGCGAGCCAGGTCGCTGTCCTACTTGGCGGCCCTGACCATCTCCGAAGAGGACGACCGTCGCGAGATTTCTGCATCCATGGCCAAGGTCGGGGCCGGCGAATGCCAGCGCGCGGTCGTGCAGGAAGGTCTGCAGATGCACGGCGGGATCGGGTTCACGTGGGAGCACGATCTGCACCTCTACTTGAAGCGGGCCAAGTCGACGGACTTCCTGTTCGGCTCGTCTCTCACGCACCGGGCGTCTGTGGCGCGTCTGCTGGGGTTGGCGGCGTGAGGCTCAGCTTCGACGAACCGGTGGAGGAGTTTCGGCGGGAGTTCGCAGCCTGGCTGGCCGACAACCGCCCTTCCGAAGCCGAGATGAAAGCCGATCCGGCGCTCTCTTCCGGCCACGCCCCAGGATGGGCCAGGCGGTGGACCCGGCGCATGTTCGACGCCGGGTGGCTCGTGCCGGGCTGGCCGGCGGAGCTCGGTGGTCGCAACGCGTCCCCGACCGAGCAGCTGGTATATCTGGAGGAGATGGCCCGGGCCGGGGGGGCCC
>PMHU01000179.1 GCA_003156795.1 Acidimicrobiaceae bacterium
GCGGTCGACGAGAACACCGACACTATCTTTGTCACCGACATTGAGACCGACACGGTGTCGGTGATAATCCCAGCCTCGTTGAGCGTGTCACCAACCTCGAGCCACGCCGGAAAGTCGGTGACCGTCTCGGGCCAAGGGTTCAACCCCGGCGAGACCGTGAAGATCATCTATAAGACCGGCCTCGCCTCACCGAAATCGGTGACCATCTGCTCTGCCACGGCAGGCTCGAACACGTCCTACACCTGTTCGGGCACGATCCCCCCAACTGCCACAGCAGGCGCCCACGCCGCTCACAAGATCCTGGCCAAAGGACTNNAAGGACTGACCTCGCTCATCAAGGTAAAGACCACCTTCACCCTCACCTGACCACCCAGCCAGGGGCAAGGGCGAACGTGCCCCCGGGCAGGAACTACAGATCACTCTATCTCGCGCTCGGTCACCGTCTCCTTGGCGGACTTCGGGCCGAGCCATAGTCGGCAATATGGGCGAGTCGGCCGAGTTTGGTGCCCGACAACATCCTCGTCACCGTCCGTGGCGAGGGCCTGTGCGCACGTACCCGTCCCTCTTCGCTCGTGGGCGGCACAACGCGGTTGCAGAGGACATGCGCGGATCAATCTGGCTTCAGTTCGGGCGGCAATCGACCGTTCATGTGAATGCCACCGGGTGTCAGCCGCGCCTGGCCACAGCCCGGCAGAACAGCGAGAGGAGCGCGCTACGCCTGATTGCGCGCTCGTCTTCTGGAGCAACCCCGCGCCTGGCTGCGTTCCAGCGCGGCGAGGACGTGGTGGTCAGGCCGCACTTACCTGCGTAGTCGATGGCAAGCCGGTCGAGAGCCTCCCTCAGACCGCCGCGGGCCGCCGGAGCGGTTCCTCTCGACCCCGCCGTTGTAACGGTCCTGCGTCGCCACAAGGCTGTACAGGCAGCGGAGAAGCTCGCTGCTGGCCCGGCGTTTGAGGATGGCGGCTGGCTGGTCGCCGACGAGCTCGGTCGACCGCTCTACCCCGACACTGTTTCGGAGCGGTTCGACGACCTCGTCAGGGCGAACAAGCTGCGCCGCATTCGGCTCCACGACACGCGCCAGACGGCGGCGTCGCTCATGCTCGCCTCCGGCGTCCGGTCAAGGTCGTCGCAGACCTGCTCGGCCATGACCTGAAGGTCAGGCTCGCCACCTACGCGCACCTCAGCCCTGGGATGGGGAGCAGGCTGGAGCCGCTCTGTCGGCTGCTCTATTGGGCTAGGACTCGTCTTCGAGCGTCTCTGAGGCGCTCTGTAGCCTTGCGTGTTGTTGTGCCGGATGGTCGGAGTCGTCTCGTGAGAGCATAAGCCAGCCACTATTGAGGCTCTGCCGAGTGGCGGGCGTGTTGAGCCTCGCCCACGTGGGGGCGAAGTAGCCGTTGTTGAACTCGGAAACCCGCCGAACGTCGGTCACGACCTCGACGATTTCCATGACGCACGCAGTTCTGCTGCTAGTCGCGCGAGAGCGGTGGCATGTGAGAGCGCGTTCTCGCCTAGGTCGACTCGTAAACCGGGGAGGTGTTGAACACATACCCATAAATATTCGAGTACGTCGTCGAGAACGACGAACCGCTAAGACCAGCTAGCGGGTCATCGAAGGACTGGTCGCCTGTCGGGTTCGAGACTATCGGGGACTCGGGCGGGTGGAACTCGGCGCCGCAGACCGGACACGAAAACCTGACACGCCGCGCGCCGTAATACTCAGCACATAGCCCGAGGCATTGGGGGCACCGGGCCGCGGGAGGAGCAGACTCTATGAGGGTGGTGATGTCATGAGGGTGGTGATGTCGAAACCGGCCACCTAGGACCTTCCGTTGACATTCTGTCGACATTCGGGTTTGTCAACCGTTGTCAACAGGGAGCCTTAACCGACTGACCTGCGGTTTTTGGTGGAGGCGATGGGAATCGAACCCACGAACCTCTTGCATGCCATGCAAGCGCTCTACCAACTGAGCTACGCCCCCAGAAGGCGGGTTGAGCCTAGCACCAGGAACCGGCCCCGAAAGCGAGCCCAGTGACTCGCAGTTACAGTCTGGGTGTGGCGTTTCGAGGGTGGCCGGCGACGGCGCTCGAGTTCTACGAGGGGCTCGAAGCCGACAACTCCAAGTCCTACTGGAATGACAACAAGGCCGTCTACGAGCTCGACGTCAAGGCTCCGATGGTCGCCCTCCTGGCCGAGCTGACCGACGAGTTCGGGGACACGCGCCTGTTCCGGCCCAACAGAGATGTACGGTTCAGCGCCAACAAGGAGCCGTACAAAACGGCCATCGCAGCGACGGTTGGGGCCGGCTACGTCCAGCTTTCTGCCGAAGGGCTCATGGCTGGGGCCGGGATGTACCACCTGGCCCCCGATCAGCTCGAAAGGTATCGCTCGGCCGTCGCAAGCGAGCGGACCGGCCCGGGCTTGGAGGGCGTGATCGCCGCGGTCGGTAAGGCGAAGATCGACGTCCGCGGAACCGACCCGTTGAAGACCGCGCCCAAGGGCTACCCAAAGGATCACCCGCGCATCGACCTTCTCCGCAACAAGGGGCTGATCGCGAGCAAGATGTGGCCGGCGGCGGCGTGGTTGGGAACGGCCGGAGCCAAGACGCGCGTCGTCGACGTGTGGCGCGGTGCGGCGCCCCTCACGTCCTGGCTGGACGGCAACGTCGGGCCCTCGACGATGGATGAGGGGCCGGGTTTTCACCGGCGTCGTTAACCCTCTGAGGGTCGGCCTGGCCGCCAGTACCCTGTAGCCCCATGGCAGAGCACTACGACGCCCAGGCTGTCGAGACCAAATGGCAGCAGCGCTGGGAGCAGCAGGGCGCCTACCAGGTCGACAACGACGACCCTCGCCCGTCCTACTACGTGCTCTGCATGTATCCCTACCCGAGCGGCCCGGCCCACCAGGGCCACATTCGCAACTACACCTTCGGTGACCTACTGGTGCGGCAGCGGACCATGCAGGGCTATGCCGTCCTGAGCCCGATCGGCTTCGACAGCTTCGGGTTACCGGCAGAGAACGCGGCGATCAAGACGGGAACCCATCCGAGGCTGTACACCGAGGCCCGCATCGAGGAGCTCAAGTCCAGCCTCAAGCGCCTCGGGGCCAGCTACGACTGGCGGCGGGAGATCCGCAGTCACGATCCGCTGTACATGCGCTGGAACCAGCTCATTTTTCAAAAGTTCCTCGACGCCGGACTGGCCTATCGCAAGAACGCTCCCGTCAACTGGTGCCCCGGTTGCCAGACCGTCCTCGCCAACGAGCAGGTCCTAGCCGATGGCACTTGTGAGAGAAGCGGCGACGTGGTCGTCAAGCGCGACCTCGAGCAGTGGTTCTTCCGCATCACAGATTATGCCGACGTATTGCTCGACGAGCTGGACGGCTTGCACTGGCCCGAGAGGGTCAAGACCATGCAGCGCAACTGGATCGGCCGATCCGAAGGAGCCGAGTTCGAACTGCGCGTCGACGGGCGCGACGACGAGGAAGCCATTCGCGTGTTCACGACCCGGCCGGATACCTCCTTCGGCATGACGTTCGTCGTCCTGGCGCCCGAGCACCCTCTGGTCGACCGGATCACCACCGATGACCGCCGGCTCGAAGTAGAAGCCTTCGTGGAGCGGGTCCGTCATGAGTCCGACATCGAGCGCCAGTCGAGCGAAGCGCCTCTCGAAAGGCGAGGGGTCTTTACCGGGGCCCACGCCATCAACCCCTTCACGGGCAAACCGGTTCCGGTGTTCCTGGCCGACTACGTGCTCATCACCTACGGGACGGGCGCCATCATGGCCGTACCGGGCCAGGACCAACGGGACTGGGATTTCGCGACGGCTTTCGACCTTCCGATCATCCGCACGGTCGAGCCCCCGGTCGACTGGGTTGACGGTCCTTACCTAGGCGACGGCCCGGCCGTCAACAGCGACTGGCTGGACGGCCTGCCTGTGGCCCAAGCGAAGGCAAAAGCCATCGACTGGCTCGAGAGTCAGGGGATCGGAGAACGCAAGGTCAACTACCGCCTACGCGACTGGCTGCTGTCGCGGCAGAGGTATTGGGGTTGCCCGATCCCAGTCGTTCACTGCCCGATCGACGGGATAGTCAAGGTGCCGGAGGACCAGCTGCCCGTGCTGCTCCCCGACGACGTGGAGTTCCGTCCGACGGGCGAGTCGCCGCTGCGCTACCACGCCGGCTTCCTTTATACGACGTGCCCCAAATGCGGGGGACCGGCCGAGCGAGAGACCGACACCATGGACACCTTCGTGGATTCATCGTGGTACTTCGAACGCTTCTGCGACCCGTGGACGACCTCAGAACCGATCGACATGGAAGCGGCTACCCGCTGGATGGCCGTGGACCAGTACATCGGCGGGATCGAGCACGCCATCCTGCACCTGTTGTACGCCCGCTTCTACACGCGGGCCTTGGGCGACCTCGGCCTGGCTCCGGTCGATGTTCGCGAGCCGTTCGTTCGGCTGTTCACCCAAGGCATGATCACCATGGACGGCTCGAAAATGTCGAAGTCGAGAGGCAACCTGGTCGCGCCGGAGCACTACTTCGACGGGGTCGGAGCGGACGCTCTGCGTCTGTTTCATCTGTTCGTCGGTCCACCCGCTGACGACTTCGACTGGGCCGAACAGACCGACCAGATGATAGAGGGATGCCACCGCTTCCTCGGACGGTTGTGGCGGTTGGGGATCCGGGCCGTGGACCGGGTCGAGCTGGTCGAGCGCGAACCAACCGAATCCGACCTGGAGATGGAAAAGGAGACGCACCGCCTGATCGACCGGGTGAGCTCCGACTTCGACCGCTGGTCGTACAACACGGCCGTCGCCGCCGCCATGGAGTTCGTCAACGCCGTATACCGCCGGATCCAATCTCCCGATGCGGCGAGGCGCGAGTCCGTCGATTTCGCAGTCGACTCGCTGTTGTTGCTGCTCGCGCCCATGGCCCCTCACATCACAGCCGAGCTGTGGGAGCGCCGCCATCCCGGTTCCCCCTCGGTGCACACGCAGGCGTGGCCGGTCGCGGATCCGGCCCAAGTGAAGGTCGACGTGGTGACGATGGTCGTTCAGCTCAACGGGAAGGTGTGCACCCGGATAGAGGTCGGCGCCGGAATAGGGGAAAGCGACGCCATCGACCTGGTCCAGGCGGATCCCAAAGTGGTCAAGGCCATTGCCGGCCGCTCTGTCAAAAGGGTGATCGCCCGCCCTCCCGGGCTGGTCAACCTGGTGGTCTGAGGCGGTCGTTGGAAGCCAGCACTTCGGCCAGCAGTTGGGGGCGGTATCCGACCTGAGTGGCAGCGTTGACGATCGCGTTGACGTCCTTGGGGAGGCACTTGCCGCCGAAGCCTCTGTCGTGGGGGAAGACCGCCGAATGGGACCGCCCGATCCGGGGGTCCATGAGCCAACCCTCCCTTACCGTGTGCCAGTCCGCGCCGTAGGCTCGGCAGATCTCGTAGAACTCGTTGACGAAGGTGACCTTGGTGGCCAGGAACGAGTTCTCCATGTACTTGATGAGCTCTGCCTCTAGCGCCGAGCAGCCCATATAGGCCTTGTCGGGTCCCAGGATCGGGGCCATCTGGTCCATGAGCCAGATCCGGGCCGAGGGATCTCCGCCGATGATGACGAACGGGACGCCGTGGGAGTCACCGGCCCAGGGGCTGTGGGCCGTCTCGCCGATGTACTCGGGCGAGAAGCAGATCTGCTTTCCCGTCTCGGCGGCCAGTCGGTCGGTCGTGCCGGGCGCCACCGTCGACTTGATCAGGACTCTGTCGACCGGTAGGCGGTGGACGGCCTCTTCGACGTTGGAGGTGTCGCAGGATCCATCCGCGCTCATGGGGGTGTTGACGCACACGATGGCGAACGAACAGTTGGCGAGATCATCAGTCGGGTATCCATCGGAAACGGCGGGGTCGAAACCGACTATTTCCGCCGCCCGCGAGAACTGCTGGCTCATGGCCCGGCCAACCGTGCCCAGCCCGATGACCCCGACTCTCATAACCTCGGTCCCGTTTCGATCGCAACTACGTTAGCGGTCATGAGACTCGTGATCTGCAGCGTCGCGGGGGCGGCGGGGTATCTCGAACTTCCCGAGTCCCGTGTGGGAGACACGCGAGCGTTCATAAGCGGCGGCGAACGTTCCTTGTACGAGCTCGCGGTGGCGGCGGCCTCGCTGGGGATGGACGTCGAGCTCCGCGGGGCCATCAACGAATCGATCCTCCGAACCCTGACCGCGGCTGCAGGGGCGGGGCCGACGGTCGGCTTGGACCCCCGGCCGCCGGATCCGAAGGACGTGATCGTGGTCCCCGAGACCGTGGATCGCGACACCGTCGCCACCATGCAGAACTCGAGCGCCAAGTGGGTCTTGTTCCTCCTAGGACCACCTGGCCTGTTTGGATGGTCGTTCCGGCCGGGGTGGGCTCCTTGCGATCCCCTCCTCGTCCCCATTGAATCGGTCGGAACCGCGGCGACCTTCGAGGCCATCGAGAGTTTCGGGTTCGGCATGTGGACCAACGCGCTGGGTATAGCGGCGGCCGGCGGGCGCGCCGGGGTCGGCGTGGAGTGGCTCGGGTCGGGAACCCCTGTTCCATTCCCAGAGCCGCCGCGCAAGACTTTCGATGTCGCAGTCGTGGACAACAATCGATGGATCCGGTCGGCCCGGGACGTAGTCGACGGCCTGGCCGGAGTGACGGTTAAGCGGATTCCGGCCATTCCGCACGCATACTCGCTATGCGAGGCGCTCGGTCCGGCGCGCATCCTGGTCTGGCCATCTCGAATCGAAGGCAGGTCCCGGATCTCCCGCGAAGCGCGAGGGGTGGCGACGATACCTGTGTCGTTGGACACCAACCCGTTCGCGACCCGGGCGGACCACGGCGAAGGCGTGGTCTTGGTGCACGACCTGGAAGAAATGACCCGAGAGGTTCGGGTCCTGCTCGACGACCCGCACCGGTTGGAGAAGCTTGCAACCGAGGCCGTCGAGGGCGCTAAGGCGCAGGTGGATTGGGGCGCCTTCGTCGTCCGGGTGGAGGCGGCCGTTTCGCGTGTGGGCGAAGCTCCAAGCCGGCCGTCGGACTTCGCTCGCGAATCCGTCAGCGATCACTTGCGGGAACGTGAACGGGTGCAGGCCGAGCGCGCCGCCGCGTCGGTCACCACTGAGGTACGACGACACGAGGTGGAGATCAGCGCCCTCAGCGCCGAACGCTCGGAGCTGGTCTCGACTCTCGCTCGCGTCACGGGAGAGCTCGACGTGACGGCGGCCTGCCTCGAGGACGCTCGCTCGGAGCTGGTCGCTTTACGGGCTCGGCTATCCATCCGCCTGCTCGACGGCGCCCTCGGCCGGGCTTGGGGCGCCCTGCGGCGACGCACCCGACGCCGCGTCGCGGTCGTAGAGGAGTAGTAGTCGGCCGCGTCGCCAGTTACAGCGTCTTTAGGCCGGCCATTATCCGAGGGGCGACGTCGTGGTGGGAGTCGCTTCGATATGGCATGTACAGGCTGACCCGGTCGACCAGGTCGCCGAAGCGCTGGTGTAGTCGACTGGGAATCTCTTCTGGCGTCCCGCTCACCGCGAACGTCTCGAGGACCTCGTCCTCGATCCGCCGGCCCATCTCGTCCCACTCGCCCCGCTTTGACAGGACGTTGAGCTCCGTCTGGAGGTCGCCCCAGCCGTGGAGCTCGAGGACCGGTCGGTAGCTAGGAGTGGAGGCGTAGAAGGCGATCTGTTTGCGGGTCCCCTCCGACGCGGCCACTATTTCCTCTTCCGTGTCGCCCGTGACCACGAAAGCCGGGTAGGACACTTGGAAGTCTTTCCTCGTCCGCCCCGAGATCTTGAGGCCGGCCTCGATCGTCGGCATGCTTACTTCACGGAGATAACGCTCGGTCGTGAACCCGTGGACCAGCATCCCGTCGGCGACCTCGCCCGCTACCCGGGTCATCCCTTCTCCCACGGCCGCGAGGAACACTTTCGGCGGCCCCGTGTCGTTGGACCCTGGATTGAAGAAGGGGGTCATGATGGTGTGGGTGTAGAAGTCCCCCCGAAAGTCGAGCTTGGTCCCGTTCTGCCAGCAGTCCCAGATGGCCCGCATGGCCGAGATGAATTCCTGCATCCGGGCCGCCGGGTGAGACCACGGCATCGAGAACCGCTTCTCGATGTGGGGCTTGATCTGGCTGCCGAGACCTAAGAGGAAGCGGCCCTCGGCGTACCCGTTGAGATCCCACGCCAGACCGGCCACGGTCATCGGATTGCGGGCGAAAGCCACTGCGATGGCGGTGCCCAGGCCGATCCGTTCGGTGTGCTCGGCCGCGAGGAGCAAGGGCATAAAGGGGTCGTGCGACGTTTCGGCGGCCCACACCGCGTCGTAACCGCCGGCCTCCGCTTTTTGAGCCTGCGCGGCGGCGCCCTTCAGTTCGGTTCCGATCCCCCCGTCGATCTTCATGGCCGTGAGCCTACCGGGGGTGATCCAGGAACTCCGGGAAGGTTGGGTCTACCGAGGCAACGCCTAGGGTGCTTCAGCCAAGCTGAAGGTGTCGGTCGCCCGGCCGTCCGGTGACCTTCCGGTCCACGTGACCTTCAGAAGCGTGAACTGGGGTCCCGTGGGTCCGCCCACCACCTGGCTGAGCGAGAGGCGGGCGGGAGCAGTCGCAGCCAGGGCGCTCGTCACAAGGTGGACGTTGCCACTTCCCGTCGCTCCCGTCGTATCCCAAGACGTCCAGTGGACGCCGGTCGCCATGGTGGTCCCGACGCCGCAGACGATCAGCAGCGTGGCCGGCTCGTACGATCCGCCGCCACAGTCCGGAACCGTCGGCTCTACCAACTGCGTCGTCGAGGAGGATGGTGGAGCCGTCGAGGGAGGCGGCGCGGTCGACGGCGACGTTCCTCCTGCGGTGTCTATCGAGTGGCGGGCGCTCGTCGAGCAGGCTGCGAGGATCGCCGCCGACAGAAACGCAGCCGCGACTCGGACAGACCGGGTCGACCGCGCTCGACCGGGTCGGGACACGTCAGCGCTCGGCCAGTCGCGTGGGCGGGACCACCGCGTCGGTGACACCAGCCGGCCAGACTCGGCCCCGCAGGGCCCAGCCGATGGCAACCAGAGCGGAAGCTGCCCCAACTGCAGTCGCCAGCCAGGGCCACGCCTCGGCTAGCGCGGCGACGGCCACCAGGACTTCGACGGCGATGACGGTTGCTCGCACCGCCGGTCCGATGCGGGCCAGCTGACGGTGCAATGACCTCAGCTGCGCCGGAGATCGGACCCGGCTGGTCAGCAGGACCGTCAATCCTCGCGCCAGCCCGAACAGGACACCGATGGCCATGGCATCGAGCGGGTTGGCCGTCAGCGCGGCGAGGGCGACGACCAGGAACACCGCCGCCGTCATGATGTAGGTGGCGACTCCGACGCCGATCTGCCAACCGAACCCGGCGCCATAGAACCACGGGCGGTAGGAGGACAACCAAGCGTCGTCCACCTGCCGGCGCACGAGCGGGAGCCAATGGCCGAACGCACCGGAGTCGGCTCCGGCCGCGGCCAGGGCGATGACCGCCGCGATGGCCGATGCCGCGGCGGCGTGGGCGGACAACCCGACCGCGGATGCGGCCGCGGCCATAACGGCTGCGCCGGCGCCGAGCGTCAGCCCGCCGGCGATGGCGCCGAGCACGAACCACGATGCGGTGGCGCCGTATCGGTGGCGCCGGCTGCGTTCACCGAAAGGCGTGATCGACGAGAGCATCGATAGTCCACAGGGCGACCAGGTCGAACGGGCCGCGGCCGCTATTGCCGTCGCGGCCCCGACGACGACGATCCAGTCGATGGTCATCCGCTCGGCTCCCTGCTCGGTGCTGGTATCCAGTTGCCTACGACGGGTATGTCGCCGGTGGTTCCGTATACGGCGAGGATGTCGTGGGGTCCGGTGGAGTTGGAGTTCCTGAGGAAGAAGCTGTCAGTCGAGGGTCGGTATATGCCGATGGTGTCGACGCCGTCGCCGGTCCAGTCGCCTACGACGGGTATGTCGCCGGTGGTTCCGTATACGGCGAGGATGTCGTGGGGTCCGGTGCTGTTGGAGTTTCTGAGGTAGAAGGTGCTGGTGGAGGGTCGGTATATGCCGATGGTGTCGATGCCGTCGCCGGTCCAGTCGCCTACGACGGGTATGTCGCCGGTGGTTCCGTATACGGCCAGGATGTCGTGGGGTCCGGTGGAGTTGAAGTTCCTGAGGAAGAAGCTGTCGGTGGCGGGTCGGTAAATGCCGATGGTCGTAATGGGGATGGGGGCGGGGTAGGTGGTAGGGCCGTCCTGGCAGCTCGCGTAGTGGTTGGCGGTGCTGTCGTCGGTCTGGGATGCGGTCGTGCAGCTCGGATCGAGCACCCACGGCGGCGTGCAGGACACCACCCTGCAGGCGATCCGTCCGCTACACGTGATGTCCATGTGACACTGCCCATATCGAAACTCGGTACACCCGACGTGGCGGTTGTTGCAGTCGCCAAGAGCGCACTCACATACGAGTTCGTCACACGACGGGCAGAAGATGCCGCCACCGCAGCCGCAGCCGTGGCACTCACCCATGCAGTCGATGTAGTACCGCGGCCCGGCGCAGTAGATCGATCCGTCCGCCTTCCACCAACCTCCGGCGAAGGTTCCAATTGGACAGGCGTTGATCCCATCGTTGATGGTGCAGCAGAACTGGGTGTATCCGTCACAGCAGAGATCCGAGCAGTCGCAATCGGTCCCCGGGGCGCACTCGCATATGGCCGCGTAAGCGGTACCGGGCCTGACGAGGAGGTCGACCGGCGCGACCGTCAGCGCCGTAGCCGTGACCGTGGCCTTGGCCAGAAAGCCACGCCGGGAGGTACGGGTGAGAAGGAACTCGCCTAGTCCGGAAGCGACGCTCACTTGAGCGCTCCGGACGCGATCGGGTTGGTCCAGATGAGATAGGCGAGCCCCGCTATCAGAAGCGTGACCAGCACCAGCGGTCCGCCGGCCCAGGGCGCGTGGCTGAACACCGGGCCCATGGTTGCCGGTGCGGTGATCGCCCACCAGATGGCCCCGCCTGCAGCCGCGGCGTCGAGGGCGGCGTGCGCCGCCGTCGGGCGCGTATCGGGCCGGCCGAAGCAGCCGCAACTGGCGAGGGGCCAGCCCTTGCGGAGCGCCACGATGACGAACACGGAAAAGGCGGCGTACGAAGCGGCTACGAGAGAACCGGTCAACGGCCCGGGCCACACGACCGCGGCAGCCGCGACCACGACCTCCGCCACGGCCCCGACTCGCACCGCGCCGCGCCCGAGCGGCAACCCGGCCGCCCTCAGAGCGCCGGCCGTGTCCTCCGGCTTCAGCAGCTTGGCCGCACCGGCCCCGCCCAGGGTCACCGTGGCCGCCAAGAATGGTGCGGTCACGGCGGGGTCGATCATCGCGAGACGCCCAGGCTCGGTGTCGTCATGAGTCCCCAGCCACCGGTTCGATGCGGAGCGAGCCGATCAGTTCGTTGGCGCGTGCGGTGAGGGAAACCCGGTTCGATAGCGAGCCGATGACCGAGTAGAGGCAGAACCCCCGGCCCTTCGAGTGGAAGAAGCGCTGCGCACCGGCTTGGCCCCGGATGGTCCGTTGAAGCTGTCGCGATCGAAAAACGTCGGGCGTCAGTCCGGGGATTCCTCCCAAGGCGGCGAACAGCGCGGTAGAAGCGGCTTCGGGCCCGAAGTCGAGGAGGCTCACGAAGACGTCGTCGGGTCCGAGCAACTCGACCACCCCGCTTCCGTAGTCACCCCTGTCGGCGGGCAGGACGATGGTGGCCGCGTGCATCACCGGGTAGGTTTGTTCGCCTGGGTCGGGCTGCCGTCGGTAGATGGTGGCTTCCCATCCCGGCGGAGGACCGACGGTAATGCCCATGGCGCTTATCATCCGAGACCGGGACACAGAGACCATCACCCGGACCCGCCGTCGTTGATGGTCGTCGGGTACAGGCGGACGTCGCCCGGCTCGATGCCGGCTTGGCGGAGCTGCGTGTCCACGGCCGAGTCGCGTCGCTGATCTGCTTGCGAACGCTTCCGTCCGACGCCCGAGTCCTCGGTCGCGGGAGGCACGTTGGTGCCGTCTGCGACGGCGTCGGCCATAAGCGCTTTCACCTCGTCCCAGCGGGCGGCGACCCCTTCTCCTACCACGCGGCCGGCCGGACCTGAGATGTATATGAAATAAGGGGCGCGAGGAATGTCGTAGTGCTCCCAGGCCTCGTTCGACATGACCACTGTGGCGCTGCCGGCGAGCGCCGCAATCGCTCCCGGCGACTCGGATTCGTTTCCTCGGGTGACCACGACCAAGCGGGCCCCCCCGGGGACCGATACCTGGCCGGACCGAAAGGCGTCCCAAAAGCCACGGCAAGTCGCGCATCCCGAAGTGAGGAAGCCGAGCAGGGTGTCATGGCGAACGCCACCGACGGCCAGGCTGACGGCATCGCCTCGTGGCGTCGTCCCGGTCACGTCGATCACGTCGCCGGCATCGGGTCCGGCGGGGGTCGGACGCGCTGACGGCGACCTCAGCGTCAGCGGTTGCGCGGCGGCGGGGCGCGTCGAGGGGTCGAGCTCGACGCCCATCTGGTGCAAGGTTCGCAACACCTCGGCGTGGGCCCGGAGCAGCCCGGCCACCAGGAAACCGAGTAGGGCGACTGCCACGGCCACCCCGACCGTGAGAGCCGTCACCGTTCCCGCAGTTCCTTGGTCCGCATGTACACGAGCCTACCGGCGCGCCGGCCCGGCGGTGGAGCGGGTCGCCGTCACCCCAGGAACTTCAGTGCTCCCCCCGGAGGAAGCGTTCGAGCTCGGCGGCCAGCTCGTCGCCGGATGGGAGGTCCCCGAAGTCGACCGCCGACGCGGCCTGCTCGCTGTCGTGCTGGGCTTCGAGCTGCCGGACCAACGCCGCGTGCTCGTCGCTGCCCGCTATCAGCTGCTCGATCTGCTGGTTGGTGGCCGATGCGGCCGTGTGCAAGGTCGATGTGTCGACCTCTATCTCTGTCATGCGGGCCAGTCCGTCGAGCAGCGATGCCGATGCGGCGGGATAAGGCATGGCCGACACGTAGTGGGGGACTCGCGCCCAGAGACCGACCGCTGGAATCCTGGCCTCTCCGAATGCCATTTCCAAGGCGCCCTGAACGCCCGAGGGTACTTCGATGCTGGCCGGCAGGAAGCCGACCCGAGCCGCCAGCTCCGAGTCGGTAGACGTGCCCACCAAGCGGATCGGTCGGGTGTGTGGGACGGGGGCCGGGAACGCGCCGAGGCCGACCACCATCTCCACCCCGAGCCGCGACGAGAGACCCACGACTTCCGCGATGAATCGGTGCCACCGCATGTCCGGTTCGGGCCCGGCCAGGATAATCACCGTTCGCCCGGTGCGGTTCGTGGCCGAGTGAAGACGAATCTCCGACCACCGCAGATCCTTGTCGACGCCGTTGACGATCCGAAGCGTCGGACGGCGGGCGCGAAAGTCGATCAGTTCGTCGGAGTCGAAAGTGGCGACCACCTCCGACGGCATCGACCCGATCAAGTGACCGAGCGCGTTTCCGGCCGCCAGGCCGGCGTCGATCCAGCCCTCCAGACAAATGACCAGCACGGGACGTTCGACCGTGGGCCAACTGTGGACGCTCGCCAGTTCGCTCATGCTCGGGCCATCCTTACCGATCCTCGCTGAGGCCGGCGGCCGCCTTGGACTGCTCGGCCAACCAGGCGATGGTGTCGGGGTACGAGCTCGAGTCGAAGCCGTCGTCTCCCATGGCCCCTCCTACGTAGCGGGAGTAGACGCCCTCGAGGATGCACGCCAACTTCCAGTACGCGAAGGCCACGTAGAACCCTATCTGCCCTAAATCGCGACCGGTCGTCGCGGCGTAGCGAGCGGTCAGCTCGGCTCGAGTCGGAAAACCGGGGGCGATGGTGGGTGCGTGGCCGAGCGCCGAACGCTCGCCTGGTTCGGGCCAATAGACGACCAGCTGACCGACATCGGCCAGAGGGTCTCCGAGCGTGCAGATCTCCCAGTCGAGAACGGCGCGGACCGAGCTACCGTCGGGAGCGAGGATGCAGTTGTCGAGGCGGTAGTCGCCGTGCACGACCGACGCCGGCCCTTGCTCGGGGATGTGGGCGAGAAGGAAGTCGTGCATGTCCTCCACGTCACCGAGGATGGATCCGCCCCGGGCGTCATTGGCGGCCTGGTAGTTGGCGTACCAGCGGCGCAGCTGACGGGCGATGTAGCCCTCTTTGCGTCCGAGGTCGCCGAGGCCCACGGCGTCTGGGTCTACAGAATGGATCTGGGCCAACGTATCGATCAGGGCCAGACCGGCCCGGTGCCGGGCCTCTAGGTCGAAGCTGGCCTCCGCGTCCTCCTCCGTTCGGGCGATGACGCCATCGACGAAGCCCATCACGTAAAAGGGCGCCCCGTTGACCGAATCATCGGTGCACAAGCCCATGGCCGGCGGGGCGGGTACACCGGCGGGGCCCATGGCGGAGATGATCTTGTGCTCGCGGCCCATGTCGTGGGCGGTGGGCAACAGGTGACTGGTGGGTGGGCGCCGGAGCACGTACCGGTTGCCGGCGGCGTCTGTCACTTCGAACGTCAAGTTGCTCCGCCCNNACTGCCACTCTGACGTAGTGAAGCGGAAGGGTCACGCCGGGAATGTTCTCGACGAACCAGACGCCGACTTTGAGAGCGTCGATGCCCGTAGGGGCGTCAGCACCTTCGCTACCGGTAGCAGTGTGATCGCTCATAGCCTTGCAAGCTACGGCAGGCGGGCAGCGGCGCGCCTGCTCCCCGTGGAGACGGAGGCCGCCCAGCAGAGCCGACCGAGCGGATCTGGAAGGATTGGATGCAATGAGCACCGTGACCGATGTAACAGATTCAGAGTTCGAGACCGCCGTACTGGAACGTTCGACCGACGTGACGGTGGTGATCGACTTGTGGGCCGAGTGGTGCGGTCCCTGCCGGACCCTGGGCCCGATCCTGGAAAAGGTCGTGGGCGAATTCGCGGGACTCGAGCTGGTCAAAATCGACATTGACGCCAACCCTCGATCGGCCGCGACGTTTCAAGTCCAGTCGATTCCGGCCGTGTACGCCATCCGAGACCGAAAGGTCGTCGACAGCTTCGTCGGCGCCCTTCCAGAACCGGCGGTCCGGGAGTGGATGGCCAACCTCAACCCGCCGCCGAGCGAGGTGGACCTGCTGATCGCGGCTGGAGATGAGGCGTCCATACGCAAGGCCGTCGACTTGCAACCGGCAAATACAGAGGCGGTGCTCGCCCTCGCGTCCCTTCTCGTCGGTGGGAGCAGCGGCGGTGGTCCGTCCGACCAGGCCATGCGTGATGAGGCGTTGGCTCTTCTGGCCCGTCTACCCGAGTCGGCAGATACCCGACTGTTGGCGGCTCAGGCGCGCCTCGGAGGCGAGAATCCGGAGGTCGCCGGATCCGATGGTGTCGAAGCCAAGCTGGACGCCCTCCTCGAGCTGGTGCGCGACGACCAGGCGGCCCGCCAGGAGTTCGTCGACCTGCTCGAAGTACTCGGCCCCGAAGACCCCCGCACCTCGGCCTACCGAAAGGCTC
Organism: Acidimicrobiaceae bacterium; assembly: GCA_003156795.1. GTDB lineage: Bacteria > Actinomycetota > Acidimicrobiia > Acidimicrobiales > Palsa-688 > PALSA-688. The sequence goes on from PMHU01000179.1 coordinate 15,541, forward strand.
TCACGGCCCGATTGTTCTGAGGTCGGCCCGGGCCGAGACCGGTCCAACAGGGTCCCGTCGGTCGGTCGCGGTAGGGTCGCCCTTCGTGCTGCTCGAGCTGGGCCATAGGTCGTACGACCTGACTTCCCGGTCCCTGGTGATGGGGATACTCAACCGGACGCCGGACTCGTTTTACGACCGCGGGTCGTACTGGGACCTCGACGCTTTCTACCGTCGGGCCGAGGGCCTGGTGGCCGACGGAGCCGATCTTCTGGACGTCGGGGGGGTCAAGGCCGGACCGGGGCCGGCGGTCACCGAAGCGGAGGAAATGGACCGGGTGGTACCGGCCATCGAGGCCCTGCAGGCCCGCTTCGACGTGCCCCTGTCGGTGGACACGTGGAATGCGTCGGTGGCGCGGGAGTCCTACCTAGCGGGAGCGGTCATGGGCAACGACATCAGCGGGTTCGCCGATCCCGCCTACCTCCGGGAAGCTTCGGAAGCGGGGGCGACAGTCGTCGCCACCCACATCCGACTCGGCCCCCGTGTCCCTGACCCCGACCCGCATTACCACGACGTGGTGGCGGACGTCTCCGCGTTTCTGGTGGACCGGGCCACCAGCGCCCGCGCCGCTGGGCTCCCCGACGCCAGGATCGTGCTGGACGCCGGCCTGGACCTGGGCAAGACCGCGGACCAGTCTTTGACGCTGTTGCGTGCTTCGGATCGTCTGGCCGCCCTGGGCTGGCCGCTCCTCCTCTCGGCATCCAACAAGACTTTCCTGGGTGTGTCGTTCGGGCTCGAAGTCGGGGACCGGTCGGAGCCGACGCTCGCGGCCCACGCACTCGGCGTGAGTCTCGGGTGCCGGATCGTGCGGGCCCACGACGTCAAAGCGACCCGCCGGGTGTGCGACACGCTCTCAGCGGTCATGGAAGCGATCTGATGTCTGGTTCTCCGATCTCGTCCAGCCACCCGGTGATTCTGGTTGACGGCGACGACCCCGGCCTGGTCGGAGAAGCCGCCCACAAGCTGGTCGACGATCTGGTCACTGATGTCGACAGGGCTCTGGCCGTCGAGGACTTCTCCGGTGAGGAAGTGGACTTGGCCGTCGTGGCCGATGGGTGCGCCACGCCGCCGTTCCTCGTGGAGCGAAGGGTGGTCATTGTCCGTGACGTGGGCCGGTTCACCGTCGACGAGGTGGCGCCGCTACTCGGCTACCTGGAGGACCCCCTGCCGACGACGGTGCTGGTCCTGGTCGCCGGTGGCGGTCCGATCCCGTCGAAGCTGGTCGCCGCAGTCAAGGCCCACGGCCACGTGGTGGCGACCAAGGTGGACTCCAGGCACGCCGCTGACTGGGTGCGAGACCGGCTGCGCCAAGCCCCGGTCCGTCTCGACGGTGGCGCCGAGGCTCTCGTGAAGCAGCACTTTGGCGAGGACGTCGGCCGGCTGGCGTCTCTGGTCGAGGTGTTGGCCGCCGCCTATGGGGAAGGCGCCAAGCTGGGCCCCGCCGAGGTCCAGCCCTACCTGGGGGAGGCGGGGTCGGTCACTCCCTGGGCCTTTACCGACGCGGTCGACTCGGGTGACGTCGAGACCGCCCTGGTGATGATGCGCAGGCTCCTTGGCGGCGGCGATCGCCACCCCTTGGAGGTCTTCGCCATCCTCCGCAGTCACGTTCAGTCCCGCTTGCGGGTCGACAGCCCTTCCATCGGCACCGAACAGCAGGCCGCTGAGGCCATGGGCATCGCCGCGGGCCGGAGCACCTACCCCGCCAAGAAGGCCCTCGGCGCCGCTCAGAGGTGGGGCCCGGCCGGCGTCGCCGGCGCCGTGGCCCTCGTCGCCGACGCCGAGGTCGACCTCAAGGGCGCGAGCGCGTGGCCGCCTGAAGCGGTGCTCGAAGTGCTGGTGGCCCGCTTGTGCCGGCTGTCCGCCAGGGTGCCCGGCCGAGCTACCACCCGGGCGCGCGGCGGCTGAGCGGAGTGCACCTCTCGGGTCTTGACTACCTGGCTGCGGCCGGGGCGGCCGCCGCCGCGGGCGCCGTCAATGCACTCGCCGGCGGCGGCACCCTCATTTCCTTTCCCACGCTGGTCGGGATCGGGGTGCCGTCAGTGGCGGCCAACATCACCAACACGGTGTCCCTCGTTCCTGGATACCTCGGAGGCTCGTGGGCTCAGCGCGACGACCTGCGCCCGCAGGCGAAACGAGCCCGGCCCTTGCTCGCGGTCGCCGCCCTCGGCGGCCTAGCCGGGTCGATACTGCTGGTGTCGATTCCCGCCCACGCCTTCCGGGTGGCGGTGCCCTACCTGATCCTGGCGTCGTGCGTCCTGCTGCTCTTTCAGGACCGTCTGCGGGACCGGCTCCGACCACCCGCTCCGGGTCAGGGGGACCGCGTGGATCCGGCCGGCGCCCAACTAGGGCACTGGAATGCCGGTCTGCTGGTGGCCGTGTTCGGTGGGGCCGTCTACGGAGGGTTCTTTGGTGCCGGCCTCGGCATCATGCTGCTCGCGGTCCTCGGCCTCTTCAGTTCCGAACCGCTGGCCAAGGTCAACGCCTTGAAGCAGGCCCTGTCGTTTGCCGTCAACCTGGTGGCGGCGGCCTTTTTCCTGTTCTCAGGTCGGGTGGTGTGGGAGCTGGTGCCGGTCATGGCCGTCGCCAGCGTTCTGGGCGGAATCGGAGGCGGCCGCCTAGCCAAGACCGTCAACGCCGTGGTCTTGCGACGCCTGGTGGTGGTCGCCGGGGTCGGGGTGGCCGTGACGTTCTGGGTGGCCTAGCGATCGTCGGCGCGACCCTAACTGCCGCCCCGAGGCCCAGGCTGGCGCGGTCGAGAAGCTACGAGTCGGAAGCGGTAAGGGAATTGATGCGTCGAACCAGGCGGGCCTTGCGGTTGGAGGCCTGGTTCTTGTGGATGATGCCGCGAGCCGCCGCCTTGTCCAGGCGCTTGACCGCCAGGCGCAGCTCGTCCTCGGTGGTATCCGAGCCGGACTCCGCAGCCGCCACCGCCGTCTTGATCCGGGTCTTGACCTCTGACTTCGCAGCCTTGTTACGAAGGCGCGCCACTTCGTTGGTGCGGTTGCGTTTGATCTGGCTCTTGATGTTGGCCACGGCTGTCGAATCCACCTAGCTCGGGAACCCGGAGATGTTATCAGTTTCGGTGAGGGGCGGTCCGCCCTCCATCGGCGGCGCGACCTCGCTCGGCGGGTGTATCCGGGCCGGAATGCCGACGGCCGTGGCCCCGGGGGGAACGTCGCACACAACGACGGCGTTGGCGCCGATCCGAGCGCCCGTACCGACCGTTATGGCCCCGAGGATCTTGGCCCCGGCCCCGATGAAAACGTCGTCGCCGATGACCGGACGGCGGTCCCCCCGGTAGTCCCACCCGACGGTGACGCCCTGATGGACCCACAGGTTGGCCCCGATCCGCTCGGCGGACAGGATCGTCCCCTGGCCGTGGGAGATGAACAGCCCCGGCCCGATGACGGTCCCGCTCAAGTCGAGGCCGGGGACGGTCTTCCAGATGTGCTGGGCCAAACGCCCGCCCAAGCGGCCGGCCGGATTACCGGACGCCAGCCGGTGGTAGAACACGCCTCGGAACTCCGGGAAGGCGAAGAGCAGCCGGGCCAGCATGCGGGCCCGGTCCGTGACCCATAGGACGTCGGCCCAGCGATCGGTGTCGCCGTCGATCGAGTCTTGCTGGTCTGTGAGCGAGTAGATCCACAGCAGCGGGTAGACGCTGATCGAGCGCCACTTCTCTATCTGGACCAGGCCCCACGCAGCCGGATGGTCCAGGCAGGTCCGCAGCCGGGCCGGCCAGCTCCGGCTCGGCTTATGCAGGGTTGGCCTCGAAGTAGGCGCGGCAGGCGTCGACCAGCAACCGGGTGGCCCGGTCCAGACCAAATACGGTCGGATCGAGGATCAGGTGGTAGAGCCCGGGGTTGCTGGGGTCGATCCGATAGAGGCGCTTCACGAACATGGTCCGCGTCTTGTCGGTTTCGCTCTGGCGTTCGCGGGCGGCTTCCAAGCTCAGGTGCTCGAAATCGGCGGCCCAGGCCAGGCGCCGCTCGGCGGCTCCGTCGAGGCGCACGTGAAAGGCCCTGGGTCGCGACGCCAGCACGATCGCTCCCGCCCGGCCCAGCACCACTCCAGGTGCGCCGCCCTTGACTTCGAGAAGCGCCGACTCGGTCCTGGCCCGGATGCCGTCGTCGTCCTCCACCAGAGGGTCGGGGGCCATCATGGCGCCCACGCTGGCGGCGCGGGCGAAGTAGCTCAAGAAGCGACCGGCCGGGCTGGCCTCCTGCTCACCGTCGCACAGGCCCTCCTCCGACCTCATTTCGGCCGCGGCGTCCTGCGACAGGTCGGCGGATATCAGCCGGTCGATGAAGGGAATGCCGAATTCCTCCGCGAGGCGGGGTGCGATGACGCTGCCGCCGGTCCCGTAGGTGGCCGAGACGGTTACCAGCGGCCCGAATGTGGTGATTCCCATTGACCTCTGCGCCTCCATCGAGGATTGGGCCCGCCACGAAACAACTTGATGCAATTCTCCGCCATAAGCGCTGGTCATGGACGAGGACGTGTTCCAAGTCGTTTCGTGGCGAGCCCTTTCACAAACCCTAGGCGGTTCGGGCCGACCCGGTAGGAACGCGCCACACTGTTTGGAGCCTCGCCTGTGCCGCCCGCCACCGGATGCGTCTTTTCTTCCCCCCGAGGATCCCGTGAACCTGCCACGATCATCGCTGCTCGGAGCCGTTTGGCCATAATGGCTGATCCACGATGAACGCGCCCGCAAAAGACCAGGCAGCTCTCTCGCTCTCGCTCATTCGAAACTTGAGCATCGTGGCCCACGTCGACCACGGAAAGTCCACCCTGTCGGACCGCGTGCTCGAACTGACGGGTGCCGTCGACGCCCGCGACATGCGGGAGCAATACCTCGACTCGATGGATATCGAGCGGGAACGGGGCATCACCATCAAGGCCCAGAACGTACGGGTGCGTTGGAAGGGCCACACCATCCACCTGATCGACACGCCTGGCCACGTTGACTTCGGCTACGAGGTGAGCCGCAGCCTGGCTGCCTGCGAAGGCGTGGTGCTGCTCGTCGACGCGGCCCAGGGGATCGAAGCGCAGACCCTCGCCAACGCCTACCAGGCCCTCGAAAACGACTTGGAAATCGTGGCCGCCCTCAACAAGATCGACCTCCCGGCCGCCGACCCCGACCGCTACGCGGCCGAGATAGAGCGGGTCCTCGGGCTTCCCGCCGACCAGATCCTCCGCATGTCGGCCAAGACCGGCGAAGGGGTCCCCGAACTGCTCGACGCCATCTGCGAGCGGATCCCGCCGCCGAAAGGTGATCCCGACCAGGCCCTGCAGGGGCTCATTTTCGACTCCTACTACGACCAGTACCGCGGCGTCATCAGCTCGATCCGCGTCAAAGAGGGAACGTTGCACGAGCACGCGAAGATCCGCATGATGCAGGCGGGCGAGAACCACGACATCGAAGAGATCGGCATCCGCACCCCCGACATGCTCAGCGTGAAACAACTCGGTCCCGGCGAGGTCGGTTTCATCGTGGCGGGCATCAAGGACGTCGGTGGTGCACGCTCGGGTGAGACCATCACCGAGGCGCAACGACCGGCCGCGCACGCGCTCGAGGGATACCTGGACCCCAAACCCATGGTGTTCTGCGGGATCTATCCCATTGACGGCGACGACCTGCCCGACTTGCGCGATTCGCTCGACAAGTTGAAGCTCAACGACGCCTCGATCACCTACGAGCCCGAGTCGAGTCACGCGCTGGGCTTCGGGTTCCGCTGCGGTTTCCTCGGGCTCTTGCACATGGAGATCGTGCGAGAGCGCCTGGAGCGCGAGTTCAACCTGGACATCATCGCGACCGCGCCGTCGGTCGTGTACCGCGCCTACCTGACCGACGGCACCGAAGTGAAGATCGACAATCCGACCGACCTGCCCGACCCGAGCCGACTGGACCACATCGACGAACCGATGTTGCACATCTCGATCCTGACCCCCGCTGAGTACCTGGGCACGGTCATGGACCTCTGTCAGACCCGTCGCGGCGAGATGATCAAGATGGAGTACTTGTCCACCGAGCGGGTCGAACTGCGTTACACGATTCCCCTCGCCGAGGTCGTGATCGACTTCTTTGACGCGCTGAAGAGCCGCACGAAGGGTTACGCGAGCCTCGACTACGAGCAGAGCGGCTACATCACCTCGAACCTCGTGCGCGTGGACCTGCTCATCAATCACGAACCCGTCGACGCTTTCTCCACCATCGTGCACCGCTCGAACGCGGACTTCTACGGACGCCGGATGGCCGAACGGCTGAAGGAGCTCATTCCGCGCCAGATGTTCGACGTGCCAATCCAGGCGGCCGTGGGCGGGAGAGTCATCGCGCGTGAGACCGTCAAGGCCCGGCGAAAGGACGTCCTCGCCAAGTGCTACGGGGGCGACATCACGCGCAAGCGCAAGTTGCTCGAGAAGCAAAAGGAGGGCAAGAAGCGCATGAAGNNCGATAAGGTGCACGTAGATCCAGCGTAGATTGACCCGCCACTCGTCGTTCGAGCGTCGTTCGAACTCGTCGAGGTCGTGGGCCTCACCGATCGCTCGAGATTGTTCGCAGACCGCCAGGAAGTCACGCTCGACCTGGTCACTCGTGGCGCCCTCGAGATCGTTGAACTCGCGGTCGCGGTCGCGCTGGCCGTGGTAGACGAAGTCCACCTCGAGCCCCAAGAATATCCGCTGGAACCAGTTCTGTTCGACGTTGGTCATGTGTCGCACGAGTCCGAGCAACGTCAGGGTCGAAGGTTCGCAAGCGCGAGCGCGCAGCTGCTCTTCGTTCAGTCCGGCGCACTTGACGAGCAGTGTCCCGCGGTAGTAGTCGAGGAAGGTCTCGAGCAGCTCTAGCTCACTGCCGGCGTGGGGCGGTTCGTGTCGATCGGGCTCTTGCACGTCTCGAACCTACCGTCGCTCGCCGTGGGGCGCCAACGGTGAGTCAGTCGCCCGTGGCGCCGTCGATGCGTTCGCGCAGCAGATCCGCGTGTCCGNNGCGTACTCCTCGATCATGTGCACGCAGATCCACCGCAGGTCAATCGGTGTTGAGGGTTGGGCCGCACGAGCGAGCGAGGAGAGGTCGGCGTTACTCACAATGACGCGCGACCTCTCGCACGCGTCGAGGAAGTCTCGCTCCACCTCCTCGATAGTGGCGCTCTGGAGGTCGTTGAACTCTACGTCGGGGTCGTCGGGTGCGTCGTAGGCGGGCACCACTTCTTGGTCGGCGAAGATCTTGTGGAACCAGTACTGCT
>PMHU01000330.1 GCA_003156795.1 Acidimicrobiaceae bacterium
CGCTCTCCTTGACCCGCAGCTCGGAAGCGTCGGCGAAGGTGGTCGTGCCCTCGGCGTAGGCGGCGGCCACGGCCAAGGCGGGTATCTCGTCGATGAGGGCGGGTATCTCATCGCCGCCCACGTCGGTGGCCTTCAGCGGGCCGAACCGGGCCCGGATCGTGGCCGTCGACGAGCCCGCGTCTTTGTCCACCAGTTCGATGTCGGCGCCCATGCGGGACAGCACGTCGAGGAAACCAGCTCGGCCGGTCCCGACGTATACGCGTTCGACGGTCACGTCGCTGCCAGGCGTGATGCAGGCCGCCACGATCCAAAAGGCGGCTTGCGAGGGATCTCCAGGTACGTCGAGATCGAACGGGCGGAGCCGGCTTCGCCGGACCACCACGGCGCCCGGCGAGACGGTGACGTCTGCGCCGCACATGGTCAACATCTCCTCGGTGTGGGCCCGGGTCGGAACTTCCTCCCGGACGGTCGTATCGCCCTCAGCGGTCAGACCGGCCAGAAGGATGGCCCCTTTGACCTGGGCGCTGGGAACCGGCAGGCGATAGTCGATTCCGTGGAGGCCTCCGCCGCGCACGGCGACGGGGGGAAGGTGGCCGTCGTGGCGGCCGTCGATGCGAGCTCCCATCTGGCGCAGCGGCTCGATCACCCNNCCCGGCCCATCGGCCGGGTGGCGATGGACTCGTCTCCGGTGAGAACGGTCAGGCCGTCGATGCCCGCCGACCAGCCCGCGAGCAGCCTGATGCCGGTGCCGGAGTTGCCGACATCGACGACCGACTCCGGTTCCTTCAGGCGCGCCGCGCCGCCCTCGACGATGAGGCGGCCATCGCCGTCGCGTTCGGTCGCAGCACCGAACTGCTCGATGGCCCGCCTGGTGGCGAGGACGTCAAGGCCGACCGAAAGACCGGTCAGGCGTGACCGCCCATCCGCCCGGGCCGCCAAGAGCAGGGCCCGATGCGACACGGACTTGTCGCCCGGAACCCTGACCCGACCCCGCACCCCCTGAGGGGAGGGACTGGCGACGAAAGTGGTCACGGTCCGAGGGGCCGGAACGAGCAGCGGAAGTCACGTTCGTGCAGCGCGTCGCGGACCCGCCCGGTGGCGGCGGCGTCGACGACTAGGACGAGGACACCGCGCTGGCCCTCGGCGCTGTGGGCGATCTCCAAGTCGTAGATGTTGATGCCCATCTCGCCGAGCAGGGTAGTCACCTCGGCCAGCACGCCCGGGCGGTCGGGGACGGGCACCCGCACCTCGACGGTGTCCTCGCTGGACGGGACCCCGGCAGGCAGGTTGACCCGCGCTTGGCGGGCCCGCTCGAGCGTCTTCAGCAGAAGGTCACGATCCCCCGTCGCGACCACCCTGCGCACCTCCCCCAGGGCACCGACGAGGCGGTCCAGCACTTCGAGGATGCCGTCCCGATTCTCGGCGCAGACGTCAGGCCAGATCACGGCGTCGCCTGCCGCGATCCGCGTCATGTCGCGAAACCCGCCGGCGGCCAGACGAAGAAGGGTGGCGTGCTCCAGGGCCGTGTCGGCAGCCAGGTTCATGAGGGTGGCGGCCGTGAGATGGGGCACGTGCGAGACCAACGCGACCATGTCGTCATGGCGCGACGCCGGCAGCTCCACCACGTTGGCGCCGAGCTGGCTGACGACCGACCTGACCGTCGCGAACGCCACCGGGTCGGTATGGGTGGTCGGGGTCAACACCCAAGTGGCGCCTTCGAACATGTCGGGGTCGGCGCCATCCACGCCCTCCTGTTCGGACCCAGCCATCGGGTGGCCCCCGACAAAACGAGGGTCCTCGACCCCCTTGACCACGGGTCCCTTGACCCCCGCCACGTCGGTCACGAAGCCGCCGCCGGATTGCTCGAGAGCCCGGAGGCAGGCCTGGGTCACAGCCCCGGCGGGCGTAGCCACGAAAGTCACCGCAGCATCTGGGTCGGTACCGACTGCGTCCAGCACCCCGAGCTCTAGGGCCCGGGCCGTGCGGTCCGGGTTGACGTCGGAGCCGGTCACGAACCATTGGCGTCGCCGCAGCCCTAGTCCTATGGAGCCCCCGATGAGCCCGGTGCCGACGATCTGAGCCCGTTGGCGGGTGCGATCAGCGACCACAGGGCACCAGGTGCTGGCGACTTACACGCGTGCTGGTGGCGGCGGGCACGGTCCGCCAGCCTAGGTGACCGGCTACTTGCGGCTACGCGGCTTTCGGGCTTGGGGGGCGGCCGCGGCCCGCTCCACGGCCCTGACCTCGTCGGTGGTCAACTCGCGCCACTCGCCCGGGTGCAGAGACCCGATCCGCAGAGGCCCGATGCGGGTCCTGACCAACCTGCGCACCGGGTGCCCGACCGCCTCGCCCATGCGGCGCACTTGTCGGTTGCGTCCTTCGTGGATGGTGATGCGCAGAGTGCCGTCGCCCACCGTCGACACTCGTGCCGGCGCCGTCATCCCGTCTTCGAGCTGCACCCCGTTCCGCAGCTGCCGCACGGCTCCCGGTTTGGGCGTGCCGTCGACGATCACGAGGTACTCCTTTTCGACCCCGAAGCTGGGGTGGGTGAGGCGGTTGGTGAGGTCCCCGTCGTTCGTGAGGAGGATCAGCCCCTCGCTGTCTGCGTCCAAGCGCCCGACCGGGTACACGCGCGGCTCGGTCGGGACCATGCTGGTCAACGTGACCCGGCCCTGCGGATCGGAGGCGGTCGAGACCACCCCGGTTGGCTTGTTGACCAGGTAGTAGACCAGACCGGGTTTCACCGCTATGGGAATGCCGTCGACGATGACCCGGTCGCGGTTGATGTCCACCCGGCGGCCCAGCTGAGCGGTCTCCCCGTCCACTTCGACCCTCCCCGCCGCGATCAGGTCCTCACAAGCCCTGCGGCTGCCGATGCCCGCCTGGGCCAGAACCTTTTGCAGCCGTTCACCAACGTGGGATCGACCGTCTTCCGCTTCCGGCGCGGACGGGGTGGTCACAGGAAAGGGTTGACCTCGCTGCCGTCGGTGCGCTCCGGGTTTTGGGCCTCCATCGCGCCGTACGGGTCGGCGTCGGCAGGGTGGCGGTTGCGGTCGCGCTCGGCGGGGCCGGCGGCGGCCCGCAGGTCGACACCGTCAGCGGCCCGTAGGTCAAAGGCCTCGCCATGAGGGTCGTCGTCGTCGTGAGGGCCCTGGTCGTGGTCGTGAGGGCCCTGGTCGTCGTCGGACCCCTCGAGGTCGGCCCCAACCCCGTCATCTCGGTCGGCCCGAAGGCTTCGTTCGAGGGCATCCATGATCTCCGGGCCGGGCACGAACTGGGCCAGCGGGGGCAGCTGCGAGATGGTGTCGAGGCCCAGACGCTCGAGCAGCAGGGTGGTGGTGCCATACAGGACCGCCTGACCCGGCCCGGGATCGCGACCGACTTCCTCCACGAAGCCTCTGGTTTGAAGGGTGCGGATGACGCCGTCGGCGTTGACACCCCGGATGGAAGCGACTTGAGCCCTGGAAACCGGTTGCTTGTAGGCAACGATGGCGAGCGTCTCGAGGGCGGCGGCCGACATGCGCGCTGATTGGCTTTCGAGCACGAACCGCTCGACGTAAGGCGCCAGGTCGGCGTGGCTCTGGAATCGGTACCCGCCGGCTACTCGCACCAGATCGAAGCCCCGGTCGTCCGTGCGATAGGCGTCGGCCAGGTCGCGGCAAAGGTCCTCAATCCGCCCAGGTGGGACTTCCAGCAGTTGAGCGAGCAGGTGGGGCGCCACCGGCTCCTCGGCGACCATGAGGATCGCTTCTATGGCCCTCGCTTCCTCCGATGCCATCGATCAGCCCTGGTACTCCTCGACCAGGTCGATCACGGTGTCCTCGTGGCCGGCGCCTTCGCCGTCGCCCAGCCAGATCACGTGCAGATCGGCGAACCTGGTTGCTTGTTCCAAGTCGACGAGGCCCTGCTTGTACAGCTCGAGTACGGCCAGAAAACGGACGATCACCTCGAGCCTCGCACCGAGACTCGCAGTCAGCCGGGAAAAGGAGATGCGGCCGACTCGAGGAAGCTCCTCGAGGAGCTCCTCGACGGCGTCGCGCACGCTGGCCCGGACGGGTGCAACGTGGTCGAGCAGCAACCGGGTCTGTGGCTTTGGTGCCAGGAGTGACTGCATCACGTCGCGAAGTCGCTCTGGCGTCACGCCTTCCATGACATCGGGCGTCAGATCCAGGTAGCGATCCTCGAGACCCGCCACCCTCGGATACGACCGGCCGGCCTTTTCCATGATGCGGTGCAAGGCGTTGGCCGCGTCCTTGAACGTCTTGCATTCGAGCAGCCGCGCCAACAGCAGGTCGCGCTCCTCCCACAGCGCCAGCTCCTCTTCCGGCTCGACGTCGTCACGGCCAGGTAGCAAGCGCCGGGCCTTGAGCTCGAGCAGCACCGACGCGATGAGGAGGAACTCCGTCGCCACTTCCAAATCCAGGCCGGCCCTCATTTCGACGAGGGTGGTCACGTAGCTGTCGACGATGTCCGATAGAGAGACTTCCCACAAGTCGACCTGCTGGCGGGTTATCAGATGCAGCAATAGGTCGAACGGGCCCTCGAACACCGGGGTCGTCACCGTGTAGGGCACGGCACAACAATACCGGCGGGGCCCTCGGCGACCGGACATACCATGGCTCCGTGAGCAGAGTATTTTCCGGTATCCAGCCAACCGGTGAGCCGCACCTCGGCAATCTCCTGGGCGCGGTGCGGTGGTGGATAGCCGACCAGCGCCAGGGCGACTGCTTCTACTGCGTGGTCGATCTGCACGCTTTGACGATCCCCGGGGACCCGGCGGAGCTGAGAAACGGGACGCTTACGATGGCCACCCTGCTCCTGGCGGCCGGACTCGATCCCGAGGCCTGCACCCTGTTCGTGCAAAGCCACGTCCCCGCGCACACGCAGCTGGCCTGGCTCCTCGAATGCACGGCGAGCGTGGGTGAGCTGCGCCGGATGACCCAGTTCAAGGACAAGTCGGCGCGCGGCGGGGAGGAGGCGGCCCGGGCCGGCCTGTTTACCTATCCGGTGTTGATGGCCGCCGACATCCTCTTGTACGACACCGACCGAGTGCCCGTCGGGGACGACCAGCGCCAACACCTCGAGCTGACGCGAGACCTGGCCCAACGGTTCAACAGCCGCTACGGAGAGACGTTCGTGGTGCCGGAAGCTTCGATACCGCCTGCGGGACGCGGGGACCGGATCATGGACTTGCAGGATCCCGATAAGAAGATGTCCAAGTCGAGTGAATCCGCCCAAGGGACCATCGGGCTGTTCGACGACCCCAAGACGATCGAGCGCAAGGTCAAGCGGGCCGTGACTGACGCCGACGACGGCCCCGATGCGGTTCGCTACCACCCCGCCACCAAGCCAGGTGTGTCCAACCTGGTGGAACTCCTGGCGACGATCCAAGGTCGCCGCCCGGAGGACGTGGCCGCTGACTACACCCGGTACGGCGCTTTGAAGGCCGACCTGGCCGAAGCCATCATCGCCCTCGTCGAACCGATCCAGGTCGCTTACAGGTCGCTCGCCTCCGAACCGGGGTCGGTCGACGCGGTCTTGCGGTCTGGGGCCAAGCGGGCCGAGGGAGTGGCCCGGGCCACCCTCGCCCGAGCCTACGAAGCCGTCGGGCTCACCCTGCCTACCTGACCACCCTGTCCGGTACCGCTCGCCTGGCTCGCCCCGGCTGGCCCGGATCAGTCGTCGTCGGCGTCCTTGAGGATGCGCCCTACGGCGGAGTCGACGGTCCAACGGTCCGGGGGCAGGTGATGTTCGCCAGCCCAGGCGACCACTAGCGGGTCACTTCCGGCCTCCCCGAGGATTCGGGCGCCGATCTGGTCGTGGCTGACGTATTGCCCGAACCGCTTCCTCAGACCGTTCTCGTTCTCCGCCCAGCTCGCCACCCGCTCGCGGTCATAGCCCATGGCGACGAGGGTGGCGGCCACCCTGGCGAAGGTACCGAAGCCCGATTCCACTTTGCCGGAATCGTGCAGAAGGGCAGCCACGATCGCGGCCCTCGAAACACCGGCGCCGTCCGCGTTGCCGAGCGCAGCCGCCGCCCGATGGGCCACCGCCACCGCGTGGCGGCGGTCCGGTCCCGACATGCGCGCCCAGATCTCCTGCTCGCGGGGCGTCAGCCATCGACGGGCCCACGACTCCCCGGCGACGTCCGGGCCGCCTGGCCACAGCGACCCCGCGAAGCGGCCGGCCAGGTGACCGAATGATCCGAATGCCGTGGTGTTCACGACGCCACCATGCGGGCGAAGGCCCTCTCGGCCGGTCCGAAAACGTGAAGGAGGAAGCGGCCGGGATCGAGGAGCACGAGGACCAGGAGGATCGGCATGGCAACCCGGGTCAAAGTGTACCAATGGGTCAGGGCAGACGGCGGCAGCAGTCGGGCGATCACGGCCGACCCGTCAAGCGGGGGTATCGGCAGGGCGTTGAACACGGCGAGGGTCACGTTAACGAACCCGAATAGGAACAGGGCGTGATCACCCACGCTCGGGAAAAACAGGTAAGCCAGGCCACGGGGATGGAGCAGGTGTAACGCCACCACCGACAGGCCCGCCAGAAGCAGGTTCGTGGCCGGACCGGCCAAGCTGACGAGGAGGGCATCGTTGCGGGGGTGACGCATGCGTGACGGGTTGATGGGAACCGGCTTGGCGTACCCGAACACCCCGTAACCGGCCAGCGCAAGGATCGCGGGCAGCACGATCGTGCCCAGCGGGTCGATGTGTCGAATCGGATTCAGCGTGATCCGCCCGGCGCGCTTGGCGGTGTCGTCGCCGAACCCGAGGGCCGCCACCCCGTGGGCCAGTTCGTGCAGGATGATGGCCGGGACGACCACGGCGAAGAGGAGCAGCGTCGTGGAATTGAAGGCGTGGCGTATGGAGTAGAGCGCGATGAGGATCAGCCCGATCACGAGCCAAGTTCCAGGGTCCCGGTAGGGCTTCCTCACGCCCTTGACGTTCAGGATGGCAGCCCCGCCGCGAGCGACGTAGTGGCGTGGTCTAACGCCGACTGGCCGCGGTCGCGGCACAGTCGATGCACAGGCGGGCCTCCGGGCGGGCCTCCAGCCTGGCCGGTGTGATCTGCTTTCCGCAGTTCTCGCACACACCGAAGCGATCGGTGCCGAGCTTCTCGAGGGCGTGTTCGACCTCTCGCAGACCTTCTACCAGCTTGGTCACCAAAGCCTCATTTTCGCCACGCTCGGCGGTCACCTGGCTCGAGTCGGCGAAGTTTGGGTCATAGTCCAAGCCTTTGGCACCATGCCCGAGCTCGGCTAGCTGGCCGCGTAGGGATTCGCGCTCCTCTTCGAGCGTCGCCCGCAGGCTCTGGATCGTCGCGTCAGCTGCCATTGAACCGAGTGTAACCGGAAGGTGAACTTTGAGAGGCGTCGCTAGGCCGTGGCGGCCTCGGTCGAGCGCATAGCGAGACATAGGCCGATGATCGACTTGGCATCGACGATCTCACCATTCGCGATCATCGCGGGGACGTCTTTTAAGCGAATTTCCTCTACTGTCATGTGCTGCTCCTCAGCTCCCTGCCGGTCGCTCGGCACCGATTGCAAGTCCTGGGCCAGGTAGAGGAAGCTGAACTCGTCGGTGAAGCCCGGAGAGTTGTAGAAGCGGGCCAGGAGGTCGAGTCGGCCGGCCCTAAGGCCGACTTCCTCGGCCAGCTCCCGTCGAGCGGTCACGTCGGCCGGCTCTCCGTCCACGTCGCGCTTGCCGGCCGGTACTTCGAGCAGCTCGCCCCCCACTGCGGCGCGGTACTGACGCACCATGACCACGGTCCCCGACCCGGTGAGCGGGACGACGACCACGGCTCCGGGATGATGCACAACGTCGCGCTCGAACTCGATCCCGTCCGGTCCGGCGAAGCGCGCCGACGCGACCTGAATCAACGACCCCCTGAACAGCTCGGTCTCGCCCAGCTTATGAAACGGGGGCAAGACGCTCGACGTCGATCAGGCGCGGCGCCCGCCCCTCGGCCCGCTCAACTGCGGCCGTGACCAGGCCACGAAACAAGGGGTGGGGTCTGTCCGGGCGACTTTTGAACTCAGGATGAGCCTGGGTGCCGACCCAGAACGGATGACCGGGTAGCTCCACGAACTCGACCAGCCTGTCGTCCAATGAGCTGCCCGAACTGACCAGGCCCGCCGCTTCCAGCCTGCCCCTGTAGTGCGGGTTGACCTCGAAACGGTGCCGATGTCGCTCGTACACCAGCTCGACGCCGTAGACACGAGCTACCACGGAGCCGGGAACCAGCTTCGCCGGGTACACGCCCAAGCGCATGGTGCCGCCCATCTCGACGACTTCGCGCTGCTCGTCCATCAGGTCGATGACCAGGTGCGCAGACGTGGCGTCGAACTCTCGGGAGTTGGCTCCGGCCAGGCCGGCGACGTTGCGGGCGTACTCGATGACCATGACCTGTAACCCCAAGCACAGTCCCAGACAAGGGATGCCATTGTCGCGGGCATAGGTCGCGGCCGCGACCTTGCCTTCGACGCCGCGCTCTCCGAAACCACCCGGGATCACGATGCCGTCGAGATCTCGGAGGCGGCCCGCAGCCAGGAGGCCCTCGACCTCTTCGGCTTGGATCCACTCGAGGTCGATCCTGGCGCCTTGGGCGTAGCCACCGTGGCGCAGGGCTTCGACCACCGACAGGTAGGCGTCGGGAAGATTGACGTACTTGCCGATCAGTCCGATCCGCACCGGTCGGGTCGCTGCTTCGACCCGAGCAACCAGGGCTTCCCATGCCGAGAGGTCGAGCCGGCTGACGCCATCGTCATTCGAATCGAGGCCGAGAAGGTTGCAGACGTAGTTGTCCAAACCCTCCTCGTGCAGGGCCAGAGGAATCTCGTACAGGTTGGGGGCGTCCATACAAGAGATGACGCCTTCCACGGGGACGTCGCTCAAGTTGGAGATCTTGCGCTTCAGTCCGGAAGAGATGCTCCGGTCGCTCCGGCAGATGATCACGTCCGGCTGGATACCTCGGCTTCGCAGCTCGGTCACCGAGTGCTGAGTCGGCTTGGTTTTCTGCTCTCCCGACGGCCCCAGATAGGGCACCAAAGTGACGTGCACGTAGCACACGTTGTCGCGTCCTACGTCCTTTCGGAACTGCCTGATGGCTTCCAGGAAGGGAAGTATCTCGATGTCTCCGACCGTGCCACCGATCTCGGTGATCACGACGTCGATCGAGTCCGTCGCCAACCGCTTGATCCTGTCTTTGATCTCGTCGGTGATGTGCGGGATGACCTGAACGGTCTTCCCCAAGTAGTCGCCCCGTCGCTCCTTGGCGATGACGCTCTGATAGATCGAACCCGTGGTCGCGTTCGACTCGCGATGGAGGTTCTCGTCGATGAACCGTTCGTAGTGACCCAAGTCGAGATCGGTCTCGCCGCCGTCGTCGGTCACGAACACCTCGCCGTGTTCGAACGGGTTCATGGTCCCTGGGTCTACGTTGATATAGGGGTCCAGCTTTTGCATGGTCACCCGTAGGCCGCGGCTCTTGAGCAGCCGGCCGAGGGACGACGCCGTCAGCCCCTTTCCCAATGAGCTCGATACCCCGCCGGTGACGAAGATGTGCTTCGCCAATACACTCCTCCACTCGAGTAATCATTTGAGGCTCTCGGTGGACCCACCGTTCGGCCAAGTCACCCTACCCCAGCGAGCTCGCCTCCCGGGGCGATGCTCCGGTCAACCCGACCGCCCGGACGCCCGGGCCAGAAGTTCCTCTGCGTGGCGCTGGGCGGTTTCGCTGCCGGGGCTACCAGACAGCATTCGTGACAGCTCTACGACTCGGTCGGGCCCGTCGACCTCGATGACATGTGCCACCGTTCGCTCCCCAGTCGATTCCTTACGAACCACGAGCTGACGGTCCGCGAACGCCGCCACTTGAGGGAGATGGGTGACAACGAGCACCTGATGGTGTTCCGACAGCGCCGCCAAGGCGCGGCCGACCGCTACTGCGGCTTCGCCCCCGATCCCGGCGTCCACTTCGTCGAATATCAAGGTCTCAGGATCACCGTCGGGGCGTGCGATCGCCGGCGTACTGCCGATCACCAACCGCGTCGCGAGCATGGTCCGGGCCAGCTCGCCACCGGACGCCACTTTGGTGAGAGGTAGGACCGGCTCGCCCGGGTTGGCTCCGAGCTTCCAGGTCACCACCTCGCTGCCGACGTCCTGCCCGATCTCCACCTCGAAACGGGCTTTGGGCATGGCCAGTTCTCGCAATCTGGCCTCGACGGCGCCGGCAAAGCCAGGCGCGGCCGCCCGTCGAGCCGACCAGAGCCGGGTCTCAGCCTCCTTGACATCCTTCGCCGCTGTCTCCCTCTGGAGCTCGAGGGATGCGGCTCGGCTGTCGTGTGACACCAGCTCTTCCACCCGGCCTCTGACCTCATCGCGGAAGTCCATCACGGCGGCCAGCGTCTCGCCGTACTTGCGCCGGAGGTCGGTCAGCGTTCGGCGTCGCCCTCCCACCGCGGCCAGACGGGCCGGATCATCCTCGGCGACCTCGGCCACGCTTCGAGCCTCCGCCGCCGCATCCGCCAGCTCCGACTCCAACACCAGGAGGCGGGCCTCCAACTCGGCTAGAGGCTTCCGTCCGGCCAAAGCGCTCACCACCGCGCCGAGCCGGTCGACCACCCCATCCTCTCCTGACAGGCCCTGCCAGGCCAGGGAAGCAGCTCCTCGAAGTCCGGACGCGTCCGCGAGGCGCTCCTCCTCCACTTGCAACGCTTCGTCCTCGTCTGGATCCTCGAGTCCGGCCGCCTCGATCTCCTGGAGCTGATAGCGAAGAAGGTCGAGCTCTCTCGCCCGGGTACGGGCGTCTCCACCCAGGGCCTCCTGGGTGGACACGATCTCTCGCAGGCGGCGACGGGCTCGTGTCAATTCCTCGTTTGCGATCCCTCCGGCCGAGTCCAGCGCCGACCGCTGGGCGGCCGGGCCGAGCAAGGATTGTTGGGCGTGCTGGCCGTGCAAGTCGACGAGCGCGCGACCCCGGTCCGCCAGATCTGCCGCGGCCACCATGCGGCCGCCTGCGTAGGCCCGACTCCTCCCCGTCGCCGGAACGATCCGGGACAGGATCACTTCACCGGAATCCGGCGCCGCCCCACCCGAGCCTTCCCGCGGGTCCTCCGGCGGCGTCGTGAATCGCCCTTCGACCACCGCCTCTCGGGCCCCAGGACGGACGAGCATCGATTCGGCGGGCCCTCCGAGGAGAAGCTGTATGGCGTCTACCAGCAGCGTCTTGCCTGCGCCCGTCTCGCCCGTGAGGGCGGTCAGGCCTGGACCGAGGATGATCCTCACGTCCTCGATGACGCCCAGATGAGATACCCGCAGCTCTTGAAGCAAGGCCAGCTCTACCGGTCTGCCAGGTTGAACTTGCTCTTGAGGATCCGGTGGAAGTTGCGCTCACCGAAGGTGACCAGTCGGGCGTCCTTGGCGCCACGCCGGGAGTGGATCGTCTGCCCCGGCTGAAGGGTCGTTGTCAGCCATCCGTCGACCACGACGTCCGCGGACTGCTCTCCGATCGGGACGATGGATACGTCCTCGTCGGCGTCGAGGACCAGGGATCGATCGAACAGCATGTGAGGGGCGACGGGGGTCAGGATCTGCACCTGCGCACGCGGGGACACGATCGGACCCCGCGCCGAGAGGTTGTAAGCCGTGGAGCCGGTCGGAGTAGCCAGGATCAACGAGTCCGACGCGAACTGAAGAAAGGGGACGCCGCTGACCGACACCTCGGTCCTCATGGTGCGTCCGGGCGAGGTGCGCTGGAGCACGACGTCGTTGAGGGCGCTGCCGTGAAGAGTCGTGTCCACCCCTCCGTCTCTTTCGTCGGTTACCGAGACGTCGAGGGTCATGCGGGACTCGACCTGGTAGTCGCCCGCGAGAAAGCGACGCAAGGCGTCGCGCAAGGCGTCGGGCTCGACCGCAGTCAAGTAGCCGAGATGGCCCAGGTTGACCCCCAGGACGGGCACCCCGTCGGGACCCACCAGATCGACGGTTCGCAGCATGGTCCCGTCGCCTCCGAGGCTCACGGCGAGATCGAGCGGGCCGGGGGCGGGGCGCCGGCGACCCGCCCCCGCGTCGAGAAACCTTGCAGTGTGGCCCTGTTCGGCCAGCCATTGTGCGGTTTCCTCGGCCAGGGCGACGGCGCCTTCCCTCTGGCCATGAACGATGAAGCCGATCGAGGCCACGTCTAACTCCCCTGCTCGCCAGCCGCCTCCGCCAGCGCCTGCTCCACGTCGAGGCCACGTTCGGAGAGCAGCGTCGCCGCGTCGGATCCGGGACGGAGGTGCGCGAGGAACTCGACGTTGCCGTCGGCGCCACGCAGCGGCGAGACCATGACCCCCATCATGGCCGCTCCGGCGGCGTCGAACGCGCCTATCGCGCCCATGACGGCTTGGCGCCATACACCTGGGTCCCGGATCACGCCTTTCCCCCGTGACGCTTCGACGCGCCCGGCTTCGAATTGCGGCTTTATCAGGACGACCACGTCGCCTTGCGCTTTGGCCAGGTTCGCCAGGGCAGCAGCGACGGTCCTCAATGAGATGAAGGACAGATCAGCGACCACCAGGTCGAACGGCACACCGCCCACGTCGGCCAGGCGCACGGCGCGGATGTCGGTCTTCTCGCGGAGGTCGACTCGCGGGTGGTACCTCAAGCGTTCATGGATCTGGCCGCGACCCACGTCCACGGCGCACACGCTGGTGGCGCCGCGCTGCAACAGGCAGTCCGTGAATCCTCCCGTCGATGCACCGGCATCGAGGGCTCGGAGGCCTTCGGGCACGATGTCAAATCGGCTCAGCGCGGCATCCAGCTTTTCTCCGCCCCGGCCGACGAACCGGCTAGGAGGACCAGGGATCGATATGGGTTCGCCTGGGCCCACCAAACGCGACGCCTTCTCTGCGACGGCGCCGCTCACGTGGACGCGACCGGCTTCGATCAGGTCCGCGGCCTGGGCTCGACTGACCGCCAGGTGGCGGCGCACCAGCTCGATATCGAGGCGGCGACGGGAGGCCAGGAGCTAGCTCGCGGCCTTCCTGGCGGCGGCCTTCTTGGCCGCAGGCGCCTTCTTGGCGGGGGACGCCTTCTTCGCCGGGGAAGCCTTCTTGGCCGCCGCCTTCTTGGCCGCAGGCGCCTTCTTGGCGGGGGACGCCTTCTTCGNNCTTGGCGGGGGACGCCTTCTTCGTCGCAGGGGACTTGCCGGTTAACCGGTTCTCGAGATCGGCCAGATCGGCCTTCGTAGCCAGACCCAGTAGCCCGAGTTGCGAAGCGATCTCGTTGCGGATCGAGCTCACGATCTGTTCGGTGCCCTTCTTGCTGCCTTCGAGGAGGTCGTCCAAGGCACCCTGCGCCCTCCCCTGGGTCGTGTCGGTGGCTTGGGACAGCTCGCGCAGGAACTCCTCTGCCCGTACTCGAGCCGTCTCCAACCAGTC
>PMHU01000186.1 GCA_003156795.1 Acidimicrobiaceae bacterium
CGCTGAAGCTCTGGCTGATGACGCCGGCCAGGTGGTGGTCCACAACGTAGGTTTCCGCCTGGACTATTTGCTTGAATCCCTTCGAGCCCTCGGTCTCGGCCACTGGCGTCTCCACCAAGACGATGCGAGCTCCAGGGGCCATGACGTGGGCCCACTCGACGTCGAGGGTCGTCTCGCTGGCCCAAGCAACCATTTGCGGATTGCTGGGATCGAAGGGGGGGACTTGACCGGCGGGCTGAATGATCTTCAACTGAGGCGGGCCGGGAAGGCCGAACACCCGGTCGAACCTGGCCAGGTCGTATGCGATGGTCGGGGAACCGAAAGCGTCGACGACCGCGATCGATTGACCTGCGCCCGTCACTCCTTGGGAGAGCAGGGGCCCTTCGTCGTAGGCAGCTTGGATCTGGTCAGGTGCGTAGCAGGCGATCTTGAACAGCTGCTCACACTGGGCGGTGCTGACGGGCGCCCCACGAGAGACGAGTCGGGTCCTAACGCTCGGACTAATTGCGACTATTGGGGTGGCCGATGCAGGCGCCGTCGGCACGGACGCGAAAAGCGATCCGCCTATCAAAGCCAACGTCGCCGCCAGGCCCGCCGTCCGCCGCCCCCGCTTCATGAGCGGCACCTACCCTTCACATCCAAATGGAACTTAGGCAGAATTGTGTTTAATGCCTCTTGCTTCTATTTACGGAATGCGCGTCGGGAGCCTTTAGCGTTTTCCCTTCTGACCCGTAATCAATTGCTCAGAAAGTCCGTTGTCGAGGCGGGCCTGAATGGGAGCAGAGATGCTCGGGGCCAGACCGCCGATGAACGCTCCGGCCCGGAGGCCGATCGGCGCCACGACGACCTCGGCCTTGTTCCTCCTGATGCTCCTGATCACGGCGCGGGCGACCTGCTCGGGGCTGACGGTGCCCACGCCCCGAGGGAGGGTGGCGCCCGCATCCACGAACATCCCGGCGTCGCGCACGAAGCCGGGGGAAATGAC
Source organism: Acidimicrobiaceae bacterium (assembly GCA_003156795.1). Classification (GTDB taxonomy): domain Bacteria; phylum Actinomycetota; class Acidimicrobiia; order Acidimicrobiales; family Palsa-688; genus PALSA-688. The sequence continues at coordinate 986 of PMHU01000186.1, forward strand.
GGAGCAGCCGATGGCGCTTCCCTGCAAGTCGCACCTGAGGCTGCCGGCGAAGCCGCGGAGTCCGAACTTCGTCGCGGAGTACATGGGGGCGCCCCTGGTCGCGACCCGGCCCGCGAGCGACGACACGTAGACGAAGTGGCCCTTGCCGCGTGCCAGAAACCCGGGCAGCAGAATCCTGGTCATGACGATCGGATCGCTCAGGTTGACCTCCATGATCCGGTCGATCTGGTCCTCGTTCCAGTCCTGCAGGAAACCGGATCCGGGCAGGGCCGCATTGGCCACCAGGATGTCGATCTGGCCGGCCTCGTCGAGTAACCGGTGCAAGTCGGCGCGAACAGACAGGTCGGCCACGATGGCCTGAGCGCCGACCTCGTCGGCCACCTCTGAGAGGGGTTCGGCCCGCCTCCCGGTCACGACCACTTCGCAGCCCTGCTCTTTGAGCGCCTGGGAGATCGCTCTACCGAGGCCTCCGTTGGCGCCGGTGACGAGGGCGCGTGCGCCGCTGAGCTTGGTCATGGCTGGTCACGTTAGAGCCCGAGCGGTGGTGCCGCTACGGGGTGACCGCCGATCGAAGCACGGGTTCGGCCGCCGCTTGCCGGCGCGAAAGCGAGCGCTCGATCGTGGCCAAAATGGCGTTGCGGGCCTCAGAGGGGTCGATCAGCTCGTCGAAGCCGAGTCTCTGAGCCGATCGGTAGCTCGCCTCGAGCTCCCCTCGACGCAACGCCTCGGCCGCGCCCTGGTCGGCTCCGATGGCGCGGCTCATGGCGGACGCCCCCATGGCCCCGAGCGTCGTACCAGGGAACGCGAACGTGCCGGCCTGGCCGTCGAAGCTGATCATCGACATCACCATGGACCCGAAACCGAATGCCTTGCGGAGCGTCAAGTTGACCTTGGGGCTGGTCGCCAGAGCCTCGGCTGCGAACATGCGGGCCCCGCTGCGCAACACGCCCTCCTTCTCTGAGCGCGACCCAGGGAGCATGCCCGGGTTGTCGCTGAGGAATACGAGCGGCAGGTGGAACGAGTCGGCCACCGCGATGAAGTGGGCGGCCTTGTCCGCCGCGGCCGCGTCGATGGAGCCGGCCATGACCATCGGCTGGTTGGCGATCACTGCGACCGATTGACCGCCGATGTGGGCCAGGGCGCACACGATCGCCGATCCGAAACGGGCCTGGACCTCCAAGGTCTCGCCGCCGTCGACGAGGATCCGGATCACTTCCCTGATGTCGTAGCTGCGTCGGCCATCTCGCGGTATGACGAGGCCGAGCTCGGCCGTCGCACGTCGACCCCGATCCTCTCCGCCGGGAGCTGCGGGCGGATAGGACCAAGCGCTGGAAGGCAGGTAGGACAGGTAGCGGCGGATCTGGTCGAGGGCGTCCTCGTCGTCACTGGCCGCGTTGTGGATGAGGCCGCTGGCCAGGGCCACGGACGGACCGCCGAGCTCCTCCTTGCTCACCTCCTCGCCCAGTGACTCGCGGACCACCGGGGGTCCGGCGGTGAAGATCGCCCCGTGCGGGGTCATGACGGTGAAGTCGGCGATGGGTGCGACGAGGGCACCATGGCCGGCGGAGGGCCCCATCACGGCGGCCACGATGGGCACCTTCCCTGAGCAGCGAACCTGGGCCAGGGTGTCGGTTGGTGCCCTGTAGCCCCCATCGACCGGTCGATGGCCGGCCCCTTCGAGGAGCATCACCAGAGGTATCCGGTCGGCCAAGGCCAGCTCGGCCAGCCTGTGTCGCTTGGCGTTGCTGGCCGGTCCGATGCTTCCGGCTGCGGTGGTGAAGTCCTCCGCTCCGACCATCGCCGAACGGCCATCGATGCGGCCCGAGCCGGCGATCAGCGCATCGGCGGGTACGTCACCCGCCAGCGTCTNNGAAGGTGCCCGGGTCGCACAACTTCTCCACCCGGGCCCGGGCATCCAAGCGTCCGTCCCTTCGTTGGCGCTCGAGCCGGTCGGCCCCGCCCATGCTGCGGGCGGCCTGGAGCCTTTTGGCCAAGTCCTGCAGGGTTTCGTCCCAGCCGTCGTCCTGTGCCACCGCGACACGGTGCCAGAGATTCAAGATGCCGGTCCAGGCCGGACGCCCTCCGGGCCCGGCCCCGATGGGCTCGGGGCCGTTAGCGTTGCCCGGATGAGCAGACGGTTTCCCGCCGGCGTCCTCGCCGTGATCGCGGCCGGAGGCGCAGCAGGAACGTTGGTGAGGGCCGCCGTGGCCCAAGCCCTGCCGACTTCGACCGACGGGTTTCCATGGGACACCCTCGTCGTCAACGTGGCGGGTTCGGTAGTCGTCGGAATCGTCGTGGTCGTAGCGCTCGAAAGGGTCGCCTCCTCCCGATACTTCCGTCCCCTCGTGGCGACCGGCTTCTGCGGAGGCCTAACCACCCTTTCGACGTTCGTGGTGGAATCGGATCTGCTGATCAAGGACGGCCGTCCCGGTATGGCGGCGATGTACGTGGCCGCTTCGATCCTGGCTGGTCTCGCCGGAGCCCGGCTCGGAATGCTGGCCGCCCGGTCGGCGTGGAGCAAGGAGACCAGCTGATGGAGCTCACGGGATCGGCCAAGCGGCTGACCATCATCATCGGAGAGAGCGACCACTTCGAGCACCACTCCTTGACGACCGAGATCGTCAAGCGGGCCCACGCAGCCGGCCTGGCCGGCGTCACCGTGTTCCGTGGGATAGAGGGCTATGGGAAGTCCAACCACATACACACCACGCGGATCCTGTCTCTCTCCGACGACCTGCCGGTGTCCATCGTGATCATCGACTCCGCGGCCGCGATCTCGGCCTTCCTCGAGGAGATTCTCGAACTGGTCCAAGGCGGGGTCGTCACTCTCGAGGATGTCGAAGTGCTTCACTACGTCAACCACCCACGCCACGAGGAATGACCTGGTGGGAATGGACGCTCATCGGGGTGGCCGGAGCGGCGGGCGCGCCGCTCCGCTACGTGGTCGACGTGGTGGTCTCCGACAGGATCGATTGGAGATTCCCCATGGGCACCCTGGTCGTCAACGTCTCCGGGTCATTCGTCCTCGGTCTGATCACCGGTCTGGCCATTTATCACGGCTTCCCCAAAGCGTCCAGGGAGATCCTGGGAACTGGGTTCGTCGGGGCTTACACGACGTTCTCGACGTTCACCTTGGAGACGATGCAGTTGCTGGAGGGCCGACAAACACGGTCGGCGTTGATCAACATCGCCTCCAGCGTGGTCGCGGGAGCGCTGGCCGCAGCCGCCGGGCTCGCACTCGCCGGACTGTGATGCGAGAGGTAGCCTAATTTCCATGACTTCTACCGCTCAGAGGACGCACTTCTCGACCTTCGAGGAGTCCACCGCCGACGACTGGGCGATCATCGCCCCACAGCTCAACGTCACCCAGAGCTTCGTTCCCGAGAGGGTCATCGAGCTGCTCAGATCCATGAAGAGCGACCACGGTGGCTTCCCTGTCGACCGGCTCGAGCACGTCCTGCAAACCGCAACCCGCGCCGAACGTGACGGTCGCGACGATGAGTACATCCTGTGCGCCTTGATCCACGACATCGGTGACACCCTGTCCCCGTTCAACCACCCGGCGATCGGGGCCGCCATCCTGAAGCCGTTCGTTTCCGAAGCCAACCACTGGATGGTCGAGCACCACGGCGTCTTCCAGGGCTACTACTTCTGGCAGTACATCGGGTTGGACCGCGATGCTCGCGACGCCTACCGCGACTCCCCTCATTTCGACTACACCGAGGAGTTCTGCGTCAAGTACGACCAGACCGCCTTCGACGTCGACTACAAGAGCGAGCCCCTCGAACACTTCGAACCTCTGATCCGGGCCCGTCTGGTCACGTCGGTCCCCGCCGCCTGACCGCGGAGGTCGGTCGTTCTGATCGAGGCTAAGGGACGCGAGGCCCCGCTTGGGACACGGGCGCGTCGCCCGAAGTCCGCGCCGCGGACGGGACGAGGAATCGGCCGATGACCGGGAGCTCCCAAAAAGACTGNNTCGAACTTGGCGTTGAACTTCCAGAGCGACTCGATTTGCATGGAGTCCCCCATTCTCTTCAAAGCCCAGGCCTGCACCCGCTGCGTCAGCCCTTCGCCGGCCTCGCCGGCCAGGACGGCGCGCATGGTTGCGAAGTTGAGCCCCAGCCCTTCGCCGCCGCGCGCCCTGAGCTCCTTTATGGTCTCCACCACTGCGAAGTCGATGAGCCCGTTCGGGTGGTCGCCGTCGTCTCGCCTCATGAGGTCGAGCGAGTAGCCGCCGATTCCCGGCGCCGGAACGTACTGGCAGAACGCCACCGGTGGACCGAGAGTCCCCTCGGGAGATCCGGCATCCGCGGGGCCGTGCACCACGGCCAGCAGAAGGCCCGCGTCGTCGGGGTCGAAAGCCCGCCCAAGGGTCATCGAGAACCCGCGCTCGACGTCGCCCCTCCTACTCTTGGTCATCACCTCCCTCAGCGATTCCCTCAGTTCGTCGTCGAGGTCGGCAGGGTCATGGAAGCTGATGCGATACCCGTACTTGGCGATCCGGTTGACCGCTTGGCGCAGACCCTTGAACTTGCCGCCATCCAAGGTGAAGCGACCCACCCGCACGACGCCCTCGTCTCCGACGTAGAGGTCGTGCATCCCCGTCGCCCGGTATATAGGCAGCCACTCCTCCCCGATGCCGAGGCCGCCGAGGGCCCAGCCTTGGCCGTCCACGTAGCGCCGAAAGGCCCGCCACGACTCCTCCTGCTCGGCCACGGGGCCGATAGGGTCCGGCGAGACGAGGCATACACCTCCGTATACGGCATACGCCACCACCGTGTCGCCCCAGAAAAAGAACTTTTTGTCCGGACGCAGGGCGAAATAGTCGAGCGTCCCCCGGCCGTGGCGGGCGACCACGGCTCGGGCCCGAGCCAGGTCCGCCTCCCCTCCCCCCGACGTCTTGCCGTTGGAGGCGCCGGCCACAGGGGAAGCGGTGGGCGAAGCCACCCCGTGAGCGGGGGCACGGCGCCGGGCCACGACGGGCCGAAAAAGCACTGCTAGCAAGGCCAGGACCAAGCCCACGGTTGCAGTCGTCATGGTCGGGGCGAAGAACTCATCGATTCGATGCGGTAGGGGAACGTGGGTGATTCCGACCATGCGTTCAACCGACGCTTCGAGCGCGTGGCGCCACGAAAGGCCGGGCCCACCGCGCGCGTGGTTGATTGTCTCGCTCAGCTCGAGAGCAACGGTGCCCGCCAGGATCGTCAGGGCGGTGGCCATCAATACGACCCCCAACCCGCGTCGCAGCTGGAGGACGTCGGTCTTAGCCTGGAAGGAACCCCGGTTGATCCAGAGAAAGGCGGCGACGGCGAGAGCGATGAGGGTCTCTTCGACGTCCACGCCTTTGATCAAGTGCAGGACCGCTACCGTGAGGAGGAGGGCCTGGCACACGACCCAGGCCCGTCTTTGTCCCCGANNCAGGACGATCAGTCCGAGCCCGCCGAAGGCGGCCAGCGCCGCCGCGGTCTGGGGGACGTAGAGCGGGAACAGCTGGCGCAAAACGTCGAGCCGATCCCGCAGCGGGTCCGACATGGCCGACACGAGGGATATGAAGCCGAACGCGAGCACCACCGCGCCTGCGATGCGCCGAACCCTTCGGTCGCCCCGCTCGCGTGAATGTGACCGCGGCCAGGCTTCACCTTGCGGGAAGGCGGCGACCACGTCGACCCTGAGGTCGCCTGGATCGGAGGTAATGGTGCGGCTGGCCATGGCCCGTTCGAGCATGGTGCTGCCGGGTAGGTCCTGGCGTCCGTGGAGGAGTCGCACGTGGAGGTCGTTGCCGGCCTCCAGCTCGACCCACGAAAGGAGTCGGTGGCCGAGGAATACCGATGGCAGCCCTAGCCCCGGTATGCGGCTCGGGTACTCGGTCACCACTTCGGCTGCGGCGCCCACGTTGGCGTAGAAACCGTCGCCTAGGTGGGCTAGCTCCGGCCGGCACGTGTGGCCGGTTACCAGGCCGGCGTAGCCGGCGGTGACCAGGGCCCGGGCGTGCGCCCGGGGGGCCTCGTTGGGGTCGCGGCCCTCCTCATCGAGGGCCAGCGCGGACAAGGCCCGGTTCGTGCGCCGCACGGCAACCAGGGCGATGGCCACGAGGAACAGCAGCTCGATGAACGTCGCCGCCACAAAAAGACCGACCTTCGTGGTCAGCGCACCGTGTCGCGCCGAGCGGAGGACGGTGGTCGGCAGGCGCAGGATCAACGCCATGACGATGGGCAGTATCAGCAGCCAACCGGAGTGGACCAGCCGGCGGTACACCAATCGGGAACCGATGAAGCGGGAGAGGGCGGCTGGTTCGTCGAGTTGTTCCATGCCGGCAAGCCATCCCGAGCGGACGCTGCCGGAACCGCCCTGGCGGGCGCGTACGGATGGGAGCAGCTCGTCGCGTATGTGCTGAGCGAAGGGGCTTTCGCGCGGGTTGCGGGGGTCTTCGACGCGGGCCAGCGAGTCGAGGTTGTAGCCGGGCTCCACCCGGACCTTCTTCGTCCCGGCACCCGTCTGGACGTTGAGGTCTACTGCGAAAGCCAGCTCGGCTCCAAGGGCATCCGCGACCAAGGAGCGGCACGGTGTCGACCACGCCAAGCGGCTGTCCCGGTCACCCGGGAGGACCAGGACCCGGCGCCCCTTACCCCGGGCGTAGGCGAGGATTTCAGCGGATAGGCGGGAGTGGGCGGCCAGCGCCGGCCTCGGTTCGGCGCCGGAATCGAACAGGTTCCCGGCGATCACCATCACGCCTGGCCCGGTGGCCGCGGTCACTGCGTCGGCCAACTCCCCTGACGCGGCCAGCTGGCCCGGACTCGCGTCTTTGCTGAGGTGCAAGTCGGACACGATCAGGACTCGACCACCGACTGGAACGTCGACGTCGAGCAGATCTGGGATGTCGATCAGGGCAGTCAACGCGGCAGGCAACGCTACTACGGTCGGTGCTGTGGATCGGGTTCGCGAGGACGTTCCGTCGCTGCTGGAGGCCTCCTCGCGGGTGGTCGAGATGGCCCGCCGGATGGGGCCTCTGCGTTACTCCGCTCTCGACGCCCGGGCTGGGTCTTCCCCTGCGGGTCCCTTAGCGTCGGCGGTGGCGGGGTGGGTGGCGGACGCGATCGACGAGTGGTGGGAGGCAGCGGGGCGGCCCGACCCCTACACCGTCGTCGAAGTGGGGGCGGGGGACGGCAGCCGCGCCAGGCAGGTCCTGGCGTTGGGGCCGCAATGCCTCAGCGCGCTGCGCTACGTGCTCGTCGACGTCGGCTTCCGCGATGCCCAATCTCGGTTGCTGCCGATCGAGTCGCCGGCTTTCCTGTTTCCCGGCGGGCCGGGCGACGCAGGCGAGGATGACGACTCGGAGGAGGGCGGCGTGGCCCCGGCGTCGCTCGGGATCGGCCCGCTCGTGACGTCGCTGGTCGAAATGCCGGTCATCCAGGGTTACGGAGTCGTGATCGCGATCGGTTCCGTGGGGCGCCTGGGCTCGGACCGGGTCGAGTGGCGGGAAGGCCGTTGGTGGGAGATCAGGTTGTCTGCCCTTCCTGGCGCGGATGGCCTGGTGGAGATGCCCGTGCCGCTGGATGACGGCGCCTTGGAGGGCGCCCGGGGTCAGTCGTGGAGGGAGGCTGGGTTGGCGGCGCCGGCGGAGTCGGGAGCGCGGTTCGCGGTGTTCGGCGAGGCGGCGGGTTGGCTCTCGGCCACCCTCCGGGTGGCCGAGATGGGGATCCTGGCGGTCGTGGACCGGTGGACCGACGTGACCGAGGCGCTCGGTGAGCATCAGGTCCCGCCGTTGGCCTTGGACCAGCTCGTGCACATACGTCGACCCATTGAGCCGACACCCCTGGAGCTGTTCGACGGGCTCTCGGTCGTCTTCTGGCGCCTAGGTTGACGGGCGGCATGGTCAGGTCCTTCGACAATTGGCGATGGAGGGACGGACCGGTGAAACCGGGGCGGGCCGTCGTGTTCGACTTGGACGGGGTGCTATCCGACGCAGCTAGCCGCCAGCACTATCTGGAGGGCNNCTTCGAGTCGTGCGGCGACGACCCGCTCATCGAGGAAGTCGCCCGACTGCTCGAACTGCTCGACCCTGAGCTGGTGGTGGTCCTGTTGACGGCCCGACCCGCCTGGGTCCAGCCCCAGACCCTGGCCTGGCTACACCGGTATGGGCTTCGTTGGGACGTCCTGGTCATGAGGGATCGCGGGGACTACGGGGCGGCCAGGGAGTTCAAGCGGCGCTCGGTCCGAGAGTTGAGGGGGGTCGGGTTCGACTTGATGGTGTCCTTTGAGGACGACCGCCGCAACGTGGCCATGTTCCGCGAGGAGGGCGTTCCCACGGTGTACATCCACTCTGGCTATTACGACTAACGCTGGTCTCTGGGGCGGTCGCTGGGACGCCTGGCGGTCGGCGGCCACCGCGCCGGGCCGCGGCGGGGGCCGTCCCGCCCCGAGCCGG
>PMHU01000214.1:0-11585 GCA_003156795.1 Acidimicrobiaceae bacterium
AGCATTTGCTGCTCCCCGCCCGAAAGCGTCCCGGCCGGCTGCTCGAGGCGGTCCTCGAGCTCGGGGAACAGGCCGATGGCCTCGTCCAGAGCCCGCTTGGCCCGGGATCCGTCCCGGCGAAGTGAGTGCTCGCCGATGCGGAGGTTGTCGCGCACGGTGAGCCCGGCGAAAGTCATCTTGCCCCCCACCAGAAGCGCCGCCCCCCGGTCGATGATCTGCTCCGGTTCGAGATAGGTGCAGTTGACGCCGAAAATACGGATCACCCCGCGATGCGGGTGGTCGAGGCCGGACACCGCCCGTAGCAGGGTGCTCTTCCCCGCTCCGTTGGTCCCCAGCAGCGCCACGATCTCACCCTCGGCCACCTCGACGTTGACGTCGAATAGGACCTGCTGGGTGCCGTAGGAGAAGTCGAGGTCGTGCACTTGCAGGGCGGGAATGGCCCCTCCCGAGTTCCGGCGCCTGCCCTCGGCGTAGCGCTCGAGGACGTCCTCGATGACGAGGGTGATGTCGCGACGGACGAAGCGCGATCCGACCGCCAATAACGCCCCGCCGACGGCGCAAACCGGTCCTATGAACGTGAGGGCGGTGGTCACGTTGGTGGCGTCGCTGATGGCGCCCAGCACGATGCCTCCCGCGAAGCCACCGAAGACGGCGGCGTAGACCCCGAACATGGCGAAGCAGATGGTGCGCATCTCCGGGGGAGCCGTGGCCGCCAGTGTTTGGAAGATGGCGATTGCGATGGGCGCGACCGCCGCATTGGCCAGCAGCTGGAACGCCACCACCAGCCACAGCCGAGGCATGTAGAGCGAGATGGTGAACAACGTGCCGTACACCGTGATGCAGATACCTGCCAGCACGAGCGGCGCTTGGGGGGCACGGCGAAACAGGCGGTCGCCCACCGTGTAGGCCACCGGCAGCCCCAGAAAGGCGGCCAGGCCGATGATCGAATAGATGTCGCTTCGCTGAGTGGTGTTCTGGTGCCAGACGCGAACGAAATACAGGTTGCCGAAGAGCGAAGAGCTGATGGAGACGAATCCGAGCACGGCCACGGCTACGAGCTCGTAGTACAGCGACCGTATCCGCAACAGCCTGGTGACGGCGGAACCGAGAAGCACGCGTGGCGCTTGCTCCTGCTGGGATTGGGCGTCCATGCCGGACGCCTTGAGGATGTGGCTCGACTCGTTGGTGCCCTTGTCGGGCTCGGGCAACGTAAACAGCAGGAGGCTGATGGGTATGCCGGCGGCCGCAACCATGAGCCCCCAACGCCAGTTGTTGGTATAGGCGACGATGTATCCGAAGACGAGGATGCCGACGGTTTGGGCGATGGGGTCCGAGAGGTAGTGCCAGCTGAAGATCCGGCTGCGCCCTTCGGTGGGATAGGCGTCCGCCAGGTATGAGTTGTGCACCGTGAGATTGACGGCGCTGCCCACCGAGGCGATCAGGTAGAGGAAGGTAAACCACCAGACGTTGGGCGACAGCGCCATCAACGGTGCCACCACGGCGAACACCAGCAGGGCAACGGCGGCGACGACCTTGCGGCTGCCCCGGTCGGCCCACAGCGCCAGGGGCACGGCCCACAGCAGCTGAGCCACCGAGACCACGAAAACGACCGCCCCCAGTCCGGCGTCGTGCAAGTGGAACGACTTCTCCAAGTTGTTGCCGACGAGGTTGATGCCGTTGCCGAAGGTGGCCGGGACGATGGCGCCTGCGGTGAGCAGCACCAACGGTGCGAACCCGCCCGTCCGTAAGATGCCCATGAGCGGGGGCGGCTTGCCCTCCCCCGTACCTGGCATGAGGGCCACGTCGGCCACGGCGTCCTTGTGACGGCTCTTGGCGAGCGCTTCTTTCAGGAGCTCGTCCGGAACGGCAAACGCGAAGAGCGCCTGACCGTCGTCTGGCACTGCCTCCCCCTCCTGCATCAGGGCGCCGTCACGAAGCGTCGCCGTTGAGCATCAAGGCGGCGGCCGCGACCCGGTCGGCGCCCGGTCGCAGCTCGGCATAGCGAAGCACCATCTCGGGAGGGGGGGTCGTCTCCGCCGTCACCGGGTCGAGTCGTTCGAGGTGGAAGCCGGCGCCCAGCGCCTCGGAGGCCAACAAGGCGGCTCCAGCCATGGCCGCCTCCCCCGACCGCCGCTGCACCGCCGTCAGGCCGGTGATCCCTGTCAGCACTTGGGTCCAAGCCGGTCCGGTGGCCGCACTACCGCCGATCGCCAACCCTTTCGGGCCAACCACCGAGGCGCTCATGGCGTCCAGGCAGCGCGCCACGTCGAAGGCGACCGCCTCCAGCACGGCCCGGGCCAGGTCGACCGGCCCGTGGTCGAATCTCAGTCCGACAAAGCCGGCCAGGGCATCGTCGCGCCACCAGGGAGCCCGGGCACCACCCAGCCAGGGCAGCGCCAGCACGCCGCCCGCCCCAGGCGGGCGGGCGGCGGCCTGGCACCCGAGATCTTCGACGGATACCCCCGTCAGGTCGCTGAGCCAGGCCAGGAGGGAGCCCGCCGCCGACAATCCACCTTCGAGCAGCCAGCCGCCCAGCGCACCCCTGGTTACCGTCACGCCGAGGGGGACCGGGTCGGGACGGTTCGGCAGTGGAACCGACACGTTGGCCGTGGTGCCCCAAGCCACCATCGGTCGCTCTGGCGACGCGCCCGTGCCCAAGGCCTCGCAGGGTCGGTCGCCGGCGCCGATGACGACCGGGATACCTGCACGCAAACCGAGGGCTCGGGCCGGCTCGGGCCGCATCTTTCCTATGACGGTGTCGGGCCCGACCACTTCGGGCAGCTTGCCGGCGGCCGAGCCGACGAGCTCGGGAACCTCGTGGCCCTCGACGTCGTACAAGCCTGTGGCCGAGGCCAGCGTGGCGTCGGTAGCCACCGTTCCGGTCAGCTTCCATGCCATTAGGTCACGCGCCGAGAGGATCCACGCCGAGCTGGCCAGTCGGTCCGGCTCGCGGTTGGCCAGCCAGGCCACTTTGGCGGCGACGGCAGCGCCGTCGAGCACGGCGCCCGTCCGGCGTCGAACGGCGTCTGCGCCTCCGCATTCCAGCCCCAACTCGGTGGCCTCGGCGACGGCGCGCCGATCGGACCACACCAACGCCAGCCCTTCGGGTTCGCCCTCGGCGGTGACGGGGACGAATGTCTGACGGGCCGAGGCGAAAACCACGCCGTCGACCGGGTCCAGGCCCCTGAAACCAGTCCGGGCACCAGCGGCGGCACAGGCATCAACGAGTGACCGCCACCACGCGGTGGGGTCCTGCTCGGCCATCCCCCCACCGCGATGCAAGGTGGTGAGATGGGCGCGGCCCCCACCAACCAAGCCGTTGTCGTCCCACGTCGCCGCCTTGGTGGCCGAGGTGCCGAGGTCGATGGTGAGTATCACCGTCCGTGGACGACGTCCGCCACGCGGCGGGCCAAGATCGCAGGTTCGGGGTCTTGGTACAGCACCCGGCCGAGGGCCATTCCCGCCCCTCCGCCGGCCATCACGTCGGTGACCTGAGCGAGCACGGTGCGCCGGGTGGCGGCGTCCTCGTCGTTCGAGCCGTCCGCTCCGTCGGGGTCACGCCCGGGCTGGCTGCGACGGGGCCCGCCGAGAAATAAGACGGGCGTCCCCACCGACGCCACCACCCTGGCCACGGCCATCTGGCGAGCTTCTCCCGCCGGGGCATCGGGCACAGGAACCTTGAGCACGGGCGCACCCATGTCGTGGGCGATCACCGCCGCCATCACCACTGATTCGGTGTCGCTCACCATGTGGCCGCGGCGCCAGGGAACCGATTCCACCAACGCCTCGAGGCCAGCGGCGCGGGCTTCTTCCAGCACGCGTCCCAGCAGTTCGAGGGCATCGGCAGTGTGCGCCTCCGAAAGGTCGATGCGCGTCATGTGCTTGATGCCCGTCCACCCCTCAGCCGCGGCTCGGCCAACCGTTGCCACCAGCCTGTCGTTGAGCTCGAACACCGACCCGGCCAACCCGGTGCGGTTGATCGACAAGTAAGTGCGATGGCGCTCGGTCAGCGCCCCGGACTCGGCCAGGTCCACCAGCGGCTGCGCACTGGCCAGGACGCCGTCGCAATGCCCCAGCGCAGCCCGCAAGGCGGCCACGTAGTCGGTATACCGCTCGATTGTGATCAAGCCGCGAGCGCGATGATCGGCGGCGAGTATCAGTGCCGGGCCTTTGAGCGGGTCCGGAGCGGATGCCTGGCTCATCTCGCGTCCATGGCTTCCACCCCGATGAAGCCGTCCTTCATGTCCCGATCTCTGAGATCACGCGGTCCTCCCTTTCACGCGGGGTTCCATGTCAGCTCGCGAACCGCGGCAGCCATCGGGCGGTCTCGGCCAGGAGCTCGTCCGCCATGGCCTCGGTGTCGCGCAGGTCGCCGCGCCCCGCCAGCGGGTCGAGGGCGAAGGCCGCTCCCGCCAGCGCCCGGTCGCCGCTCAGGGCGGCGCTGACGGTCAGCTCGTGGACAGCAGTGTGGCGGCGTAGAAGCTCAGCCAGCGGGGCGGGGAGGTGCGCTCGGTCGCGGCCACGTATGCCTGAGGCGTCGACGAGGCACATGGACTCGACGACCGAGCCGGCGTCGAGGTCGGGGCACTGTCCGTCGTTGGGAAGGTTGAGGGGGAGCTCACGGGCCGTGTCGGTGATGAGCGAGTCGATCACCGGCGCAACCAGCTCGCCCGAATCCCAGGTTGGCAAGGGGCTCTCGCCGGCCAGAACTGCGTCGACGTCCGCCACGTATCCGTCCTGATGCTCCTGCCGCAGCTCGATGGGGGTCAGGTCGATTCCCCAAGTCGCCCCCCACCCCGACGCCCGAGTGAGCACGGACGGCAGGAACTCGGCCACGTGCCGGTCGCCGGCTGCCGGAAAGGCGCCGTAGCGGTCGAGGAGGGTGAGCTTGAGCACGTGGCGGGTGGCGAAGTCGAGCACCGAGAACGGTTCGGGATCGGGCCGGGCCGGGTCGGGAGCGATGGCATCGAGGCCGCCGAGTTCGTCGACCATGGACGCCATCAGGGCCAGGCCGTCCGCGCCGTCCACGTCGAGTTCGCACACCACGGGGAAGTGGTTGACGCCGGCCACCACCGGTCGCACCACGTGGTGCGGTTTGCCCACCGCGATGGCGAGGTCCATGCAGAAGTTGCCGACTTCATGACACAGCCCCACCGCTTTGATGCGGGTCTCACGGCACACGGCCCGGGTGAGACAGGACATGGGATTGGTGATGTTGAGCATCCACGCGTCCGGGCAGCACTCCTCCATGTCGCGGCCGATGCCCACCAGGATGGGGACGTTGCGGAGGGACCGGTTGATTCCACCTGGCCCGACGCTGTCCCCCACCGATTGGAAGATGCCGTGACGGGCGGGGACCTCGAGGTCCACGGACATCGCTTCGAAGCCGCCCGTGGAGATGGTGACCACTACGAAGTCGGCGCCGGAAAGCGCGGCCCGCTGGTCGGTGGTAGTCGTGATGGTGGCTTTGGTGCCCATTTGCTGGTCGGCCATGCGGGCGTAGGCCCCCAGCTTCTCGAGGGGGCCAGGGTCGATGTCCTCCAAGACCAGATGCATGTCGGCCAGGGACGGCACCCGGAGCAGGTCGGTGACGAGCTTTGGGCCCCACTGGTAGCTGCCTCCGCCGATGATGGTGACCTGCATCAGACCTCGACTCCCCACGTCACTGGCCCGCCATCCCACGACCGTGGCAGCCGGCGTCGATGGCGGTCGGGCGCGCGTGTCACAGTACCTGGTAGACAACCAGAGCAAAGGGGGCCAGCCGTGGAGATGGAATACCGCCGGTTGGGGAAAACCGGATTGAAAGTGAGCGTTTTGTCGCTCGGGTCGTGGGTCACCTTCGGGCCCCAGGTGGACGTGGGGTTGGCCGCTGACTGTCTGGCGGCGGCGCGCCAGGTTGGGGTCAACTTTTTCGACAACGCCGAGTCGTACGCGGGCGGCGAGTCCGAGCGCATCATGGGCCAGGCCATAGCTCGCCTGGGTTGGGAGCGCTACAGCTACGTCGTGTCCACCAAGTTGTTCTGGGGCATTCACGACGACGTCAACATGAAGGACACCCTCAACCGCAAGTATCTGATGCAGGCCATCGACGGCTCGCTCGAACGATTGGGGGTGGACTTCGTGGACCTAGTTTTCTGCCATCGCCCCGATCCCGAAACGCCCATCGAGGAGGCCGTGTGGGCCATGTCCGACATCGTCAGCGACCGCAAAGCGCTGTACTGGGGGACATCGGAATGGTCAGCCGACGAGATCCGCGCCGCGTGGGACTTCGCCGATCGCAACCACCTCCACAAGCCGGTGGTCGAGCAGCCCCAGTACAACCTGTTCTGGCGTGAACGCGTCGAACAGGAGTACGCGCCGCTCTACGACGAGATAGGGCTGGGACTGACCACCTACAGCCCGCTCGCCTCGGGCCTTCTGTCGGGCAAGTACGCCGGCGGTGTTCCCACCGGCAGCCGGGCGTCGCTCGAAGGTTACGAGTGGTTGCGCGACGTTCTCGTCGACCCCAGGGTCAATGCCATCGTCGCTGAGTTGGGCAAGGTGGCCGTCGACCTCGAGTGCACCACGGCCCAGCTGGCCCTGGCCTGGTGCATCCGCAACCCGAACGTTTCGACGGTAATGACCGGTGCGAGCGGTTTGCAGCAGGTCCAGGAGAACATGGCCGCTCTGGAGGTGCGCGACCGCCTCGACGATGACCTGCTGGCGCGCATCGAATCCATCACGGCCGCCTACTGACGGCCGTATCGGACCACCAACTTCGCGGCATGGATAAGACCCTGTTCGTCGTCACCCAGGTGGCTCCATACCGCGACGGGCCCGCTGGGGTGCACGGCGTGCTCCCTCAATCAGCGGTGGCGCTCGCAGAGCTCGCCGGGTTGGCTGGGCTTCGGCCACGGACCGTCTCGGATGTGTCTCATATCGACCCGGTAGACCTCGCCGCGGGCGGGGTGCTGGCTCTGTTCACGATCGGAGAAACTCCCTGGTCGCCAGAGCAGCGCTCGGCCATTTCCGAGGGCGTCCGATCGGGACGCCTCGGCATCGTCGGCGTCCACTCTGCCACCGATTCCTGCGTCGGATGGGACGACTACGTCACCCTGCTCGGGGCCCGGTTCGACGGTCACCCGTGGACCCAGATTTTCGATGCCGAGGTCACCGACCCGGCCCACCCGGCCACCGAGCACCTCGGCGACAGCTGGGCGTGCCACGACGAGGTGTACTTGTTCCGCGACCTACGCGCCGACGCCCGCGTGCTGCTGCGCGTGGCCGACGGCCAGCTCGACATGGAGCGGCCCGGGGCCAGGCTGCCGGCTTTCGGCCTACCCCTGTGTTGGTGTTTCACGGAGGGATCCGGGCGGGTGTTTTACACCTCTCTCGGCCACTTCCCGGCCGCCTGGGAAAGCCCTGTCTACTTGCGGCACCTTTCCGGCGGGATGTCCTGGGTCCTCGGGGAGGGTTAAGGCTTCAACCGTCGGCGGTTACGAGCTCATTGGCCTGGGCCACTCTGCCCAACCACCGCGCGCTGGGTTTGCGGCGACGTTCGAAGGTCTTCCGGTCCACTTCGAACAGGCCGAACTTGGGCCGGTACCCGTGGGTCCACTCGAAGTTGTCCAACAGGCTCCAGGCGAAGTACCCGCGAACGTCGACGCCGTCGGCAAGGCAGCGAAGCACTCCCTCCAGAGCCTCGGCGATGTACCGGATGCGCACCGAGTCGTCGTCAGTGGCGATCCCGTTTTCGGTGACGAGGACCGGAATGCCCGTGTAACTGGCCGCCCTGCGCACCGTGTACTCGACGACTTGCGGCCAGTACTCGTAGCCCATTTGGGTCTGGGCCACGGCCGGGTCGTCGGCGGCCTGCCCGGCCGGCCCGAAGTGGATGCGCGTGTAGCACTGAACGCCGATGAAATCGTCGTCGTCGGTGGCTCGCAGGAAGGTGTTCTCGAGTATCTCCTCCGCCGCGTCGCGGATCGACTGGCCGCCCTCTTCGGCGGTCAGCTCGGCCATCGAGAGCGTCAGGCCCACCGGGAATCGTCCCGGCCCCGAACGCAGCGCATCCACGGCCAGGCGATGGGCCCGCACCAGGGCGTCGCTCACAGCCAGGTGTCGGTCGAGTTCGTTTCTGACGCCGGGAGGGAACTCGCCCATGGAGTAGCCCATCACGCCGATGACGTTCGGCTCGTTGATGGTGCACGCCCGGCCGATGACGTCGCCCAGGTGGGCGCCGGCCCGGGCCACGAATCGGGCGAAGCACTCGGGCGCGTCGGGAGCTTCCCAGCCACCGCGGTCTGATAGCCAGCGAGGGATGGTGTAGTGATGGAAGGTGACTACGGGGTTCAAGCCTCGGTCAACGCATGCCGCGCACATGGTTCGGTAGTGCTCGAGGGCGGCCAGCGAGTACTCGCCCGGCGCCGGCTCTATCCGGCTCCACTCGAGGGAGAACCTGTAAGCGCCCAGGCCCAGGCCGGCTACCAGCTCGACGTCCTGGTCCCAGCGGTGAAATGAGTCGCAGGCGTCTCCACTGGGTGCGGCGCACCCGGAAGAGGGGTCGTGCTCCCATGCCCACCAGTCGTTGTTGAAGTTGCCACCTTCGATCTGGTGGGCGGCGGTCGCGGTCCCCCACAAGAAGCCGTCAGGAAAGCGCCCTTCACCTTCGGCTGCCGTGCTCATCGCTCGCCACCGTAGCCACCCTGAGCGAGACCCGGATGCACCCGCCTCTCCCGAATCACCCGAAGGGCATCACCAGGATGGGGCCAGTACGGTGCGGGCTGGTTCAGTGGACCATCAGCCATGCCGGGAGGCCACGACTATGACCATTTGCCAAGGACCGATCGTCCAGACCGCGTGGGTCACCGTCGACGGTGACTCGACCGAGAGGTTCCTCACCGACCAGGTCGGCGCGGGCGCGTGGACCCGGATACCCGACGTGCACTTCAGCCCGGAGACGTGCACCTACCGGGGGGAGCCCGCCGATTTCGTGGCCCACGTCTCGTTGACTTATCTCGGGGATATGCAACTGGAAGTGATCCAGCCGGTGCGCGGCGACAGCATTTACACGGAGTTCCTGGCCACCGCGGGCGGTGGGCTGCATCACATCTGCTTCGAGACCGAGGACCTCGCAGTCGCCGAAAGCGAGGCCGCCGCGCAAGGGATACAGGTGGTGCAACGGGGCGTGATGGCTGATGGCGCCATGGCCTTCGCCTACCTCGACGGCTCGGTTTCCGGAGTCCCATACATCGAACTGGCCCAGATCTCGCCCGACATGCGGTCCTTCTACGACTACGTGAAGTCGCAAGCGACGCGATGAGTAGGGCGCTCGCGGCAGGTCGCGTCGGACGTTGAAGTCAACGTCAACGCCTGACCTGGTCGGTGGAGCCGGCCCTCATTTGGGTGTGCGCCGGAGCTTGGTGGAGTCCTGGTCGGGGCCGGGAATGCCGTTGTTCTGCGTCGGCGGCGGGTAGGCCACGCCATAGTCCTCGGTACCGAGCAGGGCGTTGATCAGCGCCTGTTGGGCCACGTCGGGGTCGGTCATGGAAGTGGCCGGCAGCGTCGGTACGGTGTCGACCGGGTCGTGAAGGGCCGGCAGCGCTGCGCTCATGTTGCCGACGGTGTTGTAGCGCCACGGTGAGATCTCGAGCCCGTCGGATCCCATCAGCGTGCCGGCCGGAAGGAACAGCTTCTCGATGAACTTGAGGGTCGACACGTGGTCGAAGAGGTCCGGACAGAGCCAACCCCCCGCGCTGAAAGGCGAAACGACCAGGCACGGGACGCGGAAACCCAGACCGACCGGCCCGAGGACGCCTTGGCTGTCGCCAGGCGACGAGGTCGGATATACCGACGCCAGCGCAGCTGCGGTCGTGTACTCGCCGGCGTAGGTAGAGCTCGAAGGAGGCGTGACGCCGTTGGTCAGGGTCACCAGAGGGCCGGGTGTCGGCGGCGGCACGTGGTCGAAGAAGCCCCCATTCTCGTCGTACAGGACGAGGAACACGGTGGTGGCCCAAACGTCAGGGTTGAGCAGCAAGGTCTCGAGGATCTCCGACACCAGGTATTCGCCGTAGGCGGGCGGCACGGCCGGGTGTTCGCAGTTCGGCAGCGGCGGCATGATCCATGAGACTTGCGGGAGGGTGCCGGCGACGACGTCGGCCGCGAACCCAGCCGGGTACACCGGCGTGAGCCCATTGGCGGCGTTCTCGATCTCGGTCGGGGTGGACGGCGTGAAAAAGCTCGAGAAGTACGGGAGCACGTTGAAAAGGAGGGTGGAGGTGGGGTCCTGGTACACCTTCCATGACACGCTGTTGTCGGTCAGTACCTCCGGCATCGTCTTCCACGACAGCGTGCCGTACTTCTCGGGACGGGTCTGCACGTAGGTCTCGAGGATCGGTCCGCCGTTGGAGTTGCCTTGCGCGTCCAAGCCCGTCGCACCGATGGTGCCCGACATCCACATGAGCCGGTTGGGGTCGGTCGGCCCCAGCACCGAGCAGTGGTACCCGTCGCAGATCGTGAAGGATTCGGCGAGGGCGCGGTAGAATGTGAGCAGGTCCGCGCTGCGGTAATACCCCATAGTGGTGATCCCGTTGGGGACGTTTGACTGACCCGGCGGCGGGGATAGCTGCAACGGCGCCGTGCCATCCCACATCAGGTGCTGCACCGCGAACTGGTCCATCGACCCGTCGTTCCACGCCATGTGCTGGGGACCCCAGTCGTGGGTGATGTCGTTGGTCGTCTGGCCGTCGACGGTAGGCGGGTTGCTGAATAGCTCGAACGGTCCGAGCGAGGTCTCGCCGTCGGCGAGCT
Source organism: Acidimicrobiaceae bacterium (assembly GCA_003156795.1). GTDB lineage: Bacteria > Actinomycetota > Acidimicrobiia > Acidimicrobiales > Palsa-688 > PALSA-688. Next base: position 10,789 of record PMHU01000214.1, read on the forward strand.
GGTACAGCGTTTGGGAACCGCTGACCATCGTCTGGTTGAAGACCGTCGAGGGATTGGTCTTCGGTCCTCCCGAATAGGACTGGCGGGCCTTCTTGTCGTTGAAACCGCGCACGCCCGGCATGGTCCCGAAGTAGTGGTCGAAGGAGCGGTTCTCCTGCATCAGGATCACGACGTGCTGGATGTCACGGATCGAGCTGCCGCCGCTAGAAGCGAGGGCGGACTCGATGAGACGACCCTGTCGCGAAGTGAGCCCGGTCTTGCCGATGGCCGCTCCGACGCCCAGCGCGGCGCCGCCCATCAGGACGTCTCGGCGGCTCAGGCGTTTGTCCAAGGGTCCCCACCCCGACGCGTCCGGCTTCTCTCGCATAGCCTGCCCTCCTCGTACCCTGGGGCCCGCCCGTCTTCGACAGTTTCGAGCCTCTGTCGCGTATCTTAGACGGATCGGCCTCGGCTGGCGCGGCGGAGGGAGTGAAAGGACCCAAGCGCTCGACTGAAGCTTTGGGCGCCATGCCGACCGTCGAGTCCGCCTCAGCCGGCGCCGTCCCTCCCCAGCCGTAGGTCGGGGTCAGGTCGATTCGACGGCTCGTCGCATGCCGCGCTCTACCGCGTCGATCAGGTACGGCCGCAGCCGGTCGGCCGGGATGATCACGTGGATGGATCCGACCTGGCGGGCCCGTTCGATGGTGTGGATTCGCTCGAACTCATCGGCCACCTCGCCTTGCTTCTCAGAGCGGACGACGCCCCGAGCTTCCTCCAGTTCGGCCCGTAGCCGGGCCGCGGCCGAGCCGTCGGCGTCG
>PMHU01000214.1:11592-51626 GCA_003156795.1 Acidimicrobiaceae bacterium
CACGCAGAACACGATGGGGCCGTCGAAGTTGATCACGGCCCGGGCGATCTCGGCCCCGTATTCGAGTTGAAGGTTTCGCAACGACTCCGGAGACCCGTCGAAACCCGACAGGTTGGCGAGCACCACCAGCGGGCGGATGCCGCTGGCCGCATTGATGGCCCTGGCCACTTTCTTCGACGACTGGGGAAACAGGGTGCCAGCGGACCACTGGCTCGGACCGTCAGCCGGCAGGACGCCGCGCCGAGGCAGCGCCTTCGACTCGGCGCCGATGATGGTGACCGTCTGTCCTCCCAAGCACGCATCCATCACCACGGCGGTGTCCGCGTCGCGCATCTGCGGCCACCGCTCGAGGGGGGGCCGGTCCTGGTCGATCACCGCTCGGATCACCGTGCGGATGTCGAATGGCTTCTTCCGGTCGGGATTGGAGACCGCCGAGAAGATGTCTCCGACTTTTGTGAACTCGATGCCTTCGACGATGTGGGGGTAGTCCGAGATGTCTCTGGTCGAGGGGTCGCCGGTGACCGCCCGACGTGGGAAGCGTTCACCAGGTGCCACGTAGGTGAAGGCGTAGTGGGCGAACAGCAACTCGGCCGCCGAGGCCAGGTCCGGAGCCCAGTATTGGGCCTGCCCGTTGGGTCCCATCACCGTGTCGAACCCACCGATCCCGAAGTTGTCCTCGGCCGCCACGCCGCCTGAATATTCCAACGCCTGCTTGCCGGTCAGGACCATGGCGCTGTCAGGTGTCATCACCAGGATGCCTCGGGTATGCATCAGCATCGTCGCTTCCGCGTTCCAATATGGCTGGGCGCCGACGTTGATCCCCGCCACGATCAGGTTGATTTCGCCACCGGCTTGAGTGAAGTGCACGATGCGCCTCAAGGCGTACGAGATCCAGTCCATGTTCTCGGTTCCGCTGTCCATAGCGATCTTGGCTCCAGACGACAACGCGAACCACTCGACAGGAACGCCGCGAGACTCGGCCAGGTCCAACGCCGCGCATACCCGGCGGCACTCAGGCTCGGCGAGGGACCCGAGCCCTTTCGTCGGGTCGCCCAATATCGCCACCCGGGTCATTCCCTCTGGGTAGCGAGCCGTCGGAGTAGACACCAGACCGACGACCACGGCTGCGGTGTTTTGACCGTACGGCCGCTGCACCGGCACCAGCCGCCCTTCCTCGTCGAAGTCGTATTCGACGAAAGAGCCTCGAGCCGCCGTCGAAGCGGTGCCTTCGGTGAGGAGCATCGGAATGAGCTCGTACGGGTACACGGCGCCACGACGGCGAGCTTGAAGGAGCTTCTGACCGTAGGCGTCGAGCGGCTGCATGGGAGCGGTGGGCGGGTCGGTGATCCGAATGGTGAGGCCCGTGCCCGGAGGGCGCGAAACCCGCACCACGATCGGCTCGGCCCCGCCGTCGGGGGTGGCGATGCGGCCTTGGAAGATGACCTGCTCGAGATCCAATCCGTCGGTGGTGGGGGCCAGCCTCGACACGACCGAGAGCAGTTCGTCGATGGGCACGTCGATCAACGGCCAGGCATACAGGAGGATCCGGTTGAGCTGGGGGAGGGCGGCTGGTGGGCGCGATGCCCGGGCCCGGCGGATGGCGTCGAGGCAGCTGGCCAGGACCCGTTCGAGTTCGGGCAAGGCCGCCACCACACCGATTCCGTCTCGCAGTGGGGTCAGGTCCCGCACCTCGGCGAGCGCGACCAACCGCTGATCCGTCGGAATGTCCCGAGCGGTGCATTTGAAGAGGTAGACGTGCCGGGCCGACGGAAGCCGGTCGACATTGAAGTTGGTCAGCCGCCAGAGCTGAAGGCGTTCGGCGATCATCGGGTGCAAGCCTCGCAAGGCCCGGTTTTCGACGAACTTCCCGCCATCGAGGACGAATGTGAATCGCTCTACCCCCGCGTCTTGGGGGTCTACCCAGCCCGTGAGCGTCACGGTGATGCGCTCGATTGCAGCCGACGGCCCGACCGCTTTTACTCCGGCCGATACCCGTTCCAGCAAAACATCCGGGTCGGGCTGGCCCTCACCCCATTTGACGTACAGATCGGCCACCGCGGCTGCGGTTGCTTGGGATGAGAGCAGATGGGCCAAGGCTTCCGGGTCGGACAACTCCGCCCGACCGAAGTCGGCGGCGACGACATCTACCACCCGGTCGCTCTGGGTGTAGCGCGCCGTGACCACCCGGCGGTTCCCTGCCCAGCTCCAACCGACCTCGAGGCCGTCTTTGACCTGGTAGTACCGCCGGGTGAGCACGTCGATGAGGTCGGGCCGGGATCGGACCTCGTCGTGGCCTTTGAGCTCCCCCATCAGGTCGATCAGAGGCAACGGGCAGTCCACCATCTTGCGGACCAGGTCTGCTCGCGCCGCCGGATCCAAGTTCTCGTCTCCGAGGCGGTCCAGGTTGGCGGCCATCTCGCCGATCACCCGGGTGCGCTCGGCCGCGATCACGGGGTGATCGAAGAGGGTGAAACGCACGCTACGAGCCAGGTCGCCGACCACCGGATGCCGCACCTGGGTGGCGACGATGAGGTGATCCAACGTGTCCAGCAATCGGTCCTCTTGACCGTGGGCGAAGGCTTCGGCACCTTCCAGTTGCTGCTCGAGCACGGCAAGGACGGCTGGTAGCTGCGCCGCGACGCGCTTCTGAGCCAGGTACATCCAATACAGGCTGCCCTGTAGAGCCGGGCTGGGCTCGAGGCCGGCGACGCCATAATGAGCCAGGGCCGTTTGTAGCCGATCCGTGAACCGCTCCGGTAGACCGGATCGCTCGGCATCCAGAGTCTGCAGGTAAGAGATGAAATAGCCACGCGGATTGTGGGTTGCGTCGTCCTCGTCGTCGTTGCGCCGGTTGCGGCTCAACATGCACAAGTCGCCGAAGACGGTGAGCAGCTCCATCTCAGCGTTGACCACGGCCGGCCCTTCGCCTACGGCCGACGCCCGGTGGAGCCGGTACTCGGCTACGACCCGGTAAATGTCCGAGGCCGAGAGGTCGTACCCCAACACCGAGTTGCGCATGTCTTCCAGCGCGTCCAGGCAGCGCACCGCGGGTCCACCGGCAGAGCCCGAGGGACGGACCAAGGATTGAAAACCGACGGGCGTGGTCGGATGCGGCACCGAGTCGCCGGTAGCCACCTCGACGCGGACGAGCGGAGCTCCGGCATCGACTTGGACGTTGCGCGCCACGAGCACCTCTGACACCCGACCGGCGACGCCGGCCCGAATCACCACTTCCATCTTCATGCTCTCTACGACCGCCACGGGAGTGTCCGCGCTGACCTCGTCGCCCGGCTGGACCCGCAAGTCGACCACCACACCCGGTGCCGGGGCCCGGACCGCGCCGGCCTCTTCGTGGGCTACCCGGTGCGGGACACCGTCCACTTCAACCAGGTTCTCGGTGCCCGAGAGTAGGGCCACGACCCGGAATCGGCGCTCGTCGATCCTGACGCGACCCTCGAACTGGCCCAGCCGGTCCACTTCGAGGTCGATGACGTCGCCCTCGGCTACCAGCCGGTAGCGACCGGGGCCGGTCTGGCCCACCGCGATCCGGTACGAATGGCCGTCGTATTGCAGCTCCGCGGCATGGCCGATGTCGTGGCCGCCTTGGGCTCGGCCGCGTGCTGCCGCGGCGAAGAACCGGTCACGCTCGGTGGCGGCATGGACGTCATAGTCCGAAACGGCCGCGGTGAGAAGGGCCACGTCGCTGCGTCCTTCGACCAGCCGCCCTCCATCGCGCTCCATGAGCTCGTCCAGCCAGCTGGTCGACAGCTTCCCCGCCACGAAGTCGGGATGGTCGAGCAGCTGAGCCGCGAACGCCTTGTTCGTGGTACCGCCGCTGACCAGCACCGTCGTGTCAGCCAGCGCCCGCCGCAACCGCCGGCGCGCCGCCTCGCGGTCCGGACCCCACGACAGCACCTTGGCCACCATGGAATCGAACTGAGACGGGATCACGTCGCCGGCCGCGTAACCCGTGTCCACCCGGATGCCCGGGCCCGACGGCCACGATGCGTGGACCACTACTCCTGGAGCGGGCGCGAAGCCGGCGTCGGGGTCCTCGGCGTTGAGCCGAACCTCGATGGCATGCCCCCGAGGTCGCGGCGGCTCGCCCTCCAACGGCTCGCCGTGAGCGACCTGAAGCTGCAGTTCGACGAGGTCCAGACCCGTGGTCAGCTCGGTCACCGGATGCTCGACTTGAAGGCGGGTGTTGACCTCCAAGAACGCCAAACGCTCTTCGGCCGGCTGGTATAGGAACTCGACCGTGCCAGCGTTGCGGTACCCGGCGGCGCCGGCCAACTTCACCGCGGCCGCCTTCGCTTCTGCCTCAACCTTGGGTCCCATCGCGGTGGAGGCCGACTCCTCGATGATCTTCTGGTTGCGGCGCTGGACCGAGCAGTCTCTTACTCCTACCGCCCACACGGTCCCGAAGTTGTCTGCGACCACCTGCACTTCGACGTGGCGGGCGCCCGTGACCACCCTCTCCAAAAACAGAGTGGCGTCGCCGAACGCACCCGCCGCCTCTCGGGTGGCTCCTTCCCAAGCTGGCGCCAGGTCGTCGGCGGATCCGACGAAACGGATGCCCCGGCCACCCCCGCCGGCGGTCGCCTTGACCATGACGGGATAGCCGATCCGGTCCGCTTGGATGGCAGCATCCTCGAGGGTAAGCACCGCCCCACCGCTCCACGCCGCCACCGGCACTCCGGCTTCCTCGGCCAGCAGCTTGCTCCCGATCTTGTCGCCCAACCGGCGCATTACCGGGCCAGGCGGTCCGATGAACACGACTCCCATGCGCTCACAAAGGTCCGCGAACGCGGCGTGCTCGGCGACGAACCCCCAGCCCACCCACACGGCTTCTGCCGCGGTAGCCCGTAACGCCCGCTCGAGCTCCTGGTAGTCGAGGTAGGGATTGATCGACGAAGACGAAATTTCGAAGCTCTCGTCGGCTTCGCGCACGAACATCGCCCGCGGTTCGGCGGCCGTGTATAGAGCGATCGTGTGCAAGGGACGACCAGAGCGGGGCCGAAACTCGCGTGCGGCATGGATGAATCGCATCGCCGCCTCGCCCCGGTTGACCACTGCAATCCTCTGAAACAACAGACCTCCCCGATCGATAGGGCGCTCAGCCGTTAATGCCTGCTCGACCGTGACGCTACCTTCAGACGAATCGGCTGGCGGCCGCAATCCAATCGTCCAACCCCGGTGGCGACTCGTAGTCGGAATCGAGTAAGTACAGGCCCCGGACGGGGCATGTCGCGCCGAGTTCGACGAGCACCGGCTTCAAGAAGACCTCGGGAGCGAGGGCGTGCTGCCAGGCTCCGCCCAGCATCAGCGGGAAGGCCACGACGCCGGTCAACCCGCCGGCTCCGAACTGGTCCAGGAAGAGCTTCAGCACCCCGGTGAAGCTGGCTTTGTACGTCGGGGAGGCGACCACCACCGCTGGGGAGCCCTGCACCGCTGATATCGCCTCCGTCACGGCCGGGTCGCCCCACCTGAGCAGCCCGCCGCCCAGCTCTATTACGTCGATCACCACTTCGGGCGGAGCGCCGCCGAGCCTGGTCGCCACCCTGATGGCCGCGTCGAGCGTCCTCGAAGCCGGCTTGGGGTTGCCGGCGACCACGGCCACGCTCACTTCCGTTGGGCTCCTCTTCCGATCGATCGCATCGGCGCCGATGCTAGGCAGAGTCACAGGTCGAGATCAGCGGCTGGGATTGAGGCGGGCGAACATGCCCTTCTGAGCCTTGTACAGCTTGGGGAACTCGGCGAACAGCCGGTTGTATACGGCCCGGTTGGACGGGTCCGGTCGGAAAACGCCGTCGACGTCGACCAGCGAGCGAACCTCCTGGGTCCGCACCTCGCCCAGGGCGATGCCGGCGAATATGGCGGCGCCGCGAAGGTTGGCGTGCAAAGGTTGCGCCACCCGCTCGATTTTGCGGTCCAGGACGTCGGCCATGATCTGACACCAGAGATCGGCTTGGGCGCCACCACCTATCAGGCGGATCGGCTCCAAGCGGCGGTCGGTGAACCTCTCGACCGCGTTCAGCAGCCACCGGGAGTTGTAGGCCACGCCTTCGAGCACCGACCGGACCAGGTGGGCCCGGTCGGTGGACAGCGACAGGTTGTGGAACCCGCCTCGGGCGTGTCGGTCGGCGATGGGAGTGCGCTCACCCATCAGCCACGGAGTGAAGATCACGTTGCCGCTGCCGGCTGGAACGGTACGCGCTAGATCGATTAGCGCCTCGTACGCGGCGTGCTGGCCGCCGGGCGGCAGCCCGTCGTCAGGGGCGACGATGTTGTCCCGCAGCCATTCCAGGCAGCGCCCGGCGGTGTCCTGGTTGTTGACCAGCAAATACCGGTCGGGAGTGAGGCCGGGGACCGTGGCCAGCTGCCGTATGAGGTCCGTCTTCTTCTTCTCCACGGGGCAGCTGATCCACGACGTCGTGCTGATGACCATGTGGGGCTCGTAGTCGAGCACGGCGCCCGACCCGATCGCGGCCGAGTGCAGATCCGGGGTCCCCGTCACGACCTGAGCGCTGGCTGGGATGCCCAGTTCGATGGCCACGCCCGCCTGCACGGTGCCGACGACCGAGCCGGTCGGGCGCAGCGGTGGGAGCTTCGAGGCGTCGACACCCGAGCGGCGGACCAGCACCGGGTCATAGTCCCGGATGTCGGGCTGGCGGGTGTCGGTCAGCCAGGCCGCGGTCATGGAGGCCGGAGATGCGGCCGCCACACCCGTGAATCTCATGGACAGGTAGTCCACGGGCTCCAAGTACCAGCGGGCCGCTTTGGCTACGAGGGGCTGGTCTTTCTCCAGATGAAGCATGTGACCCAACGAGTCGTCGCCGGCCGTCGAGGGCGGCACACCAGAGCGACGCAGCCAGGTCGCCGCCGCCGCAGGCGCATAGCCCGCGACCGGCCCACCGAGCGCCCTCCGGGAGTGCGGGCCGCCTCGGGTGTCCATCCACATGACGCAATCCGAGACGGGCCGGCCTTCTACGTCGACGGGGACGGTGCTCGCCCACTGGCCCGTGACGCTGACCGCGACCACCTGATCCTGGCTCACGGCGCCCTCGGCCATGGAGCGGCGGGTGGCGTCGCAAATGATCTGCCACCATTCGTCGGCGTCCTGCACGGCCCCGCCGCCGTCTTTCCAATTGGTCTTGACCGGGATGTGGTCCTGCCACGCCACCCGACCCACGAGCGACACCAGGCCCACTTTGGGGCCGCCCGTGCCTAGATCGACGGCCAGCACGAAGCGTTCCTCGCGGGGCGGGGCGCCCCCGGTGGTCACCCCGGGTGCCCCGGGGGCAGCGACATCTGCTTGTCGAGCATGCCTGCCATGACGGCTCGGATGAACTCGTCGGCCTCGTCGTTGATCCCGCCGGCCACGCCTCCGTAGATGGCGCCGGACGCGGGCGACTCGGACGCGTGCTCGTTGGCGTGGGCCACGGCGTCGGCCAGGTCGACGGCGAAAGACTCGGCCACGCCGGGCTGGGTCTGCGGCCGGGTCACGGCCATGTGCAGGGCGTTGGGATACTGCTGTCCGTTGAGCCTCCAGCCCCGCCGGCGCATGAAGTCGTTGACGTGATAGATGTCGAAGACGTCCGAAGTGAAGCTGAACAGGAAGCTCGGTCGGCCGACCATCCGGAGCTCCGGGTGGGATCGCACCGCGGCCTTCATGGCTTCTGCCGTCTCGAAGATGGCCTGGGCATACCGGCGGTAGCCGGCCCGACCCAACTGGACCATGGCCGCCCAGCTGGCTGCCAGCAGACCTCCCGAACGTGAGCCTTCGATCCCGGGCGAACAGTACTTTCCGCCGCTCCAATCGGTGAGGAAGAAATACTGCGAGTCGCGCAGCGCCTTGTCGCGAAACAGCAACGTCGAAGTGCCTTTGAGGGCGTAGCCGTACTTGTGGGTGTCGGCGGAAATACTCGTCACCCCGGGAACGCGGAAGTCGAACGGAGGGATGTCGTACCCGAGCTCCTCGCCGAAGGGGAGGATGAAGCCGCCGAGGCAGCCATCAACGTGCAGCCCGACGCCTCGCCCGCCCGCCAGAGCCCCGAGCTCGGCGATGGGATCGATGGTGCCGTATCCGTAGTTGCAAGCCGATCCGATCAGGGCGACGGTGTTCTCATCGATGTGGTCGGCGACCCAGCTCACGTCCACCCCGGTCGTGACCGGGTCTATGGGAGCCCGGCGCAGCTCGACGCCGAATAGGTGGCAGGCCTTGTCGAACGCCGGGTGGGCCGTCTCAGGCTTGATCAGGTTGGGCATGGTGACGCCGCGGTGCTTGGCTGCGTGCTCGCGGTAGCTGAGTACCGCATGCAGGATGCTGCCCGTGCCGCCCGTCGTCACCAGCCCGCCCGGACCGGCGCCGGCGTCGGCGACGGTGTCGGCGTGGAACAGGTCGAGGGCCATGGCGATGATCTCGCCTTCGAAATTGGTCGAGCTCGGGCACATGTCGCGCTGCAGGGCGTTGACGTGGGCGAACAGCCCGAACGCCTCGTTGAGGAATTCGTAGTGCTCGTGGTCGCCGCAGTACATGGTGCCCGAGCACTTGCCCGTTTCCCAGAGAGCGTCCTCTTCCTTGGCCATCGCTTGCAGCTGCGCCATTACCTCCTCTCGCGGCCGGCCTTCTTCGGGGAGGGTCCGGTTGATGGGGAACCGGTCGGCGTAGGGGTATTCGCTCAAAGGGTCTCCTCCGCTTTGGGTCGGGCGGCGCGGGCCGCGGTTACGATCTCGAGAGCTTGGCGATGGAGTTCGAAGGTCGCGGCGGCGACGACGAACCCTCCCTCGACCGGGGCCTCGCCATCCGGTCCGGTGACCGTACCTCCCGCCGCTTCCACGATCGGCACGAGTGGGACGATGTCGTACGACTGCATGCTCGATTCCACCACCAGATCGATGTGGCCCAAAGCCAGCAGGCAGTACGAGTAGCAGTCGCCGCCGAAGCGCTGCATGCGTACCCGGCGGGCCAGGCATTCGAAAGCTGTTTGCTGCCAGGGCGCCACGAACATGCTCGGGTGGGTCGTATACATGTTGGCGCCGGCCAGGTCGGTCGTCTGGCTCGTCTTCAGGACCCGTCGGCTGGCGGCGTGCTCCAGCCATCCGTCGCCGCCAACCGCCGCGAACGTTTCGTCGAGGTACGGCTGCCGGCACCAGCCCGCGACCGGGCGGCCGTCGACGACCAAACCGAGGAGCACACCCCAAAGCGGCAGGCCGCTCACGAAGGCCTTGGTGCCGTCGATGGGGTCGATCACCCACTTGACCCGGCCGGTCGGCCCCGTCGAGCCGCCTTCCTCGCCGACGATCTGAGAATCAGGAAAAAGAGCGGCCAGCTCGCGCCGCAGATAGCTTTCGGTCATCCGGTCGGCTTTGGTCACAGGATCGTACCCTTGAGCCCCGCCCTTGTCCTCAGCCACCATGGACGAACGGAACCAACGCATCGCGACCTCGCCGGCCCCAACGATCAATGGGCCGATGGTGCCGTCTACGGCGGCCAGGTCGATCGGCTCACCCACGGCGGGTCCGGGTCCCCATCGCATCCGAGTGTAGCAGCCTCGACCGATAATGGTCTAGACCACAAGGCGGTCGGGGATCGGCTTGTAGGGTGAGCCGTGATGACGCGGACTGACGGTGACCGGGTTCGCCGCCTGCTCGCCAAGCCGCCGGTCTTCCTTCGCACCAGCAGCGTCGCCGTCCACGCCCAGATCGAACAGTGGCTGACCGCGGCGATCGCCAACGGATGGCTGGTGACCGGCGACCGGCTGCCTGCGGAGAGAGAGCTTTCGGCGCTCCTCGGTGTCAGTCGCATGACGCTCCGTCAGGGCGTCGAGGGACTCGAACGACGGGGCGTGGTTACCAGGGTGCCTGGACGCGATGGGGGAGCGTTCATAACCGAGCCGAAGGTCGAATGTGATCTGACCGGACTGCCTGGGTTCAGCGCTCAGGTGCGACGCACCAACCTCCGCCCGGGCTCGGTCGTGCTGAGCGCGCGGGAGGTGCGATGTCCCGGCGATGTACTCGGTCCGTTGCGCCTCCAGCCGAGGGCCAAGACCTTTGAGATCATCCGGGTGCGGCTGGCCAACGACACGCCACTCGCCATCGAACGGTCGTACTTTCCGGCCAAGCCGCTGCCCGGGATGTTGGAACGCGACCTGACGGGCTCCATGTATGCGTTGCTGGCGACGTGGGGCCTCCAGCCCGAGACTGCCGTGGAATACCTCGAGCCGACCACCGCGAGCAGCGCCGACGCGGCATTGCTCGAAGTCCCTGACGGCAGCCCGTTGATGGGGATCGAGCGCACCGCGTTCGCTCTCGCAGGAGTGCCAGTGGAGTTTTCGCGGGATCTCTTTCGCCCCGATCGTGTCCGCCTGATGGTGCGCAGCCGCGTCGGGGTGGAACTCGAGGGCGGCGGCGTCCTCGACCTCGTCGGTCCCCCCGAACCGGCTGGATCGGCCGGTCGGGCGCTTCACTGAGGCGTACCCGGCCGGGGGATGCGGGTGCCCTGCCCGCGATCTCGGCTGGGCTCAAGCCGCCTCTCGAATGGCGAGCGTGGCCCCAACCCACATCGCTCGGTGTAAATGTGAAAAAAAGCACGCTATACTCTCTGCATCCCCCGGCATCCGCCGGGAGGCGTCGGCTCTCAGAGTTGACGGGCCGTCGGTGATCGTGCTTTCCCCATCGGCCATGCTCCCGCTGCCGCGACGCAGCCGAAGGCCTCGGCCGGGCGAGGAGCTACCGATTGGGTTCGTCGCACCCCGCGGTGCGCGCAGTTTTGCGCCGCGATCATCACAGGAGCCTTTGTTGTCCTCCAATTTCTCCGACCTCGGCGTACCCGCCGCGGCCGTTTCGTCCCTTGCCGCGCGCGGCATCCTCAAGCCCTTCCCGATCCAGTCGATGGCGATACCGCCCGCGCTGGCCGGAAGGGACGTTTGCGGCCGGGCGCCCACCGGCTCCGGAAAGACCATCGCCTTCGGTATCCCACTGGCCGAGCGGGTCCAGCGGGCCCGGCCCGCGAGGCCGCGCGCCCTGGTCCTCGCCCCCACTCGTGAGCTGGCGGCCCAGATCACGGAGGAGCTTGGAATCCTCGTGGGCCCTTACAAGCGGAGCGTCGCCGCGTTCTACGGCGGCGTGGGCTTCGGCCTCCAACTCAAGGCGCTGCGGCGCGGCGTCGACATTGCCGTCGCCTGCCCGGGCCGCCTCTCCGACCTGGTCCGCCGCGGCAACCTGGCGCTGGGTGACGTCGAGATGGTCGTCATCGACGAGGCCGACCGCATGGCCGACATGGGCTTCCTGCCTGACGTCAAGCGCATCCTGGACCAAGTGCGTCCTGACCGCCAGACGCTGCTGTTTTCCGCCACCCTCGACGGTGACGTCGACGTCCTGATCCGGCACTATCAGAACGATCCGGTCCGCTGCGAGGTCACCGCCGACGCCGACGAGATCGACCGCACGACCCACCAGTTCTTGACCACCCGCCGCGAGGATCGGGTCACCATGACGGCCCACTTGGTCGCCAGCCACGGCTCTACGGTCGTGTTCTGTCGGACCAAGCACGGCGCCGACCGTCTGGCCGGCCAGCTCCAACGGGCCGGCGTGGCCGCAGTCCCGATCCACGGGGGACGCAGCCAGCCCCAACGGGATCGCGCTCTCAAGTCCTTCGCTGACGGCCGGGCCCAGGCCCTGGTGGCGACGGACGTGGCGGCGAGGGGGATCCACGTCGACAACGTCGGCTGCGTAGTTCACTTCGACGTCGCCGGTGACCAGAAGGACTACTTGCACCGCTCCGGGCGGACCGGGCGGGCCGGGGCTGAAGGCTTCGTAGTGACCCTCGTGACCGATGCCGACCGGGCCAAGGTGCGCCAGCTCCAGAAGGACCTCAGGCTCCCCGTTGGTAGCCCGGTTGGGGTTGCCGCCGGCGGCGGGCCAGTTCCTGCTCGAGGCTCGTCGGTTCCCGCTCGGGGGCGCCCGACGAATCCGAGCCGCTCGCCGGGTCGCCAGCCTCGCCCGCCTCGCCCGGGCGGGCCGCGCGGTCGGGGTGGACCGGGCGGGAGAGTTACCCGCTGATCGAAGGTCCGGCGCCGGGCATCGGCGTCGACCCCGCACGATCGGGCTAAGGCCAGAGCGATTTCCGCAGGCGGCGGGCTTGCGGGCGGCGGGCTCGCCACCGTCCCGGCGCATTGGCGCGAGTGGAGTGCCGGCGCGCCAGGCTAGGAGGGTGGAATCCGCCCCGAACACCATTTTCGAGATCGCTTTCGTCTGCGCCATGCCCATGGAACTCGATCCGGTCGTGCAGAAGCTCACGTTGCGCGAANNCGGTGATCGGGGACATGAGCGTGCACGTCGGCTCACCGGGTGGGCGCCGGGTTGCCGCCATCGTCACCGGAATGGGGCCGGCTCTGGCTGCGTCCGGCGTCGCGGACCTTTTGGATGCGGTCGAAGTGGGTTGGGTCATCGTGGTCGGCATCACCGGTGCCGTCGACGACGACACTCCCATTGGGACCCTCATTCGACCGGAGACGGTCGTGGACGGCTCGACGGATACCCCCGGCGGTGGGTNNCCCACGCCGTTCGGCTCCCAGAGGCCTGCAGGCGTCATGTGGACGACGGATCGGCTGATCACCGATCCCAAGGAGATCGCCGAATTGCGAGCGCGTGGCGTGGTATCGCTCGACATGGAGACCGCCGCGATCGCGGCGGAGTGTGAGCGGCGCGCCATCCCCTGGTCGGTGTTCCGGGTCATCAGCGATCGGGCCACAGACGGAAGCGTGGACGAGGAGATATTCCACCTCAGCAACGAGGACGGGACTCCCAACGACGCTGCCATAGAGCGCTACTTCAACGAGCACCCGGAGCGCGTCGAGGCCATGGCCCGCCTGGCCGAGGGGGCGGTCCTGGGAGCCGAAGCAGCGGCCGAGGCGGCCATCGCAGCCTGCCGGTTCGACTGACCTGCAGCCGCCGCGACCTCGACCGAGCCGTGAGCCCTAACCTGGGAACCTGCCCGGTCCGACACCCATCCGCTTCCGCATCCCGTCACGGATGTCGATCAAGTCCGTGATCGCTGCGGTTCATTCGCGGTGGGACGTCGCGTCTGAGGCGCCGTCGTCGGTGCACCGTACCTACCTCGACACCGCGGACTGGCGGATCCACCGCGGGGGATGGACCCTCGAAATGGACAGCCGCGCATCGTCGTCGGACTCGGCCGCGAAGGACGGAGCCCTGACGCTGCGCCACCGCGAATCTGACGCCGTGATGGCCTGGGCGCCCGCCGACGGTCCGCCCGCATTCGCAGCGGACCTACCTGGTGGTGATTTGTGGGGTCAGGTAGTAACCGTCATCGAGGATCGCCGGTTGCTCCCGCAAGTCGAGGTGGATACCCACTTCCAGCGCGTTGCGGTCTTCAACGCCGACGACAAGACGACAGCGAGGGTTCTCCTGGAGCGGCACGTCCTGCCCGACTCTCAGAAACACAGCCGCGTGCTCCGAACCGCCACCGTCACCGGCGTCAGGGGATACGAGCGATCTGCTCAGCGAATCGCCGATGCCCTGTCGGCCGCCGGTCTCGACCGGCAGGCCGAGTCGCTCATGAGCGTGGCCCTGTCGCTGGTGGGACGGGCATCGCCAGGGGCCAAGTTGGGTCCAGGCGTGGACCTCTACCGGTCCATGCCGGCATCCAGGGCGGTCGCCGCCATCCTCGGACGGTTGCGTTACCACATGATCTCCAATCAGGACGGGGTGCGCGAACAACTCGACACCGAGTTTCTGCACGACTATCGCGTCGCCATCCGCCGGGCCCGCTCGATCCTCCGTCAATCGGGTGGCGTGCTGCCGCCGAATGCGTCGGGCGCGCTGAGCGCGGGGCTCGAGTGGCTCGGAGGCCTGACCGGGCCGGCCCGAGACTTGGACGTCCACCTGGGCGACCTCGGTTCTACCGCGGCGGACCTGGCTCCGCTCCACGGGTACCTCATCGATCGTCGGGAGACGGCGCAACGCGAGCTCACGGTCGCCATGGACTCGGCGCGCTACCGCTCGCTTCTGCACACGTGGCGAGCGCTCGAGAGGGCCCAGACCGACCAGGCCGCCGCTCCCTTGGGAGATCGGCCCGTCGGCGAAGTGGCCGACGCCTTTATCGCCCGGGCCTACCGGCGGGTCATCCGGCGCGGCCGCGCCATCGACGTCTCGACTCCAGCCGAAGCGCTGCACGACCTGCGAAAGAGGGCCAAAGAGCTCCGCTACCTGCTCGAGTGCTTCCAGACCCTTTATGCCGAGGACGAAATCACCTCGGTGATCCGGGAGCTGAAGGCTTTGCAGGACAACCTCGGTGAATTTCAGGACTGTCAGGTGCAGGCCGAGACGCTGCGTTCGATGGCGGCCGACCTGTACGAGTCCAGGGCCGTTCCGGCTACGACGCTGATGGCGATGGGACGGCTGGCCGATGACATGGAGAAGCGCGAGAAGCGGGCTCGCGACGAGTTCGACTCGCGCTTCGAGCGGTTCTCGTCGTCGACCAACCGAAAGAGGTTGANNGTGGGCAAGACGACCGCGGCCGTAAACCTGGCCTACCTGAGCGCCCTGGGCGGGGCTAGGACGCTGGTTTGGGACTTGGACCCACAAGGCGCGGCCACGTTTCTCTTCCGGATCAAGCCGCGAGTCAAGGGCGGCGGGAGCGCACTGGTCCGAGGCCAGACCCCGGTCGACCGCCTGATTCGCGGCACCGACTTCGACCGGCTGGACCTCCTCCCGGCCGACCTCTCCTACCGGCACATGGACCTGCACCTCGACCGGACGAAGCATCCGACTCAGCAGCTGCACTCGGTGCTCGCGCCGTTGCGGAGCGAGTACGACTGCATAATCCTCGACTGTCCTCCTAGCCTCTCCCTGGTTTCGGAGAGCGTGTTCGTAGCGTCGTCAGCGGTGCTCGTTCCCATGATCCCGGCCCCTCTGCCGGCCCGGACGCTGGACCAGCTCGAGCAGTTCCTGGTGGCCCGTTCCGACAACGGCGCCGAGAGGAATGGAGGACGCCATCCCGCCGACGACCGAAAGCGGGATCCGAAGGTGCTCGCCTTCTTCTCCATGGTCGACCGCCGGCGCCAGCTGCACGAGCGAATCATCGAGGAGCTCCTCCGTGTGCGTCCCGAGGTGCTCCTGACGGAAATCCCGGCGTCGACGGTGTTCGAGCAGATGGGCGTTCGTAGGGCACCGGTCGAAGTCTTCGCGGCGGGCAGCCGGGCGGCGGCTTCGTATCGGGCCTTGTGGCAGGAAGTCATGGCCTTGATATGAGCGCCCGGGATGACGTTGTGAAACCGGGCTAGGGCTGGCCGACGTTGAGGCCGCCGACGTGTCGAACCTGCACGCGCCGGCCGACCCATTCCTCGGTTTCGAACGCGGCCAATAGCTCGGCGTCGGCGACCTTGGCGTAACAGCGACCGCCCGCCGGGTGTCCCTCGACGTCGCAGACCAGCAGCCCGTCGGTCGCCTCGCCGTTGCTGTCGTGGTGGACCGTGTAAGCGGCGACCGTGGTCGGTCCGTCGACCTGCTCGACGATGGGACGGCGGGTCACGTTCGCTTTCTGGACCGCGCCCACCGGCCCACTCGCGGCGACCATGGCCCCGGGCTCGGTGGACAACACGACGGCGGCGTGCTTGCTCAAGTGCATGCCGACGCCCGTGACCAGGCCTACGGAACCGGGGTCATGTACCAGGGTGTCGGCCATCGCCGCTACGGAACTCAGGGCGTAGCACGAGCCCGGTCCGCCGGCGTATGGAAGACCGCCGGTGACAGTGAACGGACCCCGGTCGTCGCTGGCGTCGATGCCGAGGGCGTCGAGCGAAAATGACACCGACGAGGGGAAGCACGAGTACAAGTCGAAGTGGGCTATGTCGTCCGTCCCGACCGCAGCCCGCTGCAGGGCCGCCGAAAACGCCGTCCGCATGCCGGGGGACCGCCACAGCTCGTCGTGCTCGGCCACGTAGTCGGGGTCGCGGTCCTCGGCCCAGCCTCTCAGGTGGACCCGCCGGTCCGCCGCGATGCCCAGGCGATCGGCGGCGCCTTCGGAGGCCAGCACCAGGGCAGCGCTCAGGTCGACGTCCATCATCGCCATGACCAGCTTGGTAAAAGGGTGGGCCACCACGCGGTTCCACTCCGTTACTTCCATTAGCTCGGTCGCGGACCGAGCTCGCGGGAACCAGGCGTGCGGGTTCCTGGACGCCACCTCGGTCATGGGTGCGAACAGGCGGCCGATGCCGGCCGCGTGCTCGTCGACTCCGGCGCCGAGGTGGGCTCGCCGGGCGACGTCTCTGAGAGCGAACGTCGTGTAGGCCTGGAAGACCTGATGGGCGACCTCGCTCGGTTGGAACGGCGCTTCGTACGGGAAAGGTTTCTTCTCCGGGTCGCGGTGCGACCACTGCGGGCGCCCGCCGTCCCTTCTGATCTGCCGAACGGTCGCGAGCGCTTCGCCGCCGACGATGGCGCACACTTCTGACTCGCCCATCGCTATCCGCTCGGCGGCGCGGGCCAGAAGCGTCAAGGGGGTCGTGCCACCGATGCCCGAATAGTGCAGCCGCTTGGGGTCGGCCCAAACGCTTGCGGCCAGCCGGCCGGCTGGGTCGTCGTAAGGCCAGCTCTGGCAGTAGACCACGTCGAGCGAGTCGATTGCGTCGGGGGTAACACCGGTGCCCAGCAAAGCCGCCGCCCACGCTTCGAGCGGCTCTCCCGGGTGCCGGCTGGCTTGCGACCAGCCGATCAGGGCCGCGGACGAGGCCGCCGGGCGGCGCGGGCTCACCGGTTCTTCCAGTTGGGCCGGCGCTTTTCGGCGAAGGCTTTCGGACCCTCCTTGGCGTCCTCGGACTGGAACACTTTGGACGCCAGTTCCTGCTCGATCGTGTAGGCGTCGCGCAACGTGCCCTTCATGCCGCGGACCACCGACTCCTTGGTGGCGCGCACCGCGAGCGGGCCGTTGACGAGGATCCGCTCCGCCCATCGGAATGCCGCCGGCAGCACGTCCTCGATGGGGACGACCTCGTTGAGCAAGCCGAGGGCCAGGGCTCGATCGGCGGGCACCGCCTCTGCCAACAACAGGAACTCCATGGCGGCTGCGTACGGGACCTGCCTCGGAAGCCGGGCCGTGGTGCCGCCTCCCGCGAACAGTCCCCGCTTGGGCTCGAGCACTCCGAACGACGACCGCTCGCTGCCGATGCGGATGTCGACACCGCCGAGCATCTCCATGCCTCCGGCCACGCACGGGCCGTCCACCGCGGCGATGACCGGCTTGAAAAGATCCACATTGCGAAGGACGGCGTCAGTCCCGTCAGAAAGCTTGCAGCCGTCGATTTCGGCGACCTCGCCGGAGGAGATTTTGGCGGACAGTTCGGTGATCTGGGGGATGTAGTCCTTGAGATCGGCGCCGGCCATGAAACACCCCTGGGTGCCGGTGATGATGGCCACCCACAGATCCTCGTCATCGCGGTAGTCCCGCCAGGCCTTCGCCAGGTCGCGGAAGTGGTACAGGTCCAGGGCGTTCTTGCGTTCCGGCCGATCGATCGTGATCACGAGGACGTGGTCGTGGCGCGGTTCGTATCTGATCGGCACTTCAAGCCCGCTTCTTGCGTAGCCGGCTGATGCCCCGATCTAGGGCCTGGCGGATCAGCTGCTCGTTGTCGCGGGAGATGAACTCATGGACCCGCTTTTCCAAGAGGCGGCCTGACACGCGGTTGAACGCCTCGTAGGACTCCTCGAACGTGATCCGGGTCCGTCCGCTGCCGATCTCCTCGAACAGGTGGGCACCCTCTGCTTTCGACCAGAGGGGCCGGCCTACCGCCATGTAGCGCACCTCTTCGTAAGGCCGGGACTCAACGATCGTTTCCCACGACCGACCGACGCCACCGCTCAGCAACCACTTCGGGACCCGGAACGTGCACGTACGGACCAGCCCCTGACCATGGTCGTCGCCTTCGTGGAGGACCTCGATGCTCACATCGCCGTGGACGAGGAGGCGCCGGCCGTCAGCGTTGCGGCGCGGCGGCGGGGGATGCAGGACCGACCACGCCTCCTCGGGGGTGGCGTCGATCTCGAGGGTGTGTCTGTGGTGTTGCACGGGCCTCCCCCAAGTCGCGTTTCACGACCCTGACATTAACGTCATAAACGGGTACGGTTCACCCATGCACAACGTCATGGACGGGGTCCGGGTGCTCGAAGTGGCCTCGTGGACCTTCGTTCCCGCAGCCGGAGCCGTACTAGCCGACTGGGGCGCGGACGTGATCAAGGTTGAGCACCCCCATATGGGCGACCCCCAACGGGGCCTCATCTCCTCAGGTCTCATTCCGGGCGGGCCGGGTGCGGTCAACTACATCATCGAGCAGCCCAACCGCGGGAAGCGCTCGCTGGCCTTGGACGTCTCCACCGAGGACGGCCGCGATCTGCTCTACAAGATCGCGGCGACCAGCGACGTGTTCCTGACGAGCTACCTGCCGTCGGTACGGCAGAAGCTGAAGATCGACGTGGACGACATCAAGGCCGTCAATCCCAACATCATTTACGTGCGTGGCTCGGGCCAAGGGCCGCTCGGACCCGAGGCCGACCGGGGCGGCCTGGACGGAGCTTCATACTGGGCCCGTGGGGGCATCGCCCACGCTTTGACCCCGAGCGACCGCGACTGGCCGATCGCCCCCCGCCCCGCGTTCGGCGACCTGCCCGGAGGCATGGCCATCGCCGGTGGGATCGCAGCCGCGCTATTCGCCCGGGAGCGGTCCGGGCAGGCTCCGATCGTGGACGTATCGCTGCTCGGATTTGCCATGTGGACGCTATCCCCCGACATAGTGGCGTCGAAGCTGTACGGCAAGGACCCGCTGGCGGCCATGAGGGGATCGCGCGAACTCAACCCCAACCCGCTGGTGGGGCAGTACCGCACCAAGGACAACCGCTTCCTGTCGCTGATGATGCTGCAAGCCGACAAGTTCTGGCCGGAGGTCTGCGAGCGGATCGGCCGGGCCGAATTGGCGGAGGATCCCCGCTTCTCGACGGGCCTGGCCCGCTACGAGAACCGGGCCGAGTGCGTCCGCATCATCGACGAAGCGCTCGGATCCCGGACGCTGGACGAGTGGCGCCAGGCGTTCCAGGGGATGAAAGGAGTCTGGGCTCCGGTTCAGACTGCCCTCGAGCTCCACGACGATCCGCAAGTGAGTCCGAACGGGTACGTGGTCGACGTCGACCGTGAGGACGGGGTGACGTTTCCACTGGTCGCCAATCCGGTCATGTTCGACGAGGAGAAGTATCGGCTGCAAGCCGCGCCCGAGCACGGCCAGCACACCGAGGAACTGCTCCTAGAGCTGGGCTTCGATTGGGACGCCATCGCGGCCTTCAAAGAGTCAGGCGCAATCCTGTAGGGGGATCAAAGTGGAACCAGAGCCGAACATACCGAACGTGGACGACGCCTTTTCCGGCGACCCTCAGCCGATGTATCGCCTGATGCGGGAGTCGATGCCTGCCATCACCGTGATCGATGGCGCCATGGGCGCGTACGGGCTGGTTCCGCACCGGCGACATGTCGATGAGGTCTTTCGACACCCGGAGCTGTTCGCGTCCACCGAAGCGATCGATCTGCAAAACATCCGTCCGCTCATCCCGCTCAACGTCGACCCGCCCCATCACAAGAAATACCGCAAGATTCTCGACCCGCTGTTCGCGCCGCGAGCCATGGCCCGCCTGGAGCAGCCAATAGCCGAACTGGCCAACCGACTGATGGACGCTTTCGAGGGCCACGACGAAATCGACTTTGCCGCCTCCTTCTCGGTGCCGCTGCCCTCACAGGTCTTCCTGTCCTTGCTGGGTCTCCCACTCGACGAGTTGCCGGCGTTCCTGGCGATGAAGGACGGAATCATCCGGCCGAACAAGGTTGTCGGATGCCCCCGGGACCACCCCGACGCGGTGGCGCACCAGAAGGCGACCGCCATGTCCATCTACGACTACTTCGGCCCCCTCATCGACGAGCGCGCCGACGATCCCAGAGACGACTTGATCACCACTTTCCTCCGGGCCGAGATCGAGGGTGAGAAGCTGACCCGGGAGGAGATCCTCGACATCAGCTTCCTGTTCCTGATCGCCGGCCTCGACACGGTGACCGCTTCGCTCGATTGCATGTTCGCCTTCCTCGCCCAGAACCCGGATCACCGCCGCCAGATCGTCGACAACCCGGGGGTCATACCTGACGCGGTCGAGGAACTGCTCCGCTGGGAGACGCCGGTCGCGGCGGTCGTTCGCGTCGCCACTCAGGACACCGAGCTGGGGGGCTGCCCGATCGACGCCGGCCAGATGGTCACCCTGATGATCGGCTCGGCCAACACCGACGACGTCGAGTTCGGCGACGGAGACGCCGTCCGATTCGACCGCGACCCGAACCGCCACCTGGCCTTCGGTGGCGGCATCCACCGGTGTCTCGGTTCGCACCTGGCCCGCCAGGAACTGCGGGTGGCGCTGCGCGAGTGGCACCGTCGCTACCCGGACTACTCGTTGAAGCCGGGGGTGGATCTCGCCTACACGGACGGGGTTCGCTCGATCGAGCACTTCCCGATGCTGCTCGGTCCCGCGACCCCGGCCGCGTGAAGGAAGCCGCTCCGGCTCGCCCGACCGCAACCGCGGCGGACCTGGTGCTGGGCCGCAGCGGAGACGGCGCGGTCGGCCTGGTGTTCGAGGACCAGACCTGGACCTGGGCCGAAGTGGTCGAGCAGGCGTCGGCGAGGGCGGCCTGGCTGAGCGAAAGCCGGCGGCCCGGGCCGTTTCACGTCGGGGTCCTCTTGGACAACCTCCCCGAGTACCTGTTCCTTCTCGGCGGCGCCGCCCTCAGCGGTGCGACGTTGGTCGGGCTCAATCCGACGCGACGCGGGGCCGAACTGGCGAGAGACGTGCGCCATACCGACTGCCAGTTCGTCATCACCGATGCCGAACGGGCGCCCATGCTTCGAGACCTCGAGCTCGGCTCGGCGACAGGGCACGTCATCGACTGCGCGGGAGAGCCGTATTCAGCCGCGGTGGGCGGCCACGTCGGCGCCGCGATTCCCGCGCTGCCGGCGGAGCACGACCTGTTCCTGCTGATATTCACTTCCGGATCGACCGGGGAGCCCAAGGCGGTCCGGGTCAGCCACGGGCGGGCCGCCCGGTCGGCGGTCGGTGTGAGGTTCCGTCCCGACGACATCCTCTACTCGGCCATGCCCATGTTCCACGGCAACGCCTTGTTCGCGTCAGTGCTACCGGCATGGCACGTCGGGTGCCGGCTCGTGCTCCGCCGGCGGTTTTCGGCGTCGGCCTTCCTCGACGACGTCCGGGCGCACAAGTGCACGTTCTTCAACACGGTCGGTCGGGCCATCGCGCACATCAACGCCACCCCTCCGACCGACGGCGACCGTGACCACGACTTGAAGTGGGTGTTGGGGCCGGAGACGTCCGAAGCGGACAAGGCCGAGTTCACCGCCCGCTTCGGCGTGCCCGTCATCGACGGGTACGGATCGAGCGAGAACGCCGTGGTCCTGCACCCGGCCGCCGGGGCCAGACCCGGGGCCCTGGGAGTGGCTCCTCCGGGGGCGGACGTCGCGGTCGTCCACGTCGAGACCATGGTCGAGTGCGCAGCCGCATCTTTCGATGGCGGCGGGCGTCTCCTCAACGCGGGGGAGGCGATAGGGGAGCTGGTCGGGCGCAATTCCAGCGGGCGCTTCGAGGGCTACTACAACGATCCCGACGCCGAGTCGAGTCGTATCCGGAACGGTTGGTACTGGAGCGGCGACCTCGCGTACCGAGATGGGGATGGCGTGTTTTACTTCGCCGGTCGCAGCGGCGACTGGCTTCGCGTCGACAGCGAGAACTTTGCCGCGGGCCCGGTGGAGCGGATCCTGGCTCGGCTGCCAGGCGTAAGCGGGGTGGCCGTGTACCCGGTACCGGACGCCCGAACTGGTGATCAGGTCATGGCCGCAGTGGAGATGGCGAGCGGAGAGGTCTTCGACCCCGACCGCTTCGCGGAGTTCCTCAGCGAGCAGCCGGACTTCAGCCTGAAGTGGGCGCCGACCTACGTCCGAGTGGTGGCGGCGCTGCCCGTCACGGCCACCGACAAGGTGGACAAGCGCCCGTTGCGAACGGCCCGCTGGCGCACGACCGATCCTGTCTGGCACAGGCCGGCCCGATCGACGCGCTTCGTGCCGATGGGCGAGTCAGAGGTCGAAGCCCTCGAAGCCGAGTTCGACGCCAACGGCCGGGCCAACCTCCTCGCCTGACGAGCAGTCCCTACCGAGGGACGGCATCGATGTCCGGGCCCGGTAACCACTCCTCGAAGGTCGGCCCGGCAATGAGGGCGCCGGCGGCGGGAGTCAGGGCCCCGCTGCGCATCGCCCGGCCGGCGCGACCGGGAACCGGAATGGCGACCACTTGCCCTGAGCCGCCGCGCCGGCGGATCACGGCCCGGGCCAAATCGACCAGCTCGGCCACGGCGGGCCCGGCGACGTCGACGGTGGTGTCCTCCGGTGGGCTGGCGGCCAGATTGACGACGACTTCTCCTACCGATCGCGCCGCCACCGTCTGGACCCGCATACGCGGCATCAAGTACACAGGTCCCGCGTGGGCGCGCTGCATTATTTGGGCCGGGAACTCGTGGAACTGCGTCGCCCTCACGATGGTGACCGGTAGCGGACCTTCCAACGCGGCCGCCTCCTGGGCCAGCTTGGCTTTGTAGTACCCGTAGCTGCTCAGGCGGTCGATGTTGACGATCGACACGGTGATCAGACGGCCGACTCCGGCCGCCGATCCAGCCTGTTGGAGCCGCCTGGTCACCGAAGTGAAGAAGTCGGTGGCCTTGGTTGCGCTCACCGTGCTCCCATTGGTGGCGTCGACGATGACGTCCACGCCCTCCAGCACACCTTCGAGTCCCACTCCGGTCCGCAGGTCTATGCCCGTCGCCCGGCTCAGGGAGGTAGCAACGTGCCCGCCCTGCTCGGCCGCTTTCATCACGTACCTGCCCACGGTTCCGGTTCCACCGGCGACTGCGATCCTCACGACGGCTCTCCTTTTGCGGGGTGGGCGGAATGGCCTCGGCCCGCGGCGAGGCTGGTCTCGACCGACGAAACGATGGAAGCGAACGCAAGGCTGGCGGCGCGCTTCCAGTCCTGGCCTGCGTCGGCAGTGACGGCGGCGGTGAAGTGGACGCTGAGGTGGGCGCCGACAGAGTCGGCCACCCCTGCGGGGGTCGGGCCCTTGCCGCCCGCGGCTTTCCACAGGTCGGCCGACAAGCGATTCATGGCGGCCCGGCGGGCTCGCCTGCGTCGCTCTTCCATGGCGGCCAGCTCCCCGGGCAGATCCCGCCTGGTGGTCAGCTCCCAGTAGCCCGGTCCGTAGGAGCCGTTCATGCGGTGGACCTCGAGGCAGAGGCGCTCCAGCCAGGGCCGCCAATCGCCCCCCTCATACGGGGGCAGGCGTTCCCCGTAGCGGCGCATGCCTGATTCGACCGCGGCGGCCAGGAGGTTCTCCCGGGATTCGAAATGGCGGAAGACCGTGCGCCGCCCTACCCCTGCGGCGGCNNCTCCCCCTGCGGCGGCCGCGATCTCGTCCATCGTCATGTCCAAGCCGCGGGCGCCGATCAAGTACCGGGCGGCGCGGAGAATGCGCTCGACCGTAGCCTGTCGCTTGTCCTCGGCCAGCGTGGGAGCCTGGGCCGTGCTCACACCCCAACAGTAGCCCTCTCTTGACACCTCGTGGTGCCTATGTGACACTCAACAGTGCCAGGAGAGGTATGAGAGAGATACGCGGAGGTAGTAGTGGCCATCGACCTGATTGTCAGAGGCGGATCGGTCATCGACGGCACCGGCTCACCGGCGCGCACTGCTGACGTGGCCATTTCCNNGACATCCACACCCACTACGACGGACAGGCGACTTGGGACGAGAGGCTGCAGCCATCGTCGGGGCAGGGCGTGACCACCGTGGTGATGGGCAACTGTGGGGTCGGTTTCGCTCCGGTGCGGGCCACGGACCACGGCCGGCTCATCGAGTTGATGGAGGGAGTTGAGGACCTCCCGGGCACAGTTCTGCACGAGGGGTTGTCGTGGGAGTGGGAGTCAATCCCGGATTACCTGGACGCCTTGGAGCGACGATCGCACGACATCGACTTCGCCGCCCAAGCGTGCCACGGTCCTCTCCGGCTCTACGTCATGGGCCAGCGCGGCGCCGATAGGGAGCCGGCCACGTCCGACGAGATCGCGGCGATGGGCCGGTTGGCAGCAGAGGGCATCCAGGCGGGAGCCCTCGGGTTCACCACGTCGCGAACCCTCAATCATCGGACCAGCCGGGGCGAGCCGACCCCCACCCTGACCGCGGCCAGGGAGGAACTCGTCGGCATCGCCGGCGCGATCGGCGCGACGGGGCTGGGGGTCCTCCAGGTGATCTCGGACTTCCCCGACTTCGATCACGAGGCGGCAACGCTGCTCGAAATGATGCGAGCGTCCGGTCGCCCCCTGTCGGTGTCGTTGGCCCAGGGAGGCCCGGGGGATGGATACCGGCGAACGCTCGACCTGCTCGCCTCGGCCAACGCTGAGGGCCTGGAAATGCGGGGGCAAGTCGCGGCGCGCGCCATCGGGCTGGTCATCGGGCTCGAAGGGACGGTAAACCCGCTACGCGCTTCGGCGACTTACCGCACCGTCGAAGGGCTACGCCTCGACGAGCGGGTCCGACGGTTGTCCGCTCCTGAGATGCGACGCCAAGTGCTCCAGGATCTGGCCGCCCGCCCGGGCGGGTTGCGCCAGCCTCTCGACCGGGTATTCGAACTCCACGACCGTCCCGATTACGAGCCCGATGCGTCCATGAGCATCGCGGCCCGGGCGGCGGCTAAGGGGGTTGCCGGGGAAGAGCTCTTCTACGACCTCCTGCTCGAGGACGGAGGCACCGCCCTCCTGTATCTACCGGTGCTCAACTACTTCGCAGGCAGCCTCGAAGCCGCGGCCGAGATGCTGGCCCACCCCAACACGGTGCCCGGCCTCGGAGACGGGGGAGCGCACGTCGGAACGATCTGCGATGCCAGCTTCCCGACGACCATGCTGACCCACTGGGGTCGTGACCGCATCCGAGGTCCTCGATTCGAACTGCCCTGGCTGGTGGCCCGCCAGTGCCGGGCGACGGCGGAGGCCGTCGGACTCCTGGACCGAGGCCTGGTCGCGCCCGGATACAAAGCCGACCTCAATGTCATCGACTTCGAGCGACTCGGCCTCGAGAGACCGTTCATCCGTCACGACCTGCCCGCCGGCGGCAAGAGATTGATGCAACCGGCCCACGGCTATAGCCACACCATCGTGTCCGGCGTAGAGACCTACACCGACGGGGCACCTACCGGTGCCCTTCCGGGCCGCCTGGTCCGCGGCCACCAACCCGATCCGACCAAGGAAGGCTCATGAGCTACCCGATCATTTCTGCCGACTCGCACATCACCGAACCGGCAGGCACCTACGTCGACCACATCGACCCGGCCTTTGCCGACCGGGCGCCCCGCCTGGAGGACTGCGGGCCCGAAATCGGCGACGCTTTCGTTGTCGACGGCTTCCACAAGCCCTTGTCCCTCGGCACCATTGCTGCGGCAGGAAAGCCGGCGGAGGAGATCAAGCTAAAAGGCTCTCGCTTCGCGGACCTTCACCCCGGAGGTTGGGATTCCGACGCCCGTATGGCCGATCAGGTTCGCGACGGGGTGGCGGCGGAAGTCATCTACCCGAGCATCGGGATGATCCTGTGCAACCACCCCGATCTCGACTACAAGAAGGCCTGCTTCGACGCTTACAACCGATGGCTCGGCGGCTACTGCTCGGCTCACCCCGACCGGCTGCTCGGCCTCGGCCAGACGGCCATGCGCACACCCGACGAAGGCATCGCCGACCTGCAGGCCATGAAGGAGCTCGGCCTACGGGGCGTGATGATGCCGGGACAACCCGGGGTGGAGGACTACGACTCGCCCGCCTACGACGAGTTCTGGGCGGCGACGGTGGCGCTGCGGATGGTTCCGTCCTTTCACATACTCACCATGCGGTCGGGGGAGACCCGAGGGCCCAAGATGAACTCGTTCTTGTCGATCGTCCGGGGCTGCCAGGACGTGATGGGGATGCTCGTTCTCGGCGGCGTGTTCGAGCGCAATCCGGCTGTGCAGGTGGTCTGCGCCGAGGCCGATGCCGGGTGGGTTCCGCACTTCATGTACCGGCTCGATCACGCCTACAACCGGCACCGCAACTGGCTGCCCGCCGGCCAGGCCCTCACCAAGGCGCCGTCGCAGTACTTCGCCGAAAACATCTACGTCACGTTCCAGGACGACTGGACCGCCTTCCGCTTCGCCAACGACATGAACTGGCGTCACCTGCTCTGGGCCAACGACTTCCCTCACTCCGACTCGACCTGGCCGTGGAGTCAGGATCTGCTCGACGAGCACACCCGGAATCTGAGCGCGGACCAGAAGGAAGCGATCTTGAGCAGCAACGTCGCCGATCTTTACGGCATCGACGTGATGGCGCTTTCGGCCGCGGCGGCGTGAACATGGCTCCGACGTGCCAGTAGAGAAGTGACGGTAGAGCTGTGGACGGCGGGCGCCGGCATGCCCGGGCGCACCGCCTCGATCGCCCGCCGGGCCGAGGACGAGGGCTGGGACGGTCTGGCCCTGGTGGACTCACAGAATCTGGCGCCCGACCCGTTCGTGCACTTGGGTCTGGCCGCGGCGGCGACCTCGCGCCTCGGCCTGGCGACCGGGGTCACCAACCCGTTGACCCGGCACCCGGCCACCATGGCCACGGCGATCGCTTCGGTGCAGGCCGAGTCCGGCGGTCGAGCGGTGCTGGGCATCGGGAGGGGCGACTCGTCGCTCGCCCACTTGGGCTTGGCGCCCGCTTCGCCTGCCGCCTTCGAACGCTACTTGGCCCGGTTGCAGGGGTACTTGCGGGGGGACGAGGTGGATTTCGAACCAGAGCTGGACGGTGGCCGCGTGGCCGCGCCGGCCGACAGCCTGGCCATGGCCGGCGGCCCGAAGTCGAGCCGGGTGCGCTGGATCGCGGCCGCCGGCCCGAAAGTTCCGGTCGACGTGGCCGCAACCGGTCCGCGAGTGATCGCCATCGCGGCGCGCCGCGCCGATCGGATCACTTTTGCCGTCGGGTCGGACCTAGAGCGGGTGCGGTGGGCGATCGAGGAGGTGCGGGCGGCGTGTGCGGCCGCCGGGCGTGACGTCGGCGAGGTGGGGCTGGGGGCGTACGTGCCGGTGGTGGTGAATCCTGATCGGGACGCGGCTCGGTCGCTCATATCGGGTGGGGTGGCGTCCTTCGCCCGTTTTTCCGTCATGCACGGCCGAGTCACCGGGCCGACCGACGACCGCAGCCGGGCCGCCCTCGAGACGATCCACCATTCGTACGACATGGATCACCACTTCACGCACGGTTCGCCGCAGAGCCAGGACCTGCCGGCTGCGGTCGTGGATTCTTTCGGGATCGCCGGGCCCCCTGCCTATTGCACCGAGCGGCTGGGCGAGTTGGTCGAGTTGGGCCTCACCAAGCTGGTGTTGCTCGGGGGCGGAATCGGCATGGACCGCGAGGCGGCCCGGCAGTCCAGGTGCCTGTTGGCGGCGGAGGTTCTCCCCGCGCTGCGCTGACNNCCGGTCCAGCCGGTCTGGTGCGACGCGCCGAGGCCCGCCGCGTTATCGCCGTGGAAGTACTCGTTGAACATGAGATTGTCCTTCCACGCCAGGTCGTGCTGCAGCCGCTCGACCCCGCCGAAGCACGGCCGCCGGCCGTCCGGGCCGGGGGCGGCTTTGTTTTGCTGCCGTCAGGGCGCGAGTTCCCACTCTCGGAAGCAGATCCCCACTATTTCTGGCCCTGGATGCAACCGAGAGTCCGAACTCGCGCCCAGACTTTCGGACAAATCGGACCGGCTACCGGCCCACCGAGAGTGGGTCTGGGGTCGTCAGTTCTGCAGGTCGAGCAGCGTGTCGGCCAGCCAAGCGAGCTCGTCGGACCACGAGTCCACCGGGGCGATCGGTCTGACTACGAACTTCGAGAGGCCCCGGTCGACGAGCCGGCGGAACAGGTCTCGCAGCGCCTGGGCCCCGACGGGGATCATCTCGGTGAGGTCTTCGTCGCTCTGAGGGCGCGGTCGCCTCAGCCGGACCGCCCGTTCGATGTCGGTCGCCACCCGGGCGTAGCCGACGCTGAGACCGAAATGTTCCGGGTCGATTTGGCGGCCGGCTTCGTCGGCTGCGTCGTTGATCCGGGCGCGTATGGCGCCCGCCCGATCGGGCGACACCAGCGACCCGAGCCAGCCGTCCGCCATCTTCCCAGCTCGCTGCACGGCTTCTGGGCCCGACCCGCCCAGCCAGATCTCGAGCGGATCCTGGCGGGGTAGGACGGCGAGTCGCAGAGGGGCAACACCTGGCGTACTACGGACTTCCTCTCCAGCCCACCAGGCCCGGAGGTCGGGGATGAGGGCGTCGAGCATTCGACCCCGGTGGCGACCGGTTACGCCGAGCGCGGCCCGCTCTCCAGGGAGGTCGAGACCCGGTACGAGTGTCACTAGCAGCCGCCCGCGAGAGAACTGATCGAGCTGGGCCACTTGGCGGGCAAAGACGTAGGGCTGAGAGCCGAACGGGATCAGGTTGACTCCCAACTTCACCCGCGTGGTCAGCGCCGCCGCGAGGGACACTCCTAGCACCGGATCCGTCGTTGGCAGCGACGGCACGTCGGAAAACCACAATGTGTCGAACCCCAGGGCCTCCGCTTCGGTCACGACCTCAGCCAGATGAGTGGGATCAGGCGGCCCGAGGGCCACCGAAACGGCAAAGCGAACCTTCACGCTTCCATCGTCGCAGACTCTGGGACTTTTGACCCACCAATGCGGACGGGCTCAAGATCTGTCGTCACATCGCCACCGGGTCGCCTCGTCGGCTAGCAAGAAATCGGCGTGGGTGACACCGTTTTTCGGACCGAGCCCGCTCAAACCTGTGTCTTCAGACGTTCGCCACGCCTATGGCGGCGCCACAGGACGTGCAGTACGCGACGACGAACGCCCGGAGGTCACCGCGCTCTCCCCTCGACGCCACGCCCTGGTGGGCGAGCGCTCCGTCGAGGGCGATCCCGCAGCTAGGACACGCAGGAATGGTCTGAGCCCGTCGGGCCCGTCCGGCCCGCCCGGCCCGTCCAGGCCGTCCGGCGACCGCCGCCTTCGCGCCAGCTGTCGCCGTCGGTTCAGCGGTCGCTGTCGGTTCAGCGGTCGCTGTCGGTTCTGCGGTCGCGGTCGCGCCAGCGGACGCGCTCGGTTCATGGGCCGCGGCGG
Organism: Acidimicrobiaceae bacterium; assembly: GCA_003156795.1. Lineage (GTDB taxonomy): Bacteria > Actinomycetota > Acidimicrobiia > Acidimicrobiales > Palsa-688 > PALSA-688. Next base: position 40,899 of record PMHU01000214.1, read on the forward strand.
GTTTGGCCGACGAAGGCGGATCCGCGGCCGGGATCGGTTCGGTGGCCACTGCGGGTTCGGGCGCCTCCGGCCCCTCGATCCACTCGCGTACCCGTTCGGGGTCGACCCCGAGGCCCCTCAAGACCTGCCCGGCTCGGCCTTCGACTTGGATCACGCTCAACAAGACGTGCTCCGCCTCGACGTGGCTCCGTCTCTCCCTGCTCGACATCCGTGCCGCCCGCTCGAGCGAACGCCGGGCTCGGTCGGTCAGCTCCAAGTCCCCTTCTTGGCGCTTCGCCGTTTGGCTTCCCACCGCCTCGACGACCTTCTCCCGGCAAGCGCCGGGCCTGACACCGACGGCGACGAGGGCGCGAGCGGCCCGACTCGTGCCCTCGGTGAGGATGCCGAGCAGCAGGTGCTCGGTGCCGACGTGGCTGTGGCCCAGACGCCGGGCTTCGGCCTGGGCCAACGCGACAGCCGTGCGTGCCTCCTCGCTGAACCGTTCCAACACGAAACGTCACCGTAGGCCACGGGAGCTGTCCCCCGTCGACACCGAGGGCCAGACCACGACCGACGGAGCCCCGAGGTCCGACGGGAAGGGTGCCGAGCTCCCGACCCTTCGAGCATCGGAGTTGAGATTTTTCGCACCTTGTGTCGATGGGGCCTGCTTCCGTTCGTCGTCATGATGAACTGATACCAACAAGGAGGAATCCCAATGCGCTATGCCATGCTGATCTGCGTCGAGGAGAAGCTGTCCCACGCGATGACCCCGGACGAAGGTGCGGCTATGTCGGCCACCTACGCCGCGTTCATGGAAGAGATGGGACAGAGGGGCGTCATAGAGGGCGGCGAGAGGTTACGGGACGTGTCCGACGCCACCACCGTGCGCGTGCGTGACGGCGAGGTCCTCACGTCCGACGGTCCGTTTGCGGAGACCAAGGAGCAGATCGGCGGCTACTTCATCGTCAACTGCAAGGATCTCGACGAAGCCGTCGAGATCGCGTCCAAGATTCCCGGTGCTGGACACGGGTCTATCGAAGTGAGGCCGATCTGGGAGATGTGACCGCGGAGGTCGCGGTTGCCTTTCGGGATGAGTGGAGCCGGGTGGTCGCGACGCTCATCCGGACCACCGGCGATTGGGAACTGGCCGAGGAGTGCGCCCAGGATGCCTTCGCTCTGGCGTTGGAACAGTGGGCGCGCTCCGGTGTCCCTCGCCGGCCCGGCGCCTGGTTGACGACGGTGGCCCGGAACCGGGCCACCGATCGGCTGCGCCGGGTGGCGGCCGGCGGACCGAAGGTCGAGGAAGCGGCGCGTATGTGGCAATCAGAGGATGAGTCCACCGATCCTGACGACAGCGGCATAGGGGACGACCGACTCCGGTTGATGTTCACGTGCTGCCACCCGGCGCTGTCGATCGAGGCCCAAGTCGCCTTGACGTTGCGCACCCTGGCTGGGCTGACCACCGCGGAGATCGCCCGGGCTTTCCTGGTCCCCGAAGCGACCATGGCCCAGCGCTTGGTCCGAGCCAAGCGCAAGATTCGTAACGCCGGGATCCCATATCGGGTGCCTCCGGCGCATGTGCTGATGGACCGAACAGCGGGCGTGCTCGCTGTCATGTATCTGCTCTTCAACGAGGGTTATTCGGCGACAGCGGGACAGGACCTCGTCAGGGTCGGGCTCACCGCTGAGGCCATTCGCCTCGGGCGCCTGCTCGTCGAGTTGATGCCAGACGAGCCGGAAGCCCTCGGCGTGCTCGCGCTCATGATCATGCACGAATCCCGCCGGCCGGCCCGTGTCGACGGCCTTGGCGATCTGATCTCACTGGAGCAACAGGACCGACGCCTGTGGGATGCAGCTCTCATCGAAGAGGGCACGCGTTTGCTCGACGCCGCCGTACGGCTCCGGAGGCCCGGGCCGTACCAGATCCAGGCCGCCATCGCAGCTTGCCACGTGTTGGCGGCCCAGCCCGATCTCACCGATTGGGTCGAGATCGCCGCGTTGTACGGAGAACTGGCCCGCATGGTCCCGTCCCCGGTGGTGGAGCTGAATCGGGCGGTGGCCTTGGCCATGGCCGAAGGGCTCGAAGTGGGCTTGCAGCGCGTCGACGCGCTGGAAGAGTCAGGGCGGCTATCCGGTTACCACCTGCTCCACGCGACCAAGGCTGACCTGTTGCGGCGGTTGGACCGGCCGGCCGAAGCCGCCTCCGAGTACCAGGCCGCACTAGACCTCGCGGGCACCGAAGCCGAACGCCGCTATCTGGCCCGCCGCTTGGACGAGTGCCTCAGGGCGTCCCAGGGAGGTAGTCCTTAGATCGGGTCGTCCGGCGCCGGGCCGGAGCGGGCGATACCGGCGGAATCTGCGATGCGATCCGCCTGTTCCTGGGCGTCGACGCCGTCGGGGACCGAGATGACGAAGCGGGAGTAGCGCCCGTAGTTGACGTCCACTTGGACGGCGCGCTCCTGCTTGCGGACGCAGCAGAAGTCGTAACCGGAGCCGTGTCGCCGAGTACCGAGGGCGATCCTCCCTGGGATTCCTACGCCCGCCATCCTCCAGCCGCGCNNGCAGCGCCAGCCAGGGGTAACGGGGCACGCTGGCGGACCGGATGGCGGTCAGGGGCACGCGGATGTCTCCGTGCACCCCGCCGATCTTTTCACGCGTGCTGAGGTGCACCACGAGGTCGGCCCCATCGACCACCAGCTGCGCCACGACCGCAGCTTAGGCGGACCTTTAGGCGGCGATCGCCGCGCTTCCACGTCGGACCGGGACCGGGAAAGACGGCACCGGGCCGGGCGCAGCAGCCCGGCCGCGTCCCGGTAGGGCCATTCGGCAGATCTTGGCCACGACCGAACCGAACTGCTTGCTCAGCGATCCGCTGTTGTAGGGCAGGCCGTAGCGCTCGCAGATCTCCCGGACTTTCGGCGCCATCTCGGCGTAGCGGTGGGCGGGNNATCTGGCGGAAGTACCAGTGGCCGCGGCTCTCTTCCTCGGTCTCTTCCATCGAGAACTCGTAGGTCCCTTCGGGGAAGTGGCCACAGAAGATGATGGTGAACGCCCACAAGTTGCGGGCCACGTTGGCTGAGGCGTTGGCGGCCAGGGTGGTGAGCGCCATAGGCCCGGTGGCGAGAGGCCAGATGACGTAGTCCTTGAGCAGCAGCTTGGCCGACTTGCGCAGCCCGGCCTTGAGAGTCGGCCACGTCTCGGCCCACGACTTCTCACCCGACCTGAGCTGCTCGATGTCGATGCCGTGCAGCATCACCCCGTGCTCGAACATCAGCGCCAGTAGCGCGGCGTAGACCGGGTTTCCGATCGAGAACGGCGTCCACCGCTGGTCCGGCGAGATCCGCAGGACGGCGTAGCCGATGTCGCGGTCCTTGNNGTCCTTGCCGACGATGTTGGTGTAGGTGTGATGCATGTAGTTGTGCGTGAACTGCCACGACTCGGCGGGGCACGACGTATCCCAGTCGAACGTCTTCGAAGACAGCGCCGGATCGTGGGTCCAGTCGTACTGGCCGTGCATGATGTTGTGCCCGATCTCCATGTTGTCGAGGATCTTGGCTGCTGATAAAGCGGCCGTCCCGGCCAGCCAAGCCGGCGGGAGGAAGCCGGCGAACAGCAGAGCCCGCCCGGCGACTTCCAGAGCCCTCTGGGACTTGATCACTTTGCGCATGTAGGCGACGTCGGACTCGCCGAGGTCGGCGACGAACGTGGCCCTCAGCGCGTCCAACTCCTCTCCCAGGGAGTCGAGGTCGGCATCTGTCAGTTGAAACTTCTGGGCTGTGTTCAAGGTCTTCTCCTTCGATGGGCCGATCGGGCCCGCTAAGGCCGTCACAGGTCGATCTCGACGTCGCCCACGGGGGCGTTGATGCAGATCTGGATGTCTTGTCCGCGGTCGGCAGTGACCACGCCTGTCACCACGTTGCGCACGGTCCCGCTCACGAGCGGGCAGATGCAGCTGTGGCATATGCCCATGCGACAGCCCGACTTGGGGGTCAGCCCGGCCCCCTCGGCTTGGTCGAGGATGGTCCGACCGTCGCTTCGCACTTCGGTCCCGCTCCCGGTGAAGCGGATGGCGCCGCTCACGTCAGGGGCTTCGGCGATCCACTGGGAAAGGGTGAACGCTTCGGTGTGCAACCGTATACCTAGATCGGCTTCGGCGTAGATGGCGGCTGCGGCCGACATCAGCGGCGCCGGCCCGCACATGTAGGTCTCGGCCTGGCGCCACGATGCGTCGATGGCGTCGAGTTGGGCCACGCTGACGAAACCGTCGAAGTCTCCCGCTCCAGGTTCGTCGGTGAAGATCTTGATGACCCGCACGTTGGGGTGGCGGCTTGCGATGTCGCTGAGCTCGGCTCCGTAGGTCAGGTCGCCAGCCGTCAAGCAGTAGTGAACGAACGTGACCGGTCCCGAATGCCCTTCTGCGCACAGGGTGCGGAGCATCGACAGGACAGGGGTGATCCCACTGCCGCCGCTGATCAGCAGGACGCGCTCCGGCCGTTGGCCGGGAAGCGTGAAATCGCCTTGGGCCGGCGTCAATCCGACCACCATGCCGGGCCGGGCCCGGCTGACGAGGTGGTTGCTGACCAACCCGTTCGGGTGGGCCTTGACGGTGAGTTCGAACTGCCGGCCCGACGCCGTCGCCGACGTGGCCATGGAGTAGCAGCGGGTGTGGCGCACGCCGTCTATTTCGACGGTCAGCTGCGTGTACTGGCCGGCCACAAAGCCGTGCCAGTTGCGATTGGCCTCGACCGTCAGGGTGACGGTGTTGGAGGTCTGCCGGACGACCCCGACGATCCGGCCCCGCACCTCGGTCGTGGACCAGGTCGGGCTGACCAACTCGATGTAGCGGTCGATGCCGTGGGGAGCAGTCGCGGCATCGAGGGCTCTCGCCACCCGTCGAAGCGCTCCCGAAGGGCTCGTTTGAGTTAACATATGTGTACTGTGCCATCCCAGTAAACGAGTGTCAACTGAATTCGGTGTGAAAGGTGTCACCCATGCCGGCTCCCAGGTCTCGGCCTCACAACCCGCACGGTCGCGCCGGGGCCCGGCGCGACTCGCAGGAACTGAGTCGAGAGGAACATAAGGAGCTGACCCGCCAGGCCCTCCTGCGCTCGGCCCTGCGCTTGCTCTCGCGCAACAGCTTCGACAGCATCAGCCTCCGCGAGGTCACCAGGGAAGCCGGCATCACCCCGACCGCCTTCTACCGTCACTTCGACGATATGGAAGAACTGGGCCTGGTCCTGGTGGAGGAGTCGTTTGGCTCCTTACGGGGCATGCTGCGCGAAGCGCGGAGCAACCCCGACATTTTCAACGACGTGATCCGCCGGTCCGTCGAGGTGCTGGTGGCGCACGTCCGCAGCCATGAGGCCCACATGAGGTTCATCGCCAGGGAGCGTCACGGAGGGGTTCGGCGCATCCGGCGGGCCATCGCTCGGGAAGTCGATCTCGTTACCACCGAGCTGGCCCTGGACCTGGCGGTCTTTCCTGTGGTCGGGAAATGGGGCATCGAGGATCGCCGTCTGCTCGCCGACCTCATCGTCGAGCTGATGGTCGGGGTGGCGGCGGACATGGTCGACGCCGAGCCGGGTGAACACGCGGCCGTCGCCCAACGCTCGGAGCGCCAACTCCGACTCATCATGGTCGGGGCGGCGAACTGGCGCGCCGGCTACCTCGGGAGAGACCGCCAATAGCGCCGCGGCCCCAGTGCGACGGGTCGACGTAGATGGCGTAGCGCGTCCCGGAACTCAAGCAGGCGCCATCGTCAGCGTCATTCGCATCTCGTCCCGGCTCGGATCATTCGGATAGGGCTCCCGATCAGTAGTCGGGGCGAAACCGAATCGGTGGTACAGCGCGACGGCCGGGTCATTTCCCTCCACGACCCAGAGATCCACCCGCTCGGCTCCGGCCGCTCGGGCCCACGTCACCACGGCCTCAATGAGACGGACGCCCACGCCGGCGCCCCTGGCCGAAGGATCGACCCACATGGACGTCAGCTCGACGACGCCGGCCCGGTCCTCGGACCGGAAACCACCGACCAGCCCCACGAACTCGGTGGGCGAAGTCGCTACGAACGTGGCTTCCTCGTTGCCGGCCGAGCGTGTGGTCGCGACGCCTTCCCACTCACTGAGCGGGCGCTTCTCGAACTCTTCGAAGGTAGACGAGAAGGCGCCTGGTGACTCGCGAAGCGCCCGCAGCCGAACGTCTCGCAAACGCCGACCTTCTCCCTGCTCGATGCGGCGGATCTCGATGTCCACGCTGAGATGGTCCCGTCCACGAGCCGATCTGGCAACCGATTATTCGACTCGTTCGGCTGTGATCAGGGCGGTCAGATAGCCCATCGTGAAGGTACCGCCAAAGGACTCGATCACGTCTCCGAGTTCATCCATGAGCTCGCCGAGCTGATCGGGCGGCAGGGCCTGGTGGTCGCTGTGGGTGGGGAGCTGGTCGAGCCACTCGTCGCGGCTGTAAGGGCGCGTCCAGTCGAAGGAGCGGTGGTCAGGGTCGGAAAAGCGACGGCTGGCCCGGATGCCTTCGCCCGCCTGATGGAACCGCTCCTTGTCTCCTCCTCCGAGCAGGACCGAGTACTCGTCGAGGCCTTCGGTCCGACGGCGGTAGACCGCTTCGAACGCATCGGCCACTTCGTCGGACGGCCGCCCAATGTTCCAGAAAAGGGCGATGCGACCGCCTGGCCGCAGCACTTCAGCGGCCCTGAGCGCACCTGTTTCAGGGTGGACCCAATGCCACGCCTGCCCGGAGATGAGCAGGTCGAAGGTCCTCCCGACCGGCTGCCAGGTTTCGAAGGCGGCCACTTCGACCGTAAGACCGTGAACCCGGGCGCGGGCGGCCATCCGCTCGTCCGGTTCGACGCCGAGGACCTGGCAACCGCGATCGGTAAACAGCCGTCCGGCTATCCCGGTGCCGCACCCGACGTCGACGACCGTCGTGACGGCGCCGGTGTCGAATCCGGCCAGCACCTCATCGACCATCTCCGCGGGGTACGTCGGCCGGGCCCGGTCGTAGCGCTCGGCATCGGCTCCGAATGACTCCGCCCGAGTCCGGTCCTGGAAAAGCACGGCGTCATGATGCCACGACCACGTCGATTCCGATGTTCAACGCGGTTGGCTTCGCCGTCGTCCGGTCCGTGAGATAGCTTCGGCGCTCGTGTCGGATCGCACCCCGGTAATTGTCGGCGTAGGACTGAGCGACTATCCCAAGGCACCCCACCTCGACGGACTCGGTCATCACGCCCAGGCACTCCAGCGGGCGCTCGCCGATAGCGGCTTGGCGAAAGGCGAGCTCGACGGCTACGCCGGCGTGGGTATGGGTGCGGACCAGGCTCCGACGTTTACCGAGTACCTGGGAATCAAGCACCACCGATACATAGACGGCACCATGACAGGGGGGTCGTCGTTCGAGTTCCACATTCAACACGCGGCCGCCGCCATCCGGCAGGGGCTCTGCGAAGCGGTCGCCATAACCTACGGCTCGAACTTCCTGTCCGCCATGGGTCGCTCCCTCGGGACGGGGGGATTCTTGTCGGCTGGCCAGCGCGTGGCTGGCACGGCGCAGTACGAGGCGCCCTATGGGAACACGCTGGTGGGCAGCTACGCCCTGGCCGCACGCCGGCACATGCACGAGTTCGGCACCACGTCGGAGCAGCTGGCCGCCATCGCCGTCGGGGTCCGCGAGTACGCCGGACTCAACCCTTCGGCGATGTATCGCGACCCGATCACCGTCGACGACGTGGTCGGGTCTCGCCTGATCGCCGACCCTCTTCACAAGCTCGACTGCTGCGTGGTGTCCGACGGCGGCGGCGCCATCATCGTCACGACGGCGGAGCGGGCCCGGGATCTTCGACAGCCCCCGGTGTACGTGCTCGGGGCGGCCGGAAGCCAGACCCATTGGAACATCAGCCAGATGCCGGACTTCACTTCCACGGCGGCGGCGAGCTGCGGACCAGAGGCGCTCGCGCAAGCCGGGATCCGACCCGACGAGATCGACACGCTGCAGCTCTACGACAGCTTCACGATCACCGTGATGATGCTGATCGAGGGCCTCGGACTCTGCCCGAAAGGCGAAGGCGGGGCGTTCGTAGCAGAGGGCAATCTGCGCAAGGGTGGTCGCGTGCCCCTCAACACCGACGGCGGAGGGCTCTCGTCCTGCCACCCGGGGATGCGCGGCATCTTCCTGCTGGCCGAAGCCACCCGGCAGTTGCGCGGCCAAGCCGGCGAGGCCCAGGTCCCCGACTGTTCGATTGCCGTCGCTTGCGGCTCGGGCGGCTGGCTCTCCTGTATAGGTGCGGTCGTTCTCGGGAAGGATCATCCCTGATGGAAGTGCGGGAGGTCGAGACCTGGACGCGACCAACTCCGGCGGGGGACGGAGCAGGTGCTCCGTTCTGGGCCGCGGCCGCTGAAGGACGATTGCTCATCCAGCACTGCCCTGCCTGTGGCTGGCGCCAGTTCTATCCCCGTCCGATCTGTATCGCTTGTGGCGCAGACCCTGACTGGGAGGAGGCGTCCGGCCGCGGCCGGCTGCACACTTTCACGGTCGTCCGCCAAAACGGTGCCGAGCCGTTCCGGGGCCAGCTCCCCTACGTAGTCGCCATGATCGATCTCGAAGAAGGACCCCGCATGATGGGCAACGTCACCGGCTGCGAAGTCGACGACGTATTCATCGGCATGCCGATGGCGGCCTACGCGGTGAAGGTCTCTGACGACGTCGGTGTCGTCTTCTGGGAACCTGCGACGATCGGGAGCTGAGCGGTCTAGGCCCTCCGCGCTTTACAAGCACCTCCAAAAAGTGATATCACTTTGATAGAACATACGGCGAGCAGGTGGCACCGCCGGTAGCAGGAGGTAGTCCGATGCAGGCACCGACAGATAGCGTCACCCAGTCGATCACCGCGACCAATCCCGTCGATGAGCGCCAGCTGGGGTCGGGGCCCGGCATAGCGATCCTGATCGGTTCGCTGGCGGCCTACGTCGGCGGCATCTTGCTGATCAGGGCCGGCGGCACCGCTCTGGTCTGGACAGGCATAGCGCTACTCGTGCTGGGGACGGGAGGCGCGGCGGGGCTCACGGCCATCAAGCCAGGCGAGGTGCGCGTCATTCAGCTCTTTGGCGGCTATCGAGGGACGGTGCGCACCACCGGCTTGCGCTGGGTCAACCCTTTTACCGTGCGCCGGAGGATCTCAGTGAGGATCCGCAACAAAGAGACCCCGACCGTGAAGGTCAACGACTCTGACGGCAACCCGATCGAGATCGCGGCCGTCGTTGTCTGGCAGGTCCGCGACAGCGCCCGGGCCACGTACGGGGTCGAGGATTTTGTCGCCTTCGTCGATACCCAGAGCGAGACGGCCCTCCGGCACGTGGCGAACGGCCACCCATATGACAACGCCGGCAGCGATGTGCTGTCGCTGCGTGATCACACCGACGAGGTGGCCGGCCAGCTCGCGGCCGAGATCGCGACACGGGTCAGGCCCGCCGGCGTTGACATCATCGAGGCCCGGATCACCCGGCTCTCCTACGCACCCGAGATCGCACAGGTGATGCTCCAGCGTCAGCAGGCCGGTGCCGTTATTGCGGCCCGGTCGCGCATCGTCGAGGGGGCGGTCGGGATGGTCCAGATGGCGCTGTCCCGCCTGTCCGAAGAGGGCATCGTCGAACTCGACGAAGAACGCAAGGCCGCCATGGTGTCCAACCTCCTCGTCGTGCTTTGCGGCGACCGTGGCACGCAGCCCATCGTCAACGCCGGCTCCCTGTACCAGTAGCCCGTTGCCCGACGGCTCAGCGGGGCGCAAAAGCATCCTTCTCCGGCTGGACCCGTCGGTTCACGACGCGCTGGCTCGTTGGGCAGCCGCCGAGTTGCGCAGCACCAACGCCCAGATCGAGTTCCTGCTGCGTCGAGCGCTGACCGATGCCGGCCGGAGCCCATCGCCCGGCCCCATCCCAAAGCGCGGCCGCCCGAGAAAGGAGCCCATCGAGTAGATCGAGGCTGAGGCTCCGGCTCCGGTGCCGTCATTGCCCACCCGGGGCAGGTCGTCGGTCTTCAGATGTCCCGGATGCGAAGCAGCACCAGGCGCACAGGGTTTTCTGGCCGGCTTCTCCTTTTCTTGAAATAGGATTAGTTTAGTCGAGAATAGGGAGGCGCAGGCATAGCCATGGCCGAAACATCGTCGCTACGCCTGGCCGTGGCTTTGGACGGCGCCGGCTGGCATCCGGCGGCCTGGCGGGAGCCGGATGCTCGGCCGGGCGACTTGTTTACCGCCGGCTACTGGGCGGATCTGGTGCAAACGGCGGAGCGGGGCCGGCTGGATTTCGTGACCATCGAGGATGGGCTGGCCCTGCAGTCGTCGCGGATGAGCCGCGTCGACGGGCGTACCGATCAGGTGCGGGGCCGGCTCGACGCCGTGTTGATCGCCGCTCGGGTTGCTCCCCTGACCCGCCGGATCGGTTTGGTCCCGAGCGTGACCGTCACCCACACCGAACCGTTCCATGTCTCCAAGGCCATCGCCACCCTGGACTACGTGAGCTCTGGTCGGGCCGGGGTGCGGGTACAGGTTTCCGGGCGATCCCACGAAGCGGCCCACTTCGGGCGCCGGCAGCTGCCGGACCACCTGTACAGGGATCGGGACAGGCCGGAGAACACGGAGCTCCTCCACGATCTGTTCGAGGAGGCGGGGGACTACGTAGAGGTCGTCCGTCGCCTGTGGGACAGCTGGGAGGATGATGCCGAGATCCGCGACTCTGAAAC
>PMHU01000134.1:0-269 GCA_003156795.1 Acidimicrobiaceae bacterium
TCGGCCAGCCGGGCCTGGATCACTACCATGCCCTCTTCGCCCAGCTCGTGGATGGCTTCGAGGTATTCCTCGAGCGGCGGGTGGAACCCCTCAGGCATGACCGGAGCCTACCCCCGGCGTCTGCCTGGCCGGGCCGTCACTGCTCGGGGCCTAGGCTCGGCCACGATGGCCCGGCTGCTTCTCATCGACGGCAACTCGATCCTGTACCGGGCGTTTTTCGCGCTGCCCACGGACCTGGCGACCGCGTCGGGGCAGGTGACCAACGCCGT
>PMHU01000134.1:333-7426 GCA_003156795.1 Acidimicrobiaceae bacterium
ATCGCCACCCTGGCCACCCGGGCGGCTGCCGGCGGCGACGACGTCATCGTGGTGTCCGGCGACCGCGACACTTATCAACTCGTAGAAGACCCCCACATCTCGGTCCTCTATCCGAAGCGGGGTGTCTCCGAGTACGTCCTCTACGACGAAGCCGGCATCGAAGCGCGCACGGGCGTCACCCCGGCCAACTACCCCCAATATGCCGCTCTCCGCGGCGACCCCTCGGACAACCTGCCNNTGGACGAGCTGTCGCCGAAGCTGCGCCAGAGCCTGGCGGACGCCGAAGCCCAAGTCAGAGCCAACGCACTAGCCACCCCGCTGGTGCGCGACGTTGAAGTCGAAATCGACCCGGTCGAAGCGGCGATCGGGGGATGGGACCTCGAGGAGCTGCGCAGGCTGTTCGACTTCCTCGAGTTCCGCACCCTTTGGGATCGGTTCTTGGAGGCGACAGGGGCGGACAAAGGAACGGGCTCTGGGGAATCCGCCCCGGCTCCCTTGCTCATGGTCGCGGTCGAGGAGATGGTCGATCCCGACGCGGTCGTGGACCGCTTCAACGGATGGCGAACGTTGGCCACGGATCTGGCCATGGCTGGCGCGTGGGAAGGTGCCGAGGGACGATCGGATCTGCTCGGGCTGGCCNNNTGCGCAGCTTGGCGTCGCGAGGGGTGGTCTTTTCCAGTCTCGAGCTGGACACCGCCATCGCCGCCTACCTGGTGGACCCGGCCGGGGACCAGTACCTGCTGGAAGTCCTGGCCGAGCGCTACGCCGGAGTAGAGCTCCGCTCGCCCGACGCCCCGCCCCCGGGACAGCTGGACCTGGATGCTGCAGGTGAGGACCTCAGCGGTGCCGCGGCTCGGCGGGCCCNNGCCCAGATGGAGGAAGCCGGCGTCAGGGTCGACGTGGACGGCTTGCGCCACCTGGCCCGGGAGCTGGCGACCGAGGCCAGGCACTTGGAGACCGAGATCCAGGACCTGGCCGGCACACCGTTCGTGGTCAACTCGACGCCGCAGCTGAGAGAGATCCTGTTCAACAAGCTGGGACTGGCACCGCAGAAGAAGACCAAAACCGGCTATTCCACCGACGCCCAGACGTTGGAGAAGCTGCGAGGCGAGCACCCGATCATCGAGGCCCTGTTGCGCTACCGAGAAGTGGAGAAGCTCCGGTCCACGTACGGGGAGTCACTCTTGTCTGAAGTGGGAGCGGACGGCCGCATACACGCCACGTTCAACCAGACGGTCGCCCGCACCGGCCGGCTCAGCTCCGACCAACCCAACCTTCACAACATCCCGGTGCGCAGCGAGGAGGGGCGGCGGTTCCGCGAGTTGTTCGTGCCCGCCGAAGGGTGCCGGTTCCTGGTCGCCGACTACAACCAAATCGAGCTGCGGGTCATCGCCCACCTGGCCCAGGACCCCGGGTTGGTCGAAGCCTTCCGGACCGGCACCGACATCCACAACGTCACCGCAGCGCGGATCTACGGGGTTGAGCCCGGAAATGTGACCATCGCCATGCGCTCCAAAGCCAAGATGGTCTCGTACGGTCTGGCCTACGGGATGGAGGCCTACGGCCTGGCCCAGAGGCTGACCATCCCGGTGGACGAAGCGGCGCAGATACTCAAGGCCTACTTCGACGGGTTTCCGAACGTGCGGGCGTACATGGACCGGGTGGTGGCCGAAGCGCGCGACCGCGGCTACACCGAGACCCTCTTCGGGCGCCGGCGCCTGATCCCTGAGCTCCAGTCGGGCCGCTACCAGGTCCGCGCCGCGGGCGAGCGCCAAGCCATGAACGCGGGTATCCAAGGGCTGGCGGCCGACATCTTCAAGGTGGCGTTGGTGCGACTCGCCGACGAGATCGCAGCCGCGGGACTGGCCGGCCGTCTGGTCCTGCAGGTGCACGACGAAGTCATTCTGGAAGTTCCCCCGGAAGAGGAAGAACAGGCCGCGGCCGCCGTCATGGATGCCATGACCGGCGCGGCCGAGCTGACGGTCCCGCTCACCGTCAATCTGCATTGGGGCGCCAACTGGGCCGAGGCCAAGGGGTAGCGTTCCGAAATCGTGAAGGTCCCCACCATCAACGAGCTGATAAAAGTCGGGGAGTCGCAGGTGGAGGCGCTCCTCGCTCTGCCCGAGACCATCGTCCTGCTCAATCGAGCTCTGATCAACTTCACCCAGACCGTCAGTCGCCTCGACGATCTGGTCAAGCGGATGGACCGACTCACGGAGCCTCTCGAAGCGCCGCTGGTCGCCTTGGCTCCGCGCCTCCAGGCGCTCGTTCCCGTCCTCGACGACGACGTCATCAACGCCCTGCCGGCTCTGTTGGTCTCGTTCCAGCGCAACGCCCTGCCCGCCTTGGAAGCATTGGGTCAGACCCAGGCCCAGGTGGCGTCCATCGCCTCGTCGATGGACGGGCTCTTCCGGCTGGTAAACGACACGTTCGGGCGGATCGGGGACCTCCCGGGGGCGTCGCTGGTCAACCTGTTTCGCCTTCCGGACCGGACCTCGAAACCGACCGAGAAGCTGGCGGCGAAGCCGGCCAAAGACGCCGGGGACAACCGTTAGGGCCGCTCGGCCGAACGGGGCGGTCGGCGTCGGCCATCGCGACCCAAGCCGAGAGCCCGCCACGAAACAAGGTGGAACGGGTCGCCGACCAGGATCAGCCCTTGTGTCAGAGAATTCACCGATATCCTCGGTGCAGTCGCCCCGCTTCCAGCTGGGGCGGAAGGGACCTGATGACTGCTACTGACCGGGAGCTACTCGGGGCCGACAGCCCCGAGGACGCGGTGCGAGTGGTCCACGATCACGCCGACCGCATATTTAGCTGGCGCTACGACCGCGAGCGGCCCCAGCTGGTCACGCTCTACAACAAGGCGGCCGCCTCCCAGTGGAACAGCGTGACCGATCTGGACTGGTCCACCGCGGTGGACCCGGAGCGGGTCATCGAGGACGAGTCGCCCGCTCTGCGCCTGGCCCGGGTGGCGGCCACCATGTCCGGATCGCCGATGGCCAACTGGAGCGAGAAGGAGTTCAAGCAGCTCGGTGTCGAGCTGTTCAAGGCCCAGCTAAGCCAGTTCATGCACGGCGAGCAGGGCGCCATGATGACCGCAGCCAAGCTGGTCGAGACGGTCCCGTGGATGGACGCTAAGTACTACGCATCCACCCAGACCATGGACGAGGCCCGTCATACCGAAGTCTTCGCGCGCTACTTGCACGAGAAGGTAGGCGAGGCCTATCCGATGTCCCCCTACTTGCAAGGCCAGATCTTCGGCCTGCTCGAGGACAGCAGGTGGGACATCGCCTACCTCGGGATGCAGATCATCATCGAAAGTCTGGCCCTCGCCGCGTTCGGGGACTTGTTGAGGCGCACTTCGGAGCCGCTCCTCACCAAGCTCCTGCGCTACATCATGTCCGACGAGGCTCGGCACGTGGCATTTGGGATCGTCAGCCTCAGCGAGTACTACGCAGACCTCACTTCGGCGGAGCTCAAGGAGCGACAGGAGTTCATGCTGGAGAACACCCTTCGCAGCCGGCTGCGCTCGACCACGCCGGAAGTCTGGGATCGCATGGGCGTGTCGCTCGAAGCCGTGGCGCCGTTCATGCTCGAAGCGGCTGGCGCAGTGGGACACGGCCCGTTTCAGGCGTTCCAGACGGCGTTCTTCTCGAAGCTGGTCCCCAACGTGCGCAAGCTCGGCCTCCTCGACGCCAACCACGGATACCTCCGCCAGAAGTGGGGAGAAGCGGGCCTGCTCGAGTTCGAGCACGCCGACGACACCGCGAGCGACTTCGCGTCATATGACGCGGTGGCTGCCGATCGGGCTCGGGGCCGAGAGTAAAGGGCAAACGTTTCGTGGCCCGGTCGAGGTCTCCGATCAGACGTCGGTGAGCGCGGCCACGGAAGCGGGTATCGGGATACCGGTCCGTAGGTCAGGCGCGGGCCGAGCCGAGTGAGCCCTCTGGACGAGCGGAACCACGCCCGCCCACGCCGGTCCGGCGACGTCCTCGTCGTCATCGTCGGGCCAGCCGTCGGACACCTTCAGCGACCACGTCTCTAGGGGCAACGAGAGCACCATCGTCTTGTTGATCTCACCGGGGGACGGACGTCGCACCTCCGACAACCGCCCCGGGATCAGCTTTTCGACCACCACGTCGAGGGCTCGCTCCTTTCGCCGGCCTTCCAGACGCTCGAAGACGCCAAAGATCACGGCGCTGCGGTAATGAAAGGTCGACTCGAAGGTCGAGCGCGCCACCACGATGCCGTCCAACGCGGTGACGGCCAGACAGGCGGGCGCGCCCCCCGCTGCGAGCCGCATCCACCCCGAGCCGGTGGAACCGTGCACTAACACCGCGTCCCCGTCCCGGGCTATGGCCGTCGGGATAACAACCGGTTGGTCATCGGTCGTCATCCCGACGTGTCCGACCCGGACCCCGTCGAGCAGCCCGTCGAGGGCCTGGCGTTCGTGGACTTGCATCTCGCGTAACCGCGTCACACGCGTCGAGGGCATTCGCGCATCTTGCTACTTTCCACTCTCAACGGCAATCGAATCCGTCGTGCGGGGGGTCGCGACCGACGAATTCACTGTCGGCGACGATCCAGGGCCACGGATGCCTGTGTGGTCGGGCCCGGCTAGCCCTCGGCGCCACCTCTTCCGCCGCGACCCCCGTCTGCGCCCAGCGCCTCGAGCTGGGCGGCGCGGATGTCGCTGGTCTGAGCGAACACGAGAAGGAAGGTGGCCTCGCGCATCAGCCGGGCGGCGTCCTGGTCGGCTTCGATTGACCGACCGCCACCGGACGCGACCAGGGCGGCCGCGGCCCGGACCGCCAACACCGACGCCCGGGCGCGGGCGTCGGCCACCGTCGCGCTTGACGCCGAGTCCAGGGCGGCACGACCGGCTGTCACCCGTTGGTGCAGCGCCGTCGGACCGAGCAGAGAGCAGCAGCGGGCTGCCACCCCGATGGAGAGGTAGCCGTTGAGCTGGCGACCGGCGGAGTCCCTCCGAACCCAGTCGAGGTAAGGCTCGACTCCGACGACCCGTGATGCCGGGACGTAGTGGTCGGTCCAACGCAACGTCACGGTGGACGACGCCGCCAGGGCGGCGAGGTCGACCAGAGAAGCCGAACAAGTAGGGGAGTCCGCAGCATCGATGAGCAGCCAGACGACATCGGCGCCGGCCCGGGCTCCGACCAAGACCACGTCGATGAGTCCCCACCCCGTGACCCAAGGGGCGAAGCCGTCCAAGATCCATCCGTCGTCACCCGGCGCGGGACGGGCCTCGGCGGCGGGCGGGCCGGGACGCCGAAGGGCGGCGTAGGCGATGCCGGCCCGGACCCGCCCCGAGCACAGGTCCGTCAGCCAGGCGTCTCGAAGTGGCCATGGGGCGGCGGCCATGGCCCGGACCGGACTGTGGTGCTGGATCCACACGAACGCGGCCGTGAGGCTGGACCCACCCAGCGCCTCGACCACGGAAGCTGCCGTCGGCGCGTCGGCGTCGAGTCCGCCGGCCCACTGGGGACCGACCAGGCCGTACAACCCAGCGTCGGCCAAGGCGTCGAGGAACCGTTGGGGGACGACTTCCGAGGCGTCGATCTCGCGGGCCGCCGGGAAGAGCAATTCCTCAGCCAGCCGCTGCGCAACTGCGGCCGTCCTGGCGTTCTCATGCACGCCTTAGTGTTACCCGACCACGTCCTCGGGCGGGCCGGGCTCCCCCCCGACATCGGGCGCATAATTCGGTCATAGTTCACGACTGTGTAAATGTGATGCCAATCGAAGCACGCGAAATCCCGAGCCGACGACCAGGTGACGACGCCTCATTCTGCGGGGATGATCGGGCACATCACCAACTGGACCGCCGGTCCCGGTCTCGGCGCCCGCTTCTTGCGTCTGGCAATCTTCGGTACCTGATGGTCAGTGACGACGCTGCCGGCGCATCGATGTCCGACCTTCTCCCGGCGGCCCCAGGTTCGCTACGGGTGGCGGCGCCGTCGGCGCCACGAGTGGTCGAGCGGCCTCACGAAGCCGGCTGAGACGACCGAGCCAACGCAGTGGAGGTGTCGGGGAGAGAGTTCGAGGCGCTGGCGGAACACGCAGGGACGGCCTACCTCAGGTACTCGTTTACCAAAGGTACCGAGCAGGAGACGGCATTCCTCGCCCAGACGCTCGGCCTCCTGCCGGGCATGCGGGTCGTGGACATCGGGTGCGGCCCGGGACGGCACTGCCACGCCCTGGCCCGTAGGGGCATCGAGGTCGTAGGCCTCGACATCTCTCTCGCCTTCCTCGCCGGGGCGGGAGAAGGGTCCTGGGTGCGGGGAGATGCGCGAAGGCTGCCTTTTCGCCCGGGCAGCTTCGACGCGGCCATCTCGCTGTGCCAGGGCGGCTTTGGTTTGCTCGGTGGCCGCGAGGACGCGCTGGTCGTTGCGCAGATGGCGGAGGCGGTAAAAGGGGGCGGCCGCGTCGCCCTGTCGGCTTTCTCGTCCTACTTCGCCGTGCGGCACTTGGAAGATGGCGACACCTTCGACGCCGGTTGGGGAGTGAACCACGAGCGGGCCGAGGTGCGCGACCCGCAAGGGCGGGCCGAGATGTTCGACTTGTGGACCACGTGCTTCACCCCGCGTGAACTCCGCTTGATGGCGGCGGATGCCGGCATTTCGGTCGCCGGGCTCTGGTCGGTGCGCCCCGGGTCTTACGCCGAGAGGCCGCCCGACCTCGACCACCCGGAGTTTCTGCTGATAGGCGACGTGTAAACTGACGGTTTCTGCGGCGAACCGCTCGCTGCGGCCTCTCCTTCCACGGCCCACTCGGGAGGAGCCATGTCCGGAAAGTAGGCTACGACTCCCATGTCCGACGACCCCACGGTCACCTCTACAGAACCCGTCACCCCCGAAGCGCCGAGCGCTGAGTCGGAAATGGGGACGTTCGACGAAGCGGGTGAGTACACCCCCCGCCAGATCGTCGTCGACGACCTCGGGGCCACTTCTCTCGAGGACGCCATCGCCGGCACGATCGTGGAGTTCGAGGATGGTGACATCGTCACGGGGGAGGTCGTCAAGGTCGACAAAGACGAGGTCCTGCTGGACATCGGGTTCAAGTCCGAAGGCGTCATTCC
>PMHU01000157.1 GCA_003156795.1 Acidimicrobiaceae bacterium
AGGCCGAGCCGACGGTGTGAGGCCGGGTTTGCGGCGCCGGGAGGCCCAGGGGCGTTGTCCTGAGCTGCTGGTGGTGGCGGCTGATACCGGTCGGGATGCGCGGAAGTGGGAGCCGGTGGTCGCGGCGGTGGAGTCTTTGGCCCGGGCAGTCGAAGTGCTCGCCCCCGGCGCGCTGGCCTTGGCCACACGGGGCCCGTCGAGGTACTTCGGTGGTGACGTCGCCCTCGGAGAGAAGGTGGCCGATGTGGTGGACCGGACGGTTGGGCAGGCGGCGTGCCGGGTGGGGGTGGCCGATGGCCTGTTCGCCGCCGGCTTGGCGGCCCGGGTGGCGGGCGGGGGGCGGGTGGTCGTGGTGGAGCCGGGCGGTAGCCCGGCGTGGTTGGCCCCGTACCCGGTGGGCGCGCTCGGTCCTGACTACGGAGACCTGGCCGACTTGCTGGTACGCCTCGGGGTGCGCACCCTCGGTGATCTGGCGGCTCTGTCGGGACCGTCGGTGCTGGGTCGTTTTGGTGCTCGGGGCGCGGCCGCCCATCGACTGGCCAAGGCTCTTGACGACCGTCCGCTGGCCGCCCGTACCCCACCTCCGGACTTGATTGTCACCGCGGAACTCGATCCCCCGGAGCAGCGGATCGAAGCCGCCGCTTTCGTGGCCAAGGCCCTGGCCGACGAGCTCCAAGAGCGGTTGGGGTCGGTGGGGCTGACCTGCACCAAGGTGGCCATAGAGGTAGAGACCGAGCACGGCGAACACCTGGTTCGCCACTGGCGTCACGAGGGTGCCCTCACTGCTAACGCGCTTTCGGAGCGGGCCCGCTGGCAGTTGGACGGTTGGCTGGCTCGGGGTTCTGGGGGTCCGACCGGGGGGTTGACCCTCCTGCGCCTGACCCCCGAGGAAGTCCGGCCGGACGGCGGCCGGCAAATGGGGTTTTGGGGAGGCTTGGCCGACTCTGACGCCCGGGCGGCCCGGGCCCTGGCGCGGGTCCAGGGAGTGCTCGGCCCAGAGGCTGTGGTGACGGCGGTCCTCGGAGGCGGCCGGGGATTCGCCGAGCAGGTCCGCTTGGTGCCTTGGGGGGATGCCCGCAACGTCGAACCTGCTCTTCGTGGCTCCCCGAAGCGACGCCGGCTCGGGAAAGGGTCAGCGCGAGTCGCCGGCGATTTCGCGGAGTCACCGGCACCGGCTCCTTGGCCGGGCCGCCTGGTCAGGCCTTCACCGGCGGTGGTGCACCAGTCGCCGCGCCCGGCCGAGTTGCGCCACGTGGGTGGCGAGCCGATCGAAGTGAGCGGCCGAGGAGCCATTAGTGCTGCCCCCGCCGCCATCTCGATCGAAGGCGGGCCTTGGTCGATGGTGGCCGCTTGGGCCGGGCCGTGGCCGCTCGAGGAGCGATGGTGGGAGGGCGGCGGCCGTCGTCGCGCCCGACTTCAAGTCCTGCTGGAGAGCGGCGACGCCCACTTGGTAACCCGGGAGTCCGGGCGATGGTGGGTGGAGGCCTCCTACGGCTGAACCGCCGACTCGCGCTCACCCCCTTGCCGAGATGGATTAGGAATGGGTCATGTTCCAAGTATTGCCAGCCAGGCGACGGGGGCTCGACAGCGACAACGCCGGCCGCGGCGTGCCGGCATGCCGGTAGGCGAAGACGGCCGTACCCTCTCGGGCCCATCTCGACGACAGATCTGGATCACCGCGGTGCTCATGGGCGCCCTTCTATCGGTGGGAATCGTGCTCCTGCTCACAGAAGGCCACGGCCGCTCGACGCCACCCGCACNNCACGACCTCGACGGTGGCGGCGCACGACACCCTTCCGATCGGAAGTCTGCACTCGGGCAGTGCCGTGGCCTTAGAGCTAGCTCTTCGAGCCACCCTGGGGGGATGTTGGGATGACGCAGAGCCAGGCGGTACCGACGGCGCTTACAGACAGGACTTCCACTTCCCAACGGGCAGCGCGTGCGGCGGCAGCGGGTGGGACGTCGTCATCGAACTGTTCGATTCCAACGGGCAGGCCGCTTCCGCCGTACCCAAGTTGATGCCGAGCCGGGGCGCTTACAGGAGCGGCAACATGCTCGTCGTGGTGGCGAGCACCGCCGATGCGAATACTCTGCGGGCGGTGGCCTCGCAACCCGGCCTCGTGCAGGTTTCTCCGGGCTCTTAGGAATCCGGGCACTTAGGAATCCGAGTACTTAGGACGGGGAGCGATGGATCGAGATCGTTGCGACGAGTGCGGGTTTGTGTACGTACCGGAAGAATCAGACGGCGCCGGACCTGCCATCGTCGAAAGCTCTCTCCGTATGGCGGCCGTTCTACGGGACCCGGCGGCCGACGTAGCCCGGCGCCGGGCGACGGGGACGTGGTCACCTCTCGAGTACGGCTGTCACCTCCGCGACGTGATCCTCGTCCAGCGCGAGCGCGTGCTGCTGGCTAGGCAGGTGGAGCGGCCGTCGTTGACGCCCATGGGCCGCGACGATCGGGTCGAGCACGACGGCTATTCCGAGCAGCTCCCGGCCGACGTCGCCCGCCAACTCGAGGATGCGGCCCGGCTGTTCGCCAACGTGTTGTCGCGGCTCGGGCCCGCCGACTGGGAGCGGACCCTCATGTACAACTTCCCGACGACATCTGAGCGTTCACTGCGATGGGTGGCCGTGCACACCCTCCACGAGGCCCGCCACCACCTGGCCGACATCGAGCGGCAAGTTGACTCGTCGTGAGGGTCGGCGCTCAACGCCAGGCCGGCCGGTCGTCGCCGTATCCGGTGGCGAATGACGGCCATCCCAGGGCGCGACCGCCGAGCCGCCCGGGGGGGCTGACGGCACGGATCGGCCCTCTCGAGCTGACGAGGTCGACCAGCCACGTCGAGACGTCCGCGCCGGCGGTCTCGTCGCTAGACCGGGCCGCTCGCGGCAGCGACGTAAGCCACCAGGCCGTGCGGGCCAACGAAACCTGCCGCACGTGGGTGCCTCCACTGACTTCTTGTCGGCGAATCCCGTCCAGCACGGCAGCCGCAGCCAGGTAGCCCGTTCCGTGGTCGAGGAGCTGGCAGGGAAGCGCCCCGGGCTCGGTGCCCGTCGACGACTCGCTCATGGCGATGCCTGAGGGTGCTTGCACGATGCTGTCGAAGCCGCGCCGGTCCGACCACGGGCCCGTGAAACCCCACGCGCTCAGATGCAACACGACGAGGCCGGGATGGCGGTCGGCCAACTGTTCGGCGCCCAGCCCGAACCGGCCGAGCGACCCCGGCCGGTAGCCGCACACGACGACGTCGGCGAGGTCGATCAGGTCGTGCAGTGTCCTCGCTCCTTCGGGGGTGTCGAAGTCGACCAAGGTGCTGCGCTTGGCGAGCAAGGTGTCGCCCGGTTGGCCAGGCGGCAGGTCGGGGTGGTCGGGAGGGTCGACGCGGAGGACCTCGGCGCCCAGAGCGGCCAGGTAACGGGTGCACACCGGCCCGGCAATCACCCGGGTCAAGTCCAGGACTCGGACGCCCTCCATCGGGAGGTCGCCGGCCTGGCCGACTCGCCTCACGCGAGGCGGCGCGTCGCCGGCGAGTCGATGGCCTATCAGCGGTTCACTTGCGACGGCGCGGCCCTGAGGATGGGACGCCCACGCTTCGAGCGTGCGGACCGCTCCGGCCACCCCGCCGGCCGCGAACACGGCCTGCTCGATGTCCTCGGCGAGCCGTTCAGCCATGGCGGCTTCGATGTCGTCGACGTCCGGCGCTGTGGCCAGGGCCGAGAGCAGCGCGGCCCGGTGCCACGGGTAGTTGGCGTGGGTGCGGATCCAGCCGTCGGACGTGGCCCAGAAGCGGGAGAGCGGGGCGAACCCCAGGCCCCCGGGGCTGCCATCCTGGCGGAAGTGCCGCTCGCTGCGCACGGCCGAGGCCACGTGGGCGCGATCCAGCGCCGCATGCGAGGTTGAACCGGTGCGCTGTCGCTGCAGGGTGGCGGCGGAGCTTAGGGCCAAGCCCACGCACGCGGCGGCCACCTCCTCGACGGGAAGGTGGGAAGCGAGAAGGCCGCCTGCTCCGGTTATCTCCACTGGCGACGGTGCGCCGTCAGCGCTACCGGCCACCAGGTCCTCCCACGCCCCGAGCATGAGGTCGGTCGCGTCCATGCCGGGATTCTTTCAGCCCAGCAAACAGGATGTGGTGGCCGGCGAGGTGATCGGCGGGTGAGGGATCAGGCCGGGCGATCCGAAAGGGCGGTGTGGGCCTGCCGGGTGGTCCACCACCCCTGCCACCGGTCACCGACGAAGGTGGCGACGACGAAAGTGACGAATCCGGCCAGGACGTCGAGGAGGTAGTGGTTGCCGGTCGACAGCACTGCGACCGAGGTCACCATCGGGTATATCCACGCGACCCAACGGAAGCGACGGCCGGCGAAGATCCGCCACACGGCCAGCGCAGACCACGAAGCCCAAGCGATGTGTAGCGAAGGCATGGCGGCGAGCTGGTTGGCGGCTGTGGCGAGCGTGCCCGAGTGCCAGGACCCGAAGGCGTGGGTGCTGGCCACGACGTCGGTGTAGACGCCCGGGTCGAGCAACCGGGGCGGGGCCATCGGGTAGAGCCAGAACACCACCATTCCGATGACGTTGGTCAGCACCAGGCCAGTACGCAGCGGACGGTATAGAGCCGGATATCTCCACCACAACCACCCGACGAGCCCCAACGTGACGATGAAGTGTGCGTTGTCGTAGTAATTGGAGACCAACACGGCCAGGACGTGTTGGTGAGCGAGCCAGTGGTCGAGCGCCGCTTCGGGGTCGAGGTGCAGCGACTTCTCGAGATGCAAGNNCTTCAGCGAGTTGCAAGCCGCCGCGGTCCGGGTGTGCGGCGAAATGCTCACCGGCACCGGCAACGACTATTCCTCGGGCGTACGCGGCGGCCCGCCGCAACGGGGCCAGGTTGGCGATGGCGTCGTACACCCAGCACAACCACACGATGACCACGACCTCGGTCCACCAGCGGGGCCGACGGGCCTCGCGGTTGGACCCATCGACTTCGTCGCTGTAGCCGAGAGGAGCGGCGCGGCGCGAGTGGGGGTTCGGGGCCGTCAAGACCGTGAAGTCTACGCAGCCGTCCTCTCCAGCAAGGGAGACGCTACGCTCTCTCCTGGTGACCCGGCCCGACATCCATCCGGTCGCGGGCGCTCTCGGAGCCGTGTTGACCGGCATCGACCTGACGAAAGTGACCGAAGCCGAGCAGCTCGAGGGACTGAAGAAGGCGCTCGCCGAATACTTGGTCGTCTTTTTGCCCGAGCAGGACATGGACCTCGACGACTTGGAACGGGTCACCGACTTGCTCGGCGGGCGGGACGTGACTCCGTTCGTCACTCCGCTCGAAGGCCGGCCGTATGTCATCCGGGTGATCAAGGAGCCGGCGGATCAGCTCAACTTCGCCAACGCCTGGCACACGGACTTGAGCTACCTGGCCGAGCCGCCGTCCTACACGCTGCTCCACGCGTGGGAGGTACCTGACCACGGCGGAGACACGGTGTGGTCCAACCAGTATCTGGCTTTCGAGACCTTGTCGTCGGGATTGAAGAAGACGCTGGTCGGGATGACGGCGGTCCACTCCGCCGGGATGGCGTATGGGACCGGAGGGGTCCTGGACAAAGTGAAGGGCCTTTCGTCCATGGCCATAGAGCCGTCGGCCGAGGCCTACAAACAGCATCCGCACCCGGCGGTCATCGAGCATCCCGTCACTGGTCGAGCCGCGCTCTACCTGAACCCCGTGTACACGACCCAGTTCGAGGGTTGGAATCCCCTCGAGTCGAGGGCCCTGCTCGACCATGTGTACCGCCACAGCATCAACGAGAACTTCACTTGCCGCCTCCGATGGGAACGCCACACCCTCGCCGTCTGGGACAACCGCTGCACCTTGCACAACGCCCTCAACGACTACTCCGGCGCCCGGCGGGAGATGTTCCGCACCAGCGTCAAAGGGGCGGCGCCCAAGCCCTTCAGCTGACCGGATGGCCGGCCCGGCGTCGGGTCACCGATGTCGTTTCCACGGCGCCGCGGCTTCGACCGCGGCGGCCGTCGCCAGCAGGATCTCCTCGCTTCTGGCCGGGCCCGCCAGCTGCAGGCTGGCCGGGTATTTGCCTGGGGTCGAGACGGGCATGGACAGGGCCGGGATGCCGGTCACGTTGAACGGCGCGACGTGGCGCATGTCCGACAGCCGGGCCGCGTTCTCGATCGTGGGTGGTTCGCTCGCGAGGGTGGGCAGCGCGAGGACTTCGACGCGCGTGAACAAGGTAGAGAGCCGGGCCACCCACTCGCGCGCTTGTTCCCAGCAGGCCGCTACCTCTTCGGGTCTGATTTGCGACGCCTCCTCGAGCCGGGCGCTGACGTCGGGTGACAGCTCGCTTGCGTGGTGGCGCCACAGCTCGGCGTGCACTTGCCAGGCCTCGGCCATCAGGATCGTCATGGTGGAGCTCGTCACCGCATCCCAACCGGGCAGCTCGACGTCGACCACGGCCAGCCCGGCCGCGTGCAAGGCCGCGNNTAAGGCCGCGTCCAGGGCGACGTTGATGTGCTCGTCTGCAGGTAGCCGCATGCGCCCGACCGATTCCGCCGCCTTGCCGGCTACCGCGAAGCCAGGTTCCAAGAGGGCCATTCCCCGCGCCGTCAGGTCCACGGTGGCGGCCATGGGCCCGACGGTGTCGAGGGATGGAGCTAGCGGGCGCACGCCTTCGAGAGATACCCGGCCGCGGGTCGTCTTGAGCCCGACCACGCCGCAGCACGCGGCCGGGACGCGGATCGATCCCCCCGTGTCCGACCCGTAGGCGATATCGGCTTCTCCCGTGCCGACGGCTACGGCCGAACCGCTCGACGAGCCGCCGGGAACGAGGCGAGGGTCGATGGGGTTGACCGGAGTCCCGAACCACGGGTTGATCCCGGTGACGCCGAAGGCCAGCTCGTGCAAGTTGGCTTTGCCGACGATCGTCACCTCACCCTTGGCTTCGGCCTCGCGAGCGCCGGCCAGGCAGGCGGCGTCGGTCGTGGCGGGCCCGCCGCCCGCGCTGGCTGCCACCACCTTTGAACCGTTGGTAGTGGGCGTTCCTGTCATGTCGATGAGGTCCTTGACGG
>PMHU01000217.1 GCA_003156795.1 Acidimicrobiaceae bacterium
ACCGTCAAGCTTCATAATCACCCGTCCGGCCGACGGGGAGATGCCCAGACCTCCTTCGGGCTAAGGCGCTTGGCCGGCCGGGAGGTGCCCGAGATTCATTGTTCTGTCGAGGCCGGTCTGGGATGTTGGGGGGGCTGTGTCAACCTTTTCCGGGTGTGTAGGCCTTTAGGAGGGTGTGACGCTGGTTTTCCTGGGTGGTCTTGTGCCGGGAGGGGTAGTGACTGGGATACCTGGGGCTGAGACGGGGGGCGGCGATTTCGAGGTTTTCTTTGATTCGGTGTGGCCTCGGGTCGTGGCGCTGGGCAGGAGGATGGGGTTGGGGGTTGCCGATGCCGAGGATGTGGCGTTGGACGCCCTGGCTATTGCGCACGACCGCTGGGGACGGGTGGGCAGGCTGGAGTACCGGGAGGCGTGGACGTTGAAGGTGGCGGCCAGGCTGGCGCTGCGGGCGGCGGGCCGCAGGGGTGCGCCGGTGGTGGAACGTCGGGAGGGAGCCTCGGCAGAAGACTTGGCGCTGGGTTCGGTGGCGGTGGAGGCGGCGTTGCGTCGCTTGCCGCGACGCCAGCGCCAGGTTGTCGTGCTGCGCTATTTGGCCGACCTTCCTGAGAGGGAGGTTGCCCGGATACTTCGGATCGACGTGGGCTCGGTTAAGCAGCACGCCAGCCGGGCTCGCGCCACGCTGCGCGGTGTCTTGGTGGGCGTTGACGCCGAGGAGAGCGCGTGAGCGAGCGGAGGTCGAGGGAGGAGCTTCTGGTCGAGGTCAAGGCCAGGTCGGCGCGTCGTCGTCAGCGCCGTCGCCGACTGGGGGCGGGGTTGGCTTTCGCGGTCGTGCTCGGGGTGGCGGTGCCAGCGATTGTCACGATGCACGGTCACCGAGCCTCGAAGGTCCAAGTCGCGGGCGGAACTACCGTCCCGGCCGGCCGACGAGGGCCGCAGCCGACGGCCCCGCCGATCGTGGTCGGAGGCGCCTACGGCAGCCTGTATCCGATGACGATGTCCACTTGGTGGGCGGTGGTCGACCGACCCGGTGGTCGCTCCTATGTCGTGCGCACCACCGACAGCGGCCGACGTTGGCAGGATGTGACCCCGCCCGTGGCTCGGAGCGGATCGGTGCTGATCGACGCCAACTATGACTCGGGCGGCTACTTCTTCACCGCCACCGCGGCGCTCGTCGAGACCTACCCCAGGTCGGAGTCCAACCAGCTTGTGCCCGCCGCGACGCTGTACCGGACCAACGATGGCGGAGCCACGTGGCAGGCGGTCGGCTCCCTCGCCTCAGGCTGCCAGTTCGCCTTCGCTGACCAATCTCATGGGTGGTGCACCGTCCACCCTGGTCTGAACTCTGAACCGCTGGGGGCGTCGTTCTACCGGACCTCCGACGGCGGGACAACCTGGCAAAACGTCGGCAACGAGGGCTTCGGCGCTACCTGCGGTGAGGTTCCGCAGTTCCCATTCGGTTGCGGCGGACCCCAATACGTAACCTTCACTACGCCCCGCGACGGTTGGGCCACCTCCCAGAAGAACCTCTACTCCACTACCGACGACGGCACGACCTGGCATCCCATCATCGCGACAGGACCATACGACCCCCAGATCGACTTCCTCGGACCGCCCGTCATATCGGGGAGCCGGCTGGCCATCGCGGAGCGCATCGGCCCTAGCCCCTCAGACTCCACCGTCAAGGTGCTGACGAGCAGCGACGGCGGAGCAACATGGAGCACGCACATCGTTCCGGGACAACCAGCCGAGTGGTCGGCCGATCTCATCGACCAAACCAACTGGGCCTTCACCGACGGAACCCACCTCATGACCACCGACGACGCGGGCCAAACCTGGACCACCCAAACCCCAAACACCCCCATGCGCGACAGCCGAGGCAACACCCTCATCCTCAACTTCGAGACGCCCCAACTCGGATGGGCCTGGAACGAGCACGGCCCCGTCGCCTGGACCACCGACGCTGGAGCCACATGGCATCAAATCCACATACATGTGGGAAACTATCGCCTCGGGCAGTGACAGTACGTCGAATTCCGCGCTCGGGATCAGGCGGGACTGCGGCCTTTTGGAGGCGCGAGATAACAGAACAATCAGTGCACGGCGGTTCACGGGATGCTAAGCGTCGCAACGGCTGGGCGGATGCCGGCGTCCCACCCGAAGCCGTTGCCGACGGCTTGGCAGCTTGCGGCGGTCGGGCAGGACACGCCTGCCAGGACCGCCTGCTGCAGGTTGGTCGGGTCGGTAAGGATGGTTGAAGTCCAGGTGCTGTTGGCGAGGGAGTCGGCGAGTGCCTGCTCGTTGCCGTTGCTGTCGGTGTAGACCCCGACGGCTTCGCACGACCCGGCGGACGCGCAGGAGACACCGGAGAGACTTTCGTTGGTTGCGCCTGCTGGGAGAGGGAGTGTGGACGCGGTCCATGTTCCACTGGACAGAGCCTCGGTGATGGGCTGCCATGCGTTGCTTATGTCGTCGGCGTTGCGCCCCACGGCCACACAGGAGCCGACCACGGGGCACGCAATGGCACTAAGACTGGGACCAGGGGCGTCGGCCGGGGTTGGGAGCGTGGTCACTGTCCAAGAGCCATTCAAGAGGGAATCGGCTACGAGCTGGGTGCCCGAGGAGCTGTTGGCGCTGCCGACGGCGACGCACGATCCGATCGCGGGGCATGACAGTCCCGACATGAACACTTGCGGATCGGCTCCCGTTGGGATCGGTAGCGGGGTGAAGGTCCATGTTCCGTTCGAGAGTATGGCTGCTTGCGGTGGTGATTGGTCGAGGATGACGGCGCACCAACTCTGTGCGGGACATGACGGCGGAGTCTGGTCCTCCGATCCGTTAGGGGCCGGAACCTTGGCCGCCGTCCAGGTGCCTCCGGCCAGCGTGTCGATCTCGACCTGGTATACGTTCTTCTTCAGGTTCAGATAGTCGCCGGTGGCGACACAGACACCGACCGTCGGGCAGGACACCCCTGATATGAGCGGGTCGGCCGAGCCGGCAACGGCTGGCAGCAAGGCTGGTGCCCATGCTCCCGACGACAGGGTCTCCGCCATTAGATGGCTGTCAGTCAACTGACTGTTCGTCGACACATCCACATAGGAGCCGACAATCACGCAACCGGTTTGCGAGGTGCAGGAGATACTGGCCGTGGACGTCTGGGGTGGTCCGACAAGACTTGGAGTGGTGACCGTCCAGACGCCGCCGGAGAGGGTCTCTGCCAGCGGGTCGTAGCGGCTGCCGAGGAAGGTGCTGCCGACCGCCAGACAGGACCCAACCGCAGCACACGAAACGGCCGCCAGACCCCAGCCCATCCCATAGCCGGGGACGGGCAGCGACGACGCCGTCCACGTACCGTTCGACAACGACTCAGAGACCAAACCTCCGCCACCTCCGCCGCCTACCGCCACACATGTGCCCACGGCCGGGCAAGAGATCCCCTCTAGGCTCGGGAAGCCAACCCCGACATCGGGAAATGTAGCCGCCGTCCACACGCCATTCGACAACGACTCGCTCAACGCCCGGATCGCACCCGAAGAGCCCTGGTAGGAGCCAACAACGACACAGACGCCTTTTGCTGGACAGGAGATGCCAGCAGGCGGATAAACCGACCATCCCGGCCGCGCCGGTAACGTCTCAGCCTTCCATCCCTTCGGCGACAAGGTCTCAGCCAGAATCTGACCCGTGCTCGCTTGACCGACCGCGACGCACGAGTTCACTATCGGGCACGAGATTTTCGACATGTCCGCGTCGCCGGACACGGGAACGGGGAGGACCGCGACCGACCAGACCCCACCTGACAACAGCTCAGCAAACGGTGTCTCGACGTGCGCTGAGTTGTCATAGGAGCCCACCGCGACACACCAACCCTTAGCTGGGCAGGAAACCTGCGACAGCACCGCCTCTCCAACGGAATCTGCGGGTACCGGCAGAGCGGCCGCCGCCCACGACCCCGCCGAGAGCGTGTCAGCGGTCAGCGCGACCACCTGGCCGTTCGAGTTATACGACTGGCCCACACCAACACACCAGCCCTCCTGAGGGCATGAAACACCCGTCGCGTTCGCCTCCAACGAGGGAACCGGCAGAGGCAGCCGGGTGCTCTGCCAGCTGCCGCCCGAAAGAGACGCACTGAGAGGAATGGCGGCGTCGGCGAACGTGCTCTGCGTGTAATAGCTACCAGCCGCCACGCAACTAGCCGTCTCCGCACACGACACGCTCACCAGCCCGAACGTCGTCGGACCTGCAATCTTCCACTGCAAACGAGCCAGTTGCGACCCGCTCGACGCCAGCGCCGGCGTGGCCAAACCAACCAGCAACAACATGATCACTGAGGCGACCGCTACCGCACTACGACCAGCAACGCGATTCCCCACCCGCAATGCCCTCCCGACGGCGACTGAGCCGACCCACCATCGACCATACTCCCGATCCCGCCAAGGCCAAGGAGGAGACCGCACACGGACCGTCACCGAGCCCTACGCGGGTGGGAGGATCCGGACAACAAAGGCGGCGCCGAGCAAGGCGACCGGATCACCGCAACGACGAGACTGAAGCCAACATCCCCAGACGCAGGATCCGCCGTTCGAGTTCGCAACCCCAAGGCTGCCCCGTCCCGGAACGACTCGGAGGGGCCTGCTCGCTGGCGACGGCAGCGGATCGCGGACCGGGATCGAACGCTCTGGGCTTCCGTGCACGACGTAGAGGTATTCGTCACCGGGTCGCAAGCCAAATCATCTCCCGACTATGGGCTCATCGAGCGGACCCCACGGGTACCGGCTCGAGATGGAACACTATGTGCTTGGCCAGTTCCGATCGGCAAGCGGCCCTCCAAGTCCAGCTCTCGGTCCGACGGGGTCGCGAGGCGATCGAGTTCTACAAAGCTGCGTTCGGGGCGGAAGAGGTCTATCGCTTCGGCGGCACCGACGATCACCAGGATGTTGTCTGCCAGCTCAGTATCAACGGAGCGTCGTTCTGGGTCGAGGACGAGTCACCCGAGAACGGGAACTTCAGCCCCGAGTCGACTGGTGGATCAACCGAGCGGTTACTGCTCATCGCCGAGCAAACCTATGACATCGTCCGAAAGGCTCTGAGTCTCGGAGCGATCGAGATCAGTCCGGTCTCAGAAGAACACGGATGGCTGCTCGGGCGTATCGACGACCCCTACGGTCACCGGTGGGAAATCGGCCATCCTCTCGAAACATGGCCACCCCCGGAGCCGCGATCACCCGGATAGGGCACGGGCGGAGGGCCGGGCATGGCCGATACCATCGCTGCATGTCCGAAGGAACTAGAACCGCAACCGCTGTCCTCCGCCGCCGCCACGAGGACCTGATCAGCTTCAGCGAGACCCTCAGCGCCGATCAGCTACGCACCCAGTCTGGCAGCTCCGAATGGAATGTGGCCGCCGTGCTCAGCCACCTCGGCAGTGCGGCCGAGATCGGTCGCAGCACGGTCACCACCGGCAAGGCCGACATGGACGCCGCCCAAGGGGTCTGGGCTCGTTGGAACGCCATGACCCCCGAGAAGCAGGCCGAGGAGTTCGCCGTGGCCAGCCGGCGCCTCTCGGATGCGCTGGAAGCGTTCAGCGACGAGCAGCTCGCCGACCACCGCATCGACATGGTCTTCCTCCCCGCCCCCGTAGACGTCCTCTTCTACACCTCGATGCGCCTCAGCGAGGTCGGCCTACACGGATGGGATGCGCATGTCCCATTTGATGAGGCCGCTGCCGTGCCGGGGGACGTGGTGCCCTATGTCCTCGACCAGCTACCGATGTTCGCGGGCTTCTTCGCCAAGCCCGCTGAGCGTACAGCAGAGCTTTCGGTGAAAACTACGTCCCCCGACCGCGAATACCGCCTCGGGCTGCGAGACGACGGCCTCAGCCTGACCCAAGAGACCTCAAGCTCATCGAACAAGCTCACCCTGCTGGGTGAGTCGCTTCTTCGCCTGACGAGCGGCCGCCTCGACGCCGCCCACACGCCGTCCACGGTAACCATGGAAGGTGAGATCACCCTCGACGATCTGCGCCGCGTCTTCCCCGGTTACTGATGACCGAACCCCTCTAGATGATCTGAGCGCCCTCACGACGAGGGAGGCTGGCAGGCTGGGTTCGAGGCGGTGTGGCACCCTCTCAGACTNNGGGCGCCCGCCGATCCGGTCGCGGTGCGGCTCAGCGGGCGAGAACCGGACGCGCTGACGTTCCGCTCACAAGATACGAACGGTGTTGATGGCCATCGTCCCTTCCGGCGAGATCATCATCTCGGCGGAAAGGTCGCTCGGAGACTCATCGGCGGTCCACAGCGGTACCACGACGAGATATCCGCCAGTGTCTAGTTTCCTGACATCAGTTCGCGGATGCGACCAAATCTCCTCTGGTTGTGGGACCAGAGTTGCACCGCCCTCGCTGTATTCTCTGACCCAAAGAAGAAGTTGCTCGGGCAGGCGGCCCTCAACGAGTTCAGTCAGCTCTTTGGCTATCGCGGGGCGCAACTCATCCGGCACTGTGCCCACCTCCGTGAGGGTACCAGGCCATCGGCGCTGAACCGGGCGCCGAGCGACTCGGGCGGGCGCGTCCAAGCCGAGGTTGATGGCCTAGCCCAGCTTCGAAGGGCTGGGCGACAGGCCTGCTGGCGGGATGGAACCCGACGCGAGTATGTAACCGTTAGACACGGTCGGACAGCCCGATGTGGTCGCCCACACGTCGGTGGTCGTCCCGTCGGGGTAAGCGAATGCGGCCACTGTGGCGGTGCCGACGTCGTCTGGGCAGCTGGTACTCCCGCCGTCGATATGTCCCAAGGGTATGGCCGCGATCAGATCGGCATATCCGCGGGCGGCGGTGGCGCTGAGGGGCTTGCTCGCGGCGAGCGTAAATGGGTGTCCGTTCAGGCCGTAGTACTGACATATCAACCCCGCGGTCGGGCTCGCGGTGGGAAGCATCGATTTCTTCAGCGGCGGGGGCGGGTTGGTAACGCCCACGATGCCGCCGTCGCTGGCAGGACAGGCGGTGGCCAGGGTCACGCGCAGTCGCGGACCGGGTGAGTCGTCGCTATAGGCGACGGGGTCGATCCAAACGTCGATGCCGTCGGCTCTCAGGACCGAACTGGTCGCACCAGTAGTCGCCACACTGAGTTGGATCTGACCTCCGGACGGAGCGTAATAGAGGTACCCGTTGGCGGACACCATGGCACCCGTCGAGCTAGAAGTGGAAGATCCCGAAAGCGTTAAGTCGCCTGGGGGGTGCACCTTGAGCCAGGCCAGAGTCGCCGACATCGACATCGGGACCCGCCAGAATGCACTGTCGTCTATCTGCGAGGTGGCGTTGGTTGTGCCCATGATCGGACCGGGCAACGACGACGGTGCGCTACCTAACCTGATGGAAGCGGGCGGAGGTACCACCAGCGCCAGCAAACNNCAGCTTCGGCGGCTCTCCGATTATCCGCCGGCCCGGGGGCCTGACCCGGACGGGCAGTAGACGGGACCGACGTGGTCATGGGCTCGGCCCGGTCCGACTCCGCGGTGCGACTCGTCCCGCAACCGAACGCCACCAATACCAATCCCAGCGCCACCACCCCTACACGAATACGAATCACACTCCTATGACGTGCCACACAGCCGGGAAGTTCCGACGTTCGGACTGATTCCATCTCACCTGAGTGTCGGCAACGCTCGAACTTTG
>PMHU01000233.1 GCA_003156795.1 Acidimicrobiaceae bacterium
TCAAGGCCGGCTACGACGAGGCCATCCTCCTGTCGCCTCAGGGTTACGTGAGCGAGTGCACCGGGGAGAACCTGTTCGTCGTCAAAGGGGGGCGCATCATCACCCCGCCCCTGTCGGCCGGGGCCCTCGAAGGCATCACCCAGGACTCGGCCATGACCATCGCCCGCGACCTCGGTTTCGATGTCGAGTTCGGGCACATCCTGCGTTCGGATCTCTACACGGCCGAGGAGGCCTTCCTGACCGGCACGGCAGCCGAAGTGGTGCCGATCGCATCGGTCGACGACCGGCCCGTCGGCAACGGCGAGCCTGGCACCATAACCCGCCGGGTCCAGGAGGTGTACCACGGCGCCGTCCGCGGCAAGGTGGACAAGTACAAGGACTGGGTGGAGCATGTCGGATGACGTAGCCGGCTCCGGACTCGACGGCCCCGGAGCCCCCCGGGCTCCCGGCCACTCCCACGCTCCCGGCCATCACCACGAAGTTCCCACGGAGCTGCCCGAGTCGGTCGACATATACGACACGACGTTGCGCGACGGGAGCCAGCAGGAGGGGCTGTCCCTGACCGTCGATGACAAGCTGCGCGTCGCTGAGCAGCTCGACCACCTGGGCGTGCAGTTCATCGAAGGGGGATGGCCGGGGGCCAACCCCAAGGACGCCGAGTTCTTTCGTCGAGCCGCCGCCGGTGAGCTGAAGCTCGAGACGGCGACCCTGGTGGCGTTCGGCTCGACCCGCAAGGCGGGCGGCCAGGCCGAGTCCGATCCGGTCATCGCCGACATGGTGGCGGCCCAGACTTCGGTGGTGTGCCTGGTGGCCAAGTCGGCGGAGTGGCATGTCACCGAGACCCTCCGCACCAGCCTCACCGAGGCCGTCGACATGGTGGCGGACTCGGTTGGCTACCTGGTGTCCCGGGGCCTTCGGGTCTTCCTGGACGCCGAGCACTTTTTCGACGGGTATCAGGAGAACCCCGGGTTCAGCACCGACGTCGTGCTGGCCGCAGCCGGCGCGGGAGCCGAGGCCGTCGTCCTGTGCGACACCAACGGGGGGAGCCTGCCCTTCGACGTGGAGCGAGTTGTGGGTCAGGTGCGGGACCGGGTCGACGTGAGCCTGGGCTGCCATTTCCACAACGACTCAGGGTGCGCGGTCGCCAACTCGCTGATGGCGGTGCGGATGGGGGTGACCCAGGTCCAAGGATGCGTCAACGGCTACGGCGAGCGGACCGGCAACGCCGACCTCACCTCGGCCATCCCGGACCTGACTCTCAAGATGGGGGTCGGCACGATCGGGCGGGACCGCCTGGCCCGGCTCACGGCCGTTTCCCACCACATTTCCGAGGTCGTCAACATCACCCCCGACCCCCACCAGCCCTTCGTCGGTGCGTCTGCGTTCGCCCACAAGGCCGGTCTTCACACCAGCGCCATCGCTCGGTCCCGTGGAGCCTACGAGCACACCGCGCCTGAATCGGTCGGCAACGGCACCCGCTTCGTCGTCAGCGAGATGGCCGGTCGGTCGACCGTGGCCTTGAAGGCCGAGCAGTTGGGTCTGGCCATCGACGACAGCGTCCTGGCGGAAGTGGTCGAGCGACTCAAGGAGCTCGAGCATCGCGGCTACCACTTTGAAGTGGCCGACGGCTCGCTCGAACTGCTGATGCGATCGGCGACGGGCTGGAAACAGTCATTTTTTACTCTGGAGTCGCACCGGGTCATCACGGACCTGCGGGAGGACGAAAGCTTTGTCACCGAGGCCACGGTCAAGGTGATCGTGGGAGACGACCGTGTGATCGCGACGGCTGAAGGCAATGGCCCGGTCAACGCCTTGGACGCGGCCCTCCGCCAGGCCATCGGGCCGGTCTACCCGCAGCTCTCGCACGTCCACCTGATCGACTTCAAGGTTCGGGTCCTCGACACCAGTCGCGGGACGGCTTCGGTCACCCGGGTCCTGATCGACTCGACCGACGGCGACAACACGTGGACGACCATCGGGGTTTCGGAGAACGTCATCGAGGCGTCGTGGGCCGCCCTGGAGGACTCGATCGTCGTCGGGTTGCTTCGGGCTGAGGCGGACCAGCAGAATCAGCCCTCGTGACCCAACCCGACCACGTTCCACTTCAAGCGTCCGACCGGGTCCGCCCGTCCGCGCTGCTTCCGCCGCCGAAGGGCTGGTACCTCGACCGCCCGGCGGAGCAGGTCGACCTCGAACCGCCGGCGGGGCCCCGCTTCGGGTCCACCGGACCCGACCTCGGCTACGGGCTCAAGCTGGCCCGCCGGATCGAACACCGAGTCGAGGTGGGCGCGGGCGAGCACATGGAGGATGTGGTGGCCGGCTGCTTCGGCTGCGGTTCGCGCCGCGCCGCCCACTTCGGCCGGGCGCCGGTCATCTACGACATGGAGTGGGCCTATCGCCTGTGGGGATATCTCGGCGGCGCGCCCGACGACCTGATCGCTTGGCGCCAGCCCCTTTTCCGTGGCGCTTCCGAGCACTATTGGGATCAGCGTCAGATCGCGGACGCGGTCCGGCTGGAAACGCTGAACCTCAGCCCGGCTGAGGTCGGAGAGCGGCTGGCTTCGTGGCGTGACCTCATCATCGTATGAGCACCATGTCGATCGCCGAAGCCGACGCCCAGTTGACGGCCGCCGGCCAGATGTTCGAAATGGACGAAGTCGTCATACGAGGCGTACCGACGAGAGTCTGGAAGAACTGTCCGGCCACCTTGGCCGACATCTTGACGCTGAGCCGGGGCCACGCAGATAAGACGTTTATCGTCTACGGAGATCAGCGCATCACTTTCGAAGAGCACTTCCGGGCCTGCGCCCACTTCGCTCACGTGCTTCGCGACCGCTTCGGGGTCCGCGAAGGCGACCGGGTGGCCATAGCCATGCGCAACCTCCCGGAGTGGTCCGT
The DNA here is from genome assembly GCA_003156795.1 of Acidimicrobiaceae bacterium. Classification (GTDB taxonomy): domain Bacteria; phylum Actinomycetota; class Acidimicrobiia; order Acidimicrobiales; family Palsa-688; genus PALSA-688. The sequence goes on from PMHU01000233.1 coordinate 2,899, forward strand.
GGCCTTCTGGGGCGCGTCGGCGGCGGGAGCCGTGGTGGTTCCCCTCAACGCTTGGTGGACCGGAGAAGAGTTGCAGTACGGCCTTTCGGACTCGGGGACCAAGGTCCTCGTTGCCGACGCCGACCGGGCCGGACGGGTCGCCGAGCACCTGGCCGAGCTACCGGACTTGGAGCAGACGATCGTGGTTGCATCGAAGGGCGACGCCCGTCCGGAAGGGATGCTCGCTTGGGAGGACGTCCTGGGAGAACTCCCGGAGACCATCGACGTGCCTGAGGTGACCGTCGCTACCGACGACGACGCCACCATCTTTTACACGTCCGGCACGACCGGGCGGCCCAAAGGCGCCCTCGGCACCCACCGCAACATTTGCACCAACCCCATCAGCCTCTTCTTCGTCAACGTGCGCAACGCGACCCGAACCGGCGTTGACGTTCTCGCCGGCGGCACGGACCAGAACTCCTACCTCTTGTCGGTACCGCTGTTCCACGCCACTGGCTGCCACTCGATTCTGGTGGCCAACATTCTGGCCGGGGGCAAGCTGGTCATGATGTACAGGTGGGACGCCGGGCCCGCGCTCGCTCTGATCGAGCGGGAGCGCGTCACGACTTTCGGTGGGGTGCCCACCATGGTCATGCAAGTGCTCGACCATCCCGACTTCGCCACCACAGACACGTCATCGATCAAGGGCGTGGGCTACGGCGGCGCCCCCGCCCCGCCCGAGCTGGTCCGCCGGGTCCAGGAGCATTTCGGCTCCACCCCAGCTTCCAACGGATACGGCCTCACCGAAACGTCGTCGCTTTCGACCATGAACTCCGGTGCGGACTACCTGGCCAAGCCCGACAGCGTCGGCCCGCCCGTCCCCGTCGTCACGGTCAAAGTGGTCGACCCGGACGGCAACGAAGTGGCGACGGGCGACACGGGCGAGCTTTGGATCAAGGGTCCCAACGTGGTCAAGGGCTATTGGAACCGTCCCGATGCCACGGCCGAGAGCTTCAGCGACGGCTGGCTTCACACCGGTGACGTGGCCCGCCGCGACGAGGAAGGATTCGTGTACATCGTCGACCGGGCCAAGGACATGCTGATCCGCGGCGGCGAGAACGTGTACTGCGTCGAGATCGAAAGCGTGCTCTACGAGCACCCGGCGGTGGCCGAGGCGGCCGTCATCGGGATCCCTCACGCCGTCCTCGGCGAAGAGGTCGGTGCTGTCGTCCACTTGCGCCGGGGGATGTCGGCTACCGAGGCCGACCTGCAGCAGCACGTCGGCGCCCACCTGGCCGGGTTCAAGGTGCCGGTCAAGGTGTGGTTCTACGAGGATGAGCTGCCGCGTAACCCGGCCGGCAAGGTCATGAAACGCGACCTGCGTGACGAGCTGGTCGGATCGGCACAGGCGCGGTAGAGCCCTAGCGGGCGCCCTCCAGGAAGTCGACCAGGCGGTCGACGTCGGCTGGGGTGGCGACGTTGGTCCTTTCGGAGACTTCGACCGATCGCTTGACCATCCCTGACAGCTCGGAACCGGGTCCCAGCTCGAGGAAGTGGGTCACGCCCTGCCCGGCGAGGGTTTGCAACGACTCCCGCCACCGCACCGGGGAGACGAGTTGCCTGGACAACAGCGAGGCCCATCCGTCCCGGTGGACCGTGGCGTCCACGTTGGCCACGACGTCGACGGTCGCGTCGTGGAAGTGGGCGGCATCTAGGGCGGCATCCAAGCGACCCTGGGCCGCCGCCATGAGCGGCGAGTGGAAAGCGCCGCCGACCGCGAGCGCCATGACCCGCTTGGCCCCGAGGGCCTTGGCCGCTTCCCCTGCCGCTTCGACGCCAGCAGCTGTGCCGGCGACGACGACCTGACCGGGGGCGTTGTCGTTGGCCGGCCAGGCGCCTTCCACACCGGAGCAGGCTCGGGCGACCAGGTCGAGGTCGAGGCCGAGCACCGCGGCCATCGTCCCTGGCGAAGCGTCGGCGGCGGCTTGCATGGCGTCGCCTCGGGCCGCGACCAGGCGGGCCCCACCTTCGGGGTCGAGGGCACCGGCGGCCACCAGGGCGGTGTACTCCCCGAGGCTGTGGCCGGCGACGGCGGCAACGGTGACGTACTCGAGGCCGCTCGAGCGAGCCGCGTACAGCACCACGAGGCTCAATGCGAACGCGGCCAGCTGGGCGTTGCGGGTGGCCTTCAGGGTCTCGGCGTCGGCGTCGACCAGCAGCTCGCCCACGTCGCGGCCGGTGGCTTCGGAAAGCTTGTCCACCAGGGGCCAGGCCGGGTGGTCCCGCCACGGGGCGCCCATTTGGGGTCGCTGAGATCCTTGACCTGGAAAAAGGAGAGCGAGCACGCCGGCAGACCCTATTCGTTATGCCCGGCCCGGGCGCCAGGCCGGATTTTGGCCGTCGTTGGTCCTAGGACGTCCAATGATATTCACCGTGCCGTGGCATCATGGACGGCGTGCAGCCGATGAGTCTCAGCGACGAGCAGAAGGATTTCCGGGCCGCGGTCCGCCGACTTTCGGAAGAGCGGTTCGCGCCCCGAGCCGCCGAGGTGGACGCTACAGGCGAGTTCCCGTGGGACAACTTCAAGGAATGCGTCGCCATGGAGCTGCCCGGCCTGGCCATACCGACCGCATACGGAGGGGCCGGCGCCGACCACGTCACCAAGGCCATCATGATCGAGGAGATAGCCCGGGTCTGCGGGTCAACCAGTCTGATGATGGCCATCAACGGCCTGTCGGCCACCCCGATCGCCAACTGGGCGACCGAGGAAGCGAAGGCCAAGTACCTGCCTCCCTACGCCGTGGGCGAGATCCAGGGCAGCTACTGCCTGTCCGAAGTCGACGCCGGCAGCGACGTGGCGGCCATGAGCACGCGGGCGGTGCGCGACGGCGACTCCTATGTCCTCAACGGCCGCAAGCACTGGATCACGAACGCCGGGATATCCGACATCTATGTGGTGTTCGCCAAGACCGACCCCGCGGCCGGGGCCAGGGGAGTGTCGTGCTTTTTGGTCGAGCGGGACTTCGGTCTCCAGATCGGCAAGCTCGAGAAGAAGATGGGCATGCACGGCAGCCCCACCGGCGAAGTGATTCTCGACGACGTGCGCGTTCCCGCCGCCAACCTGATCGGCCAGGAGGGCCAAGGTTTCATGATCGCCATGCACACCCTGGACCGCAGCCGCCCGTCGATTGCGGCTCAAGCGCTCGGGATCGCCCAGGGCGCGCTCGACTTCGCCGTGGGTTACGTAAAGGAACGTCGGGCTTTCGGCAAGCCGATCGCCGAGCTCCAAGGCCTCCAGTTCATGCTCGCCGACATGGCGATGAAGGTCGAGGCGGCCCGCGGCCTGACTTACCGGGCCTGTTCCATCATCGACGAGGGCGACCCAGACGGAGATCTCAACGCGGCCGGCGCCATGGCCAAGGCCTTCGCTTCCGATGTCGCCATGGAAGTCACCACCAACGCCGTGCAACTGCTCGGCGGTAACGGCTACACCAACGACTTTCCCGTCGAGCGCATGATGCGCGACGCCAAGATCACCCAGATTTACGAGGGCACCAACCAGGTCCAGCGGATGGTG
>PMHU01000103.1 GCA_003156795.1 Acidimicrobiaceae bacterium
GTGGTCACGGCCACCCGCTTCACAAATGTCCGGCGGTCGAACCCGGACCGCGCCGCGTCCTCCCCTGGTTCCTCGAACCCCTTCGCTTCTTCCATGGAGCCTCCGTGACGCGGTGAAGCCAACACGATAGGGCACCACCGGGGGCTAGACAAGCAACTCCAGCAAGACAGGAGCGTTACCGTCCGGCCCCGCATGCAATGCATGGCACCGGCACCGGGCCACCAGGTTCGTGGCCTGGCGCACGATGGACCCTCGCTTTTCGAAAAGGGGAAAGGTCTGGCTGATCACCTCCCGCACCGCCTCCGTCGCCGAAGCCGGCTCAAGGCGGGACGGTCCGTCGGTCCGACGGAGCAGGATGACCTCATCAACCGGTCCAACCGGGAGATCCCATGCAAAGCCGTGTTCCGTCGGATCGACCGCCCGGATCGCCGGATCTCCGAACGTCGGGGCGTCGGCCAGCCAGGTGGCCGAGGTCACGACGGCGGCGGTGCCCGGTTTGACGTGGAATCGGCGAGCCACACCGAGGGCCCGTCCGTCCTGCGTGACAAAGCTCTCGTCCACTTCGACGTTCGCCCCTTCACACAGCATCCCGACGGCAAGCGTCATCTTCCCGGTGGAGCCGGCGCCGATGACGGCGAAGCGATGCCCATTGACGCTGGCCAGCGCTCCGTGGACACGCAGCCATCCCTTCAGGCTGGCCAGCTCAGCCGCGCGTCGGTAGACGCGCCCGAAGGCAATATCGAGGATGTCATCGACCGAGCCGGCGCGGGCGCACACGTCACCGGCGTCACGCGCCTCGTACCCCAGCGCTGCACTCCCGCGCACGGTGAGACGGACATCGGCCTCCGGTGGGACGGAGTACCGGGCGCGCTGGGCGATCAGCCCGACCTGCTGGAAAGCCAAGCCGTCTTCAATGTCAACGCCCACGTCGTGCCAAAGCACCTGGAACTGATGCCGGAAGGGAAGGCTCAGTCGACGAGCCCTTCATGACGAAAGGTGGCCAGGCAGGCCGCAGTGTCGCTAGCCGGGAGTTTCTCCAAGGCGAAGCAGGCTCGAAGCTCCTCGGCGATCGCCTCTTCGGTGTAGTCACCCGTACAGAAGCAGAAGATCACGGCGGCGGTATGGTTCAAATAATGGACCTGGTCATTCGTGCCGTCGTAGATGATCAACCCGTCGGGGCCCTCATTGATGTCGAGGCCAGCCCGAGATCTCGGACGTGATGTCTGGGGTTCCCTCACCTCGGTGGCCATCGATGCTCCTCTCTGCTCTGTCGTGGCCCCTCGTCCCGCCCGGTTACCGACCAGAAGAGACGGGCGGCAGAGTCGATGACCGACGACGAATCATACCGTCGCTCCACCAGCCGCCTCCCCGACCTTCCCAGACGAACGGCGAGCTCGGGGTCCTCGAGCGAGATGATGTGCCGGGCGAAGGCCTGTGGCTCNNGCCTCGAGCACCTTGATCCGGGTGCCCGATCCGGCGATGATCGGGACTGCCGCGACGTCAGCACGCGAGTAGGCAGGTCCAACGTCTTCGACCCAACCGTGGACGACGACCCGGCTGGACCCGAGGGCCTCGACCTCCGCGCTGCAGGGTCCGACAAGATCGACCGACCACTGGTCTCCGAGCTGGGGCATGACGTTGCCAACGAGCCACCTGGCCGCCTCCACGTTGGGCTCGNNGCCGATTGGGCGACCGGCGGTGGAACGGTCACCGCATTTGGCACCACGACGACCGTCGATGCGAGACCGTACCGTCGCCTGATCCGGTCGCGGTCGGGCTGGCCGGCCACCGTGATCAGCGTGGCTGACCGAAAGCAGAGGGATCCCAGCCTCTCCCACGCCGCTGCCTCCTCGGGGCGTCCCTGCTGGAGGAGGAGATCAACATCGTCGTCATCGGCGTCGACGATGAGAGGGACCCCGAGTCGCTCCGCCACAGCGGTGCCGAGGAGTGCCGTGGAGAGCCGAAGGGCGACGACCGCAATCACCTCGGCACCATTGAGTGTCGAGGTGACGTCACCGGACCTGGCGGGGGAGGCAAACGACAGTGGGTCCGGAAGTGGGATCAGGGACGGAAGCCGGTCCCGCCAGACAGGATCCGAGAGCAGGCCGATCGCCCGGGTCCGCCCGTCCCCCGCGCCAAGAGGGAGCTCGTGCACCGCGACCACGCCCCGAGGAAGTGACGGTGCGGCCGGAACTCGTGGCGACAGACCCACGACGACGAGGTGGACGTCATGGTGTCTCGCCAACGCCTCGGCCATCATGTGCACCCGCATGGCCAGTCCGTTGCCAGTCGGCGCCGGATTGATGGGAGACAGCATGAGCACGGCAAGCCGACCGTGATTCCCCGCGTCGTCCACTTCGTCTTCGGCCTCCGGTCTCAGGAAGAGCCTTTCCACCTACTCCACTATGCGGCGATTGCCTCATGCCAGCGCGTGGTGCGACCCGACGAGATCCAACTGCACGTCCATCACCTGCCCTACGGACTGTACTGGGACCTGGCGNNTACGCCTATGCGCACCAGTCCGACGTGATCCGACTCGACATTCTCGAGCGCGCCGGCGGCGTGTACGCCGACATCGACACCATCTTCCACCGCGCCGTGCCCGATGAACTGTGGGAGGCCGAGTCGGTGATCGGCGAGGAAGCCCCGGTGTACTACCCCGACACGCCCGAGGCCGAGCCTTCACTGAGCAACGCTTTTCTCATGAGCCGACCCGGAGCCTGGTTCATCACCGAGTGGCGCCGCCGCATCATCGGAGCCATGGACGGCACGTGGTCGGGACATTCCTGCCGCTTGGCCACCCGGCTGGCCCGCGAGGAGCCTGGGCGGATCCGGGTGGAGCCGAGCGCCCGGTTCGCCCCGTTCGGCCACACACAGGACGGAATCCGTTCCCTCCTCGAAGAGCCTCTCGATCCGACAGCTCTCGAAGGAACCTCGTCGGTCCACCTCA
>PMHU01000139.1 GCA_003156795.1 Acidimicrobiaceae bacterium
TCGGCTACGCCAACCTGGGCGCCTTGCTGATGGCCCAAGGCGAGCCATACGACTCCGAGGCGGGCCGGGCTTGGGCGGCGGCGATCACGGCTCTTCTAACGGGGCATTCCTACGCAACCTCTGCCCGTACTGCATCGCGGATGGGGCCCTTCGCCGGCTACCAGGAAAACCGCGACGCCATGCTCAGCGTTCTGCGCATGCACCGCGACGCCGCGGCCGGCATCGACGAGGAGCTGGTCCCGCCCGAGCTGCTCTCCGCCGCTCAGGAATCGTGGGACACCGCCGTCGAAATCGCGGAGCAACATGGTGTTCGCAACTCGCAGGCCAGCGTTCTGGCGCCGACGGGAACCATCGCCTTGCTCATGGATTGCGATACCACGGGGATCGAACCGGACCTGGGCTTGGTCAAGATGAAGAAGCTGGTCGGCGGCGGCACCATGTCCATCGTCAATCAGACGGTCCCGAGGGCTCTCGCCCAGCTGGGCTACGACGCCGAGAAGGTCAACGACATCCTGGCCTACATCGACGAACACAAGTCGATAGTCGGAGCGCCTCACCTGAGCGCCGCCCACCTGCCGGTGTTCGCTTGTTCGATGGGGGACAACACGATCCACTACCGGGGCCACATCCGCATGATGGGGGCCGTCCAACCTTTCATCAGCGGCGCCATCAGCAAGACGGTCAACGTTCCCGAGGAGGTAACCGTGGAGGACGTCGAACAGCTCCACATCGAGGCCTGGCAGCTGGGCCTAAAGGCCGTCGCCATCTACCGGGACAACTGCAAAGTCGCCCAGCCTCTGGCCACCGCCCGGAAGACGGTTGCGGATCCCACCGCCCCAGCTGCGGAAGTCCACGACGCAGAGCTTGCCATCAAGGTCGCCGAGTTGGAGAGCGCCCTCGAGCACCAGACCACCGTCGTCGTCAAGCAGCCGATACGCGAGCGACTACCCCGCAAGCGCGCTTCGAGCACTTTCGCGTTTCGAGTCGCTGACTGCGAGGGGTACGTGACCGTAGGGGAGTACGACGACGGGCGACCCGGCGAGGTGTTCATGAAGGTCTCGAAGCAGGGCTCGACCCTGGCCGGGATCATGGACGCCTTCGCCATTGCCGTCAGCCTCGGCCTGCAGCACGGCGTGCCTTTGGCGACGTACGTAAAGAAGTACACCAACATGCGTTTCGAGCCGGCCGGCATGACCGACGATCCCGAACTACGCATCGCGCAGTCGCTGGTCGACTACATATTCCGCCGCCTCGCCGTCGACTACCTCCCGCACGAGGAGCGGGCCGAGCTGGGCGTCCTCACCGCGGCGGAGCGCACCCAGCAGACGCTGCCTGGCGTGGAAGAGGCGGCCACCCGCAACTCTTGGCTCGACGCCGGCCTGGTCCCCGACGAGGCGCCCGTATCCACTACCAGACCGCCCGCCCAGCCTTCACTAATCGAGTCCGATTCGCCTTACTGCTTCCAGTGCGGGGTCCAGATGCAGCGATCCGGCAGCTGCCACGCCTGCCCATCCTGTGGGACCACCAGCGGCTGCTCGTAAAGATGTGATGAGGCTTGCGCCACGTCCCGTCCTCCGCCTGGCGGACTACCGGGACGAGCGCCAGTTCGCCACGGCATCCAATCTCCTCGGGCGGTCTTTCCGTACTACTCGATACAAACGGTCCCAGCTTGGAGGCAGGCGACATGAACCAGTTCTCAACCGAGGATCAGTCGGCAGCGAGGGTGCGGCATCACAGTCCGTGGCGTCGAGCGTGGCTGAGCCTGTCCGGCCTAATGATCGTCGCCACGATGGCAGCCGCCTGCGGATCCTCACCGAGCACGCCAGTCGTGTCCGGAGGCGCACCAGCGGCCGCCCTCGTGTCGACGACGAACAACGCCCAGCTGGGGACGATCCTGGTCAACAACAAGGGATTCACCCTCTACACCCTCCGAGGTAACGCCCCGTGCGACGCGGCGTGCGCCGCCGTCTGGCCGCCGCTACTCGTGACCGGGAGCGCCAAACCGAACCTCGGGTCGAGCGTGACCGGACTCGGCACCGTCAAGGTCTCGGGAGGCGAGCAGGTCGTCTATAACGGCATGGCCCTATACACCTTCACTGGCGACTCCAGCGCCGGGCAGGTCAGCGGCCAGGACGTGACCGACACCTGGGGTACGTGGTTCGCCGCCGTCACCAAGGCCTCGACGGCGCCGACGACTACCCCGCCCGCCGGGGGCACGTCGTCCACGACGGTGTCGACGACCGTGCCCACGGGGGGCACGTCGTCTACGACCGGAGGAGGAGGCGGTGGCATCGGCTTCTAGCCTTAGAGCCCGAGCCGAAACTACTTGCGCGGCTCCGACTGGTTCACCCCACGCGATGCCGGAGATTCGGCCTGCGGCCGCCCGAGTAGTTTCGGCGAGGGCTCTTCGCATCGAGGAACGGGAGTCGGGTGGCCCCGTCGGGATCGATGCGGTTGGTCATCTTCCCGAGTCGGCTGCAGTGATCCTCGGGGAGGCGACGGTTGGTGATTCCGCTCGGGGACCGACGCCTCGCATTTACGTGCCGGCGCTATCCATTGTGGCCCTCGCCGCTGTCCTTGTCGCCATCGGTTGGTCGAGTCGCTGGGGCGGTTCCAGTTTCACCTCGGCCATGACGGGTCTGCATATAGTCGTCGTCGGGCCCGTCACCCTGGTGTTTCTCTCCGCCTTCCTCATCGTGGAGCGACTGCGCCCCGCCCAACGACGACCCATCCTCGCCCGGGGCTACCGACAGGACCTCCTGTACACGGTCTTGAACGCCACGCTGGTCGCCCCGCTGGTGGTCGCGCTCTCTCTTTCGTTCGCCGAAGTGGCCCGCAAGTCCCTTTCGTGGACCGTGGTGCCGCACACCGGGTACGTGCCCCGTTGGGGCGTCATCACCTTGATATTCATCGCCATGGACGGGTGCAACTGGCTGGCCCACCTGGCCAACCACCGCATTCGGGTGCTCTGGCGCTTTCACGAGCTTCACCACTCACAAGAGGACATGAGCGTTCTGACCGTGTTCCGCACCCATCCCCTCATCCACGTCTCCTACCTAATCGCGCTGATACCAGGGATCGTTCTCGTGGCCAACGGCGCCGTGCCGACCTCGCTGCTCGTGGCCTACGCGGCCTTCGTCGCCTTTGAACACTCGAACACGAATCTGGGGTTCGGCCCGCTGGGACGGATTCTTGTGAGTCCGAACTACCACCGCATTCACCACAAGTTGGACGGCCCCCAGGATGTGAACCTCGGCTTCGCGCTGACGATCTGGGATCAGATGGCTAAACGGGCGGTGTTTCCAACCGAGGAGACGATCCGGACCGACACCGGACTTCCAGGGCGACCGCTCCTCGTCGAACAGGCGACCGACCGACCACGTCACCTCAGAGTGCTCCTCGCCCAGCTCGTCGGGCCGTTCCGCCCTCTCGACGCTCCCGCCGACCTCTCGAGCAGCCAGAAATGAAGCCTCGTCAAGCCTGGTCCGCCCTCTTCAGCACAGAACCCACCGCCCCAGGCTTGGACGTGGCCATCATTGCTGTTCGTATCGTGTTGGCCTGGATCTTCATTTACTACGGAGCAGGGAAGCTCTTCGGCGCATTCAACGGCCCGGGAATACACCGCACGGCCGTGTTCTTCGCCGACACCGCCCATCTCCGACCTGGGGGGCTATTCGCCGTCTTAGGCGGGGTGATCGAATTCGGTGGCGCCATCGCGATCGCGCTGGGTCTCGGCTCACGACTGGCGGCGATCGCGCTCTTCGGAGACCAAGTCATGGCGATGATCACTGTCACGTGGGCGAACGGGATCGGCTCGCTCACCGGCAAGACCGGCTACGAGTTCAACCTGGCTCTCGCCGTCCTGGCGCTGGCCGTCGTGGCCCTCGGCGCGGGCCGACTGAGCATCGACAACGTCATCGGGCGCCGACTTGGCGTGCCCTGAGCCGCCTGCGTCGCTTCTGGTGAGCGTCGGTCATTCGACCACCACCCAGACTTTTGGTGGGCCGGACGCGCCACTAGGCTGACGGGGAGTTGACCGCGGCGGGTCGCTACCGTCGACGGTCGTAAACCGGACCCCTACCCCCCGGAGGATCCGTGGCCTCGCTTGCCCGCTGGTGTTTCCGTCATCGTCGTGTCGTCCTCGGTACGTGGTTGTTGGCTCTGATCCTGATCGGAGGCATAGCGCACTCATCTGGGTCGACGTACGCCACCAACTTCTCCTTCCCGGCTACTGACTCGAGCCGCGCCCTTGCCGTGCTGCAGGCGAACTTCCCCACCCAGGCCGGCGACCTGGACCAGGTAGTTGTTCAGGCCAAGTCAGGGACCTTGGACGATCCGGCGACGATGCAGGCCGTCACCGCGGTGCTGAAGCGGGTGGCGGCGCTGCCCGATGTGCGGCAGGTGCGCACGCCGTACGGGTGCGTCCTGGCGACCCCCGACTTCAGCTGCGATGGTCACCCGGAACCGGTCGTCATCAGCGCCGACCGGACCATCGGACTGGCTACCGTCAACCTCAGCGCCCAGGCCCAGGACGTGCCCAAATCAGCCGTGACCCGGATAATCAGCACGGCTCAGTCAGCCGACAGCTCGTCGCTCAACGTGCAGCTGGGCGGCCAGGCCATTTCCAACAACGAGAGGACCAAGCAGTCATTCAGCGAGGTGCTGGGCGTCCTGCTGTCACTGGTCGTGCTGTTCTTCGCTTTTCGCCGATCGATCCTGTGCGCGCTGCTGCCCCTGATATCGGCGCTGATGGCGATCGGCGTCGGGACTTCCGTCATCGGCCTTCTCACCCACGTCTTCGCCATACCCGAGTTCGGGCCCATCCTCGCCACCCTCGTGTCTCTCGGCGTGGGNNATCGCCCTGCTCGGGATGTTCGCATTGCAAGTGAGCTTCCTGTACGGGGTGGCCCTGTCGGCCGCGTTCGTGGTGGCCCTGACCATGGTGGCGTCGCTGACGCTCCTACCAGCCATGCTCGGCTTCTTCGGTCTGAAAGCGCTCCGACGGGGCGAACGTCGCAGGCTGGCCGAGTTCCCTCAGGGGGAGCCTCTGCAAGGCTTCTGGTTGCGTTGGTCGCAAGGCATCCAGGGCCGGGCCCGATACACCAGCGTGGTAGCCCTGGGGCTGATCGTCGTCATCGCGCTTCCGTTCTTCAGCCTGCGCCAGGGGCTCGCCGACGCCGGCAACGATCCGGTGGCGTCGACGACCCGACAGGCGTACGACCTGCTGGCCAAAGGCTTCGGCCCCGGCTACAGCGGTCCGCTCGAGCTGGTAGCCGAAGTCAACAGCCCATCCGACAGCACCCACTTCGCCGACTTTGCCAAGTCGCTGGCAGGCCAGGACGACGTGGCGTCGGTCCAGCCGATCCGCACCAGCCCAAATGGAAAGGCTGCAGTTGCGGTCGTCTATCCCAGCACCTCTCCCCAAGCGGTGCAGACGAGCGAGCTGCTGCACCGCGTTCGAGCCGCCATCCCGGCGGCTGAAGCAGGGACGACTCTGGCCATACACGTAGGGGGACCGACGGCGGAGGGTGAGGACTTCTCTCACGCCCTGTCGGCCAAGATGCCGCAGTTCGTCGCGGTAGTCGTCCTCCTGGCCTTCCTCCTACTCATGGCGGTCTTTCGCAGCATCCTGATCCCTGTAGTCGCTTCGATCATGAACCTTCTTTCGATCGGCGCCGCCCTGGGTGCACTCACCGCCGCGTTCCAATGGGGTTGGGGCAAGTCCATCATCGGGTACACCAAGACCGGGCCTATAGAAGTCTTCATCCCGGTCATGCTGTTCGCCATCCTGTTCGGGCTGTCNNCTGTCGATGGACTACGAGGTCTTCCTTGTGAGCCGGATGCACGAGGAGTGGGTCAATACCGGGGACAACGATCAGGCCGTGACGCTCGGTCAGGCCGAGACGGGCCGGGTGATCACCGCCGCAGCCCTGATCATGATCCTCGTCTTCGTATCGTTCATCTTCGGAGGGCAGCTGGTCATCAAGGAGTTCGGTCTCGGGTTCGCGGCGGCGATCTTCATCGACGCATTCGTCATCCGCACGGTCCTGGTGCCGTCGGTAATGCACGTGATCGGGCGAGCCAACTGGTGGCTGCCCGGTTGGCTGGACAGGGCGATCCCCAAGGTCCACGTAGAGGCGGCGGGCGTCCCCGCCGACCTGACTGAAAGCGACGCCTTGAGCTCGAGCCGCTGAGCGTCAGTCCTGGCGCTCGGGAGCTACCGGTCGCTCGGATCCGTTCGCCGGTCTGGCGTTGGCGCTCGTAAGTGGGACCTTACCCGTGCGCGCCAACCAGTTGGCTTCCCAAACCGACAAGCCGGTCGGTGCGTTTCGAACCGGGCCAGCATCTGAAGATCCCGGTTCTTCCGTCGACACCGGTGAGGGAGGTGTGGATGCGAGGGCGACGCGGTTGGCCGCCCGGGCGTCTTCGCGAGCTGCGGCGCGCTCGTCAGAGCGCATCCACTGCCAGAAGATCGGTAGGAATCCGCCGATGGTGGCCGCTTCCGTCGAGACCCACAGGAGGGCGCCGCCGGCGTGGGTGCTGGCCAACGTGTACATCGAGGCGATCGGAGTCCGCTGCGAGAGAATGGCCAGCCCCAGTATCACCTCTGGAGGTCCTCCGAGCAGGACGTTGACCATCCTGGCTCCGTATCCCATTTTCCAGTGCACGATCGGGTCGAGGCCGACCATGGGCCACCAGTAGAGGGTGCCTCCGAAGAGAAACACCAGGTTCAGTGCATCCATCAGGGCCATGTGGTGCATGGCGGTGTTGATCAGCGAGCTCAGGAAGAAGGCGAACATGATCCCGAAGTACAGCGACCACACTGCGATCGGATGGGTGATCACGGCCACGACGGGCGACTTCAAGGTCCGCAACCATCGCTGCTTGGTCCGCCGGCTCGCGGTCTGGAGCAGGAGGGTCGACGGGGCGCCGAGCGCGAGCAGCGGGGGGGCCACCACCATGAGCAGCAGGTGCTGGATGATGTGGGCTTGGAAGTAGGTGCCGGTAAACGTCGCGACCGGTGATTGCAGGGCCAGGTCGATGGCGACCAGCCCGGCGAGGAAGGCCAAGGTCCGGTTCCGCGGCCACCGGCGGCCGCGGGCCGAAAGGGTCCAGTCGGCGCGCAAGTACCAATAGCCCACTGCGATCAGCGCGGCGAGGACGCCGAGGGCGAACGGGCCGCTCTGCCATTGGGTCAGGGCCGTATGCAGGGACAGCTCGACCCTCCTCATCCCGCCCATGTCGCCCATGGACCCACCGGCGCTGGCGACGATCGCCATCAGCTGGAGGAGCCGTAATCGATGGGCACCTGCATCACCTGTCCCTTGTGCCAGCCGCTGGAGTTCGGGCCGAGACTCCACACGGTCAAGACTGCGGCGCTTACCGCGAGCGCTTCGACCGTAGTACCCGGGCCGAAGGCAAGCGTCTCGGTGCCGATGGGTGGGGTCGGCAGCGCTGTCCACGGCGCCGCTTGACCGGAGACGACCTCGGCCCGAGCGGGGCCCGACGAGTCGGCCAGCAAGACGAACAGTCCGCTCGTGCCCACGGAGCCGATGGACCTGACCGCTTCGGAGGCCGAAAGTCGAATCGGTTGGGATAGGCGCCACGTCTGGCCGCTATCGCCGCTCCACGCCGCTAGTACGCGGGACCCGAACGGGCCGGTGACGGTGAGCAGGCAGGACAGCCCCTCGCTCGTCGGCTCCAGGGCCATCACTGATACCGAACCCGCCCGCAGAGACTCCGGCAGGGCGGGCCCGACGAGCCGCCAACTTCCGTGGCTCGGCGCCAATAGGCCGACGACACCGGAGTGGACGCAGCGCGCCCCGATGGCGGGCACCTTGCCTTCGAAGGCGACCGCTGTGAGCGCGGCGACACTACACGCCTGTCCCGCCCCCGACGCCGCGAGGTCTCGGCGCGATACGAGGGTCTGCCAACTGGAAAGGTGCTCGGAGTCGAGGACCGACTGCCCGGCGGCGCTCGTCGGCGCGTCGGTAAGGGCGAGCGACCGGCCGGAGGGGCCGGCCGCCAGGGCGCTCGGATAGGCGCCGAGCCCGTACGGAAGCAGCCCGTTGGTCCACGTGTGTCCCCCGTCGAACGTGTCGATGAGAGGTGAGAAGGTGAGGAGATTGGTAGGCCGCACCCCAACGATCAGGGACTTCCCCTGAGAGGACGCGAGGACCAGCCCGCCGTTGGTCGCGACTGCGGTGGCTTTGACCTGGTCGGTCCACGACGTGGCTCCAGTGGGTCGGAAGAGCAGCTGCCAGAAGGTGTTCAGGGGCTGGCTCAACTGGCCCATGGCTACGGTGGCCCAGGTGCCGTCTGACGTCGCGACGGTGGTCGCCAGCGACGAGATGTCTTGCCCGGACGGGCTGGGAGAAGCTACGTCGGTGCTCGAGATGCCCTTGGAGCAGGACGTGGCGCAGGCAGCAATCAGGGCCGCGCCGGCCAACGTGGCCGTGGCCTTACGTCCCCAGGCTGCGAAGCCTGTCCCGGGTGAGGGCAGAGCGAACCTCATCTGGAGTGCAGCGCGCTCTTGATTCCGTTCGCGAGTGTCTGGGCGAATGAAGATCCCGTGGCCTGCGTGGCGGGGCCGGGGTCGGCGTCCAACACTTCGCGGGTATGACCGTCTGGATCGATGACGTATACGACGTCACTGTGGTCGATCATGGCGCCGCCATTCTCGTAGGCGACTTCCACCGCGAAGGACCTCCATACATTCTCAAGGGTCGGCAACGATCCGGTCAGGTACTCCCAGTTGGCGACGTGTTCGAGTCCTTCCTGCTGATCAAAGGCGGCGAGAAAATCACGGCTGATGTAGCGGGGGTTGGCGTCGATGGCGACGAGCGCGACGTGGCCCGATTCGCTACCCAGGAGCTTTGACGCGGCTCGAAACTCCTGGGCGATCACGGGACAGTCAGAGGTGCAGACCGGGTCGAGGAACGTGAGCGCTATCGCCTTCCCCCGCAAGCCGGCCAGCGTGACCTGTCGTCCGTTCTGATCGACGAGGTCGAACGCGGGCGCCGGCATATCGGTCGTGGTCGGTGGACCGTCGATGGCTTCGGTGAGGATGGGGTCGGCGTTCGGGTTGGCTGCCGCGAACGCCATCGGGGCGGCGCCGACGAGCAGGATCCCGATTGCCGACAGCGCCGCGATGGACCGGAAAGCGTACGCTGGGTCGGCGCTCAGCCGCTCTCGCCACGGAACCCTTGCCGCCGCGTCGGCAACGTGCATGCTAACTACTTCGGTGCTCGGGGCGGGGATCCGGACGAGGGCCAGATATCCGGCGGCGAACACCAGCGCCATGGGGATCATGCTGTTGGGATCAGTTCCTACGCCCCCGAAGAATCCCAGGTCCTCGACCAGGATCCAGTCGGCCAAGCAGAGCACGATCCCGGCGGCGACCCCGATGCGCACGACGCCGGGTCTTCCGGTCAAAAACGCGGCGCCGACGGCGCCGAGGGCGATGACGGCAAAGAGGTTGACGACCCAGCCGTGGCTTGCGTCAAATGACGAGAAGCTTGATACGAGCGACGAGGCGAGGTGGGGCTGCGGGGTCTGGGCCATCTGCTGGAGCATCGAGGTCAGCGTCCCGGCGTTCTCAGCGCGCCCGGCCTGCCCTTGCCAGAAGCCCCGCCCGGGCCAGGCTTGCAACACGGCCATGCCGACGAAGAACAGGCCCATGACGGCGAGGATCAGCCGGCCCAGGCGGGCTTGCAGCCACGAACGTTCCGGCAAGGCGATGAGGACGCCGGCCATGCAATAGAACAGGACCGCGCCTGGCGCGCCGAACAGCCAGCTGAGCCCGGGGGCGAAGATGCCTCCGAAGGATTCGCCGAACACCCACACGGCGAGGCCCCAAGCGACGCTTGCGACCCCGCCCAATCGCGACCAATTGCCTCGGGGTGCGGCGAGCAGCCAGAGGCCGATGCCGACCTGTATCCACACTGCCGCCGCGGCCATCGACACCGGATGGTACGTCCAGACCGTCGATCCGCTGTTGACCAGGTGCTGGACCCAGGTCGGCGATGCGGCAGCGGTCGGCTGGACCGCTTGGGGGATCATTCCGAGCGGCATGGAAGCCTGACCCTGCAAGATCCCGTCGAAGATCCAGATGAGCCCGAATGAGATCCGGATGAGGCGCCGGGCGACCGGCTCGGGTGCGACGGCCCCAGTCACGCCACCAGTCACCGTTCCCTTCTCGCTGGCGCCCGACTCGCTAAGGACGGCCCGCCTCAGCTGAATGGATCGCAGGAAACTCCACGCGATCGCGACGAGGGTGAGGAGCAGAAAGATGACGAAGCCCTGGTGAAAAAGGGCCCGGTGGAAAGCGGCGACGATGGTGGGGTCGTTGGTGCTCAGACCGCTACCCATTCCGGGCACAGTCGCCTACCTTTCCAATCCGGCTGGATGCAACAGCCCGACGATAATGGACCCCCTCGTCAGGCCGACAGTCGGGCCGGTGCTTCTGGGTGGGGGTCGTAGATGCTTGACTGGTGCAGCAACAGCAGCACCGGAGCGATCGCCGACCCGGAGGGACGGTATGGATCACGCAAACTGGTTGGAAAGCTTGGAGGGCCACCCGGCTCTGATCGAGGGAGAAGCCCTGGAAGTGACGGGTACCGCCGCCTTGCTTGAAGGCGACGTCGTGGTCGTCGCCTGTGACCAGGAGTGCTGGTCGAGCGGTGAAGCCCGCCAGGTGACCATAAGCGTTTTCGCTCCTGAGGCCCTGTTCCGGCTTTCCGGCCAGGCGACTTCGGAGGGGCTGACCGTGACGTGTGAGCCTGGAATCGCGATCGAACGCATCCAGCGTCGGCGCTGGCCCCGCCGCCGGATGGATCTGGTCGTCACCCTGTGCCCGGTCGACGACGGCTCCCGCCTGGCGGGGATACCGGGCCGGACCGTCGACGTGAGCGTCGGCGGGCTGTGCGTGGAGACCCTTCGGCCGGTGGAGGGCGCCGGCGACCCCATGGTCATCCTCAAGCTCCCGGACGGCACGACCATCGTTTCCGGGGCGTCCACGGTGGCGGTCGAGGAGTTCGGGGACGGGTGGCGCTACCGTCTGGCTTTCAGCGAGCTGGAGGAGGACGACGCCCGACGTCTAGCTGCGCTGACCAGCGTTTGAGGCCGTTAGCAGGTCGTCGTCGCCGGCGTGGGCGTGGCGTTGCACTCCGCGAAGCTGGAATCGATCCAGTTCGGCAGGGTGGGCGATGTGAAGTACGGGGGCTGTTGGAACTTGAGGCGGTTGTCGTAGGTGTAGTCCTTCGAGTAGCCGTCCACCAGGGTCCCTGACGAGTTGTGCGCTCCCACCGGACCGCGGTACTCCTGGGCGATGCTGCCGTTGAGGGTGAGCGTCCCAAGAGTCCCGTCAGACGACCACCCCGGCAGCCACAAGGAGTGGTCGAGGGCGACCATGGCCGCGTCGATGGTGAGGTTGGACACAGTACTCATGGTCTTGGTCTGGCTGCCCAGCTGATACGTGTTGCTGTCGGGCAGCTGGATGTAGTTGGTGGCCGAGAGGCCGATCATGTCCGTGCCCGTCAGGCTGTCGGCATCGGTCAAGCTTCCCGTATCCCCGGAGGGACAGGTCGAGGGACACCCAATTGTGATGTTGTTTTGCGAGCCGACCGTGACCTGGCCGTTGACCGACCCGCTCACGTAGGCGTTGGCGTCGCACGTCGAGCTGGCGCAGCTGGAAGGGTTTTCGTCGTAGATGAGGCCGTTGGGGGGCAGGTTGACGGTGGCAACCCCGTTGGTCGATCCGGTGGGATTCGTCCCGCAGGCCGAGGTGGACCAGGAGCTGCTCAGCACCGAGGACATGTAGGTGGAACCGGCCGGCAGCGTCACCGTCATGGTGCCGGTGTTGTTGAACACGATCCCGACGGGCCCGGCGTAGGCGCATCCACCGCCGGAGTTGGTCGTGGCCAGGTCGTTTTCCAGGTTCGTGTTGGTCGCCGGGAACGGCTCGTCGGCTCCGCCGGCCGGCTGGGCGCCGGTGCCGCCGAACGTCGGAGTGCCTGAGCAAGTGCTGTCGTAGGAGCCCGGGTTGCCGTACGAGGTGCTGCCGGCCACGCTGGCGGCCGTGCCTTGATCGTACGCTGACGTCGCCCCTTGCGGGAAGGCGGCCGCCCCACATATGTGAAACTCGTCGTTGGAGAATATGGGTCCATTGAGGGTGTCCTCGGAAACGAAGTCGATGGCGTAGTTGGAGCAGTTGGTCGAGTCCGGTCCGTAAGCCTTGGTGTAGGAGTTGTACTGCCAGGCGTGGTACAGACAGTCCTGCGTGTAGGTCAGGCTCTTGCCCCCTACCGTGGCCGAGAAACCGGAGACGATGGCCGGGTCGTCTATCTCGTAGTCGGTGAAGTAGAGGAAGCTGGTGAAACCGGTCAGTGATATGCCTTCTTTGATCGTTCGCACCGTGTAGCTCTTGCTGGTGGCGGGGTTTTGCCCGGCGGCGCCCGACACGATGAGATACACGATCCCGGTCTTGGCCGTGTTCGTGCTGTTGACCGCGTAGCGGTACCACTCGCTGACGTTCGTTCCCGCCACCGCCGCCCACGTGGTCCAGGTGGGCGTACCGCTGCTGTCGTTCTCGAGGGCCGGGTTGGTGGAGTCGTACTGAGACAGGTAATAGGCCGTGTTGTTGTCCAGCCGGTTGATGTAGTCCTGGACCCCTGATTCGGCCGCTTGCAACGCGGCTTGGAAGTCCTGCGACTGGCGGGCCAGAGGCAGGGCTTGGATTCCTTCGTTGAAGATGACGGTGATGAGGGTCACGATCACGAACATGACGATGATGGTGATCACCAAGGCCATGCCGTTCTCCGAGGACTTCCCCCGAGCTGCCGCGTTCTTATGTAGTGGTCGTCGTTTCATCGTAATAGTCAACGTTCGGTAGGGTCAGCTGCATGGTGTAGGTAACGTTCGCGGACGTCTTGGGCCTTAGCACGTCCAAGGTGGTGAGCGTCACGGTCACATTGTCGACGTTCGAGCCCTGCGAGCTGGTCAGTGCGGGCGGCGACGTTCCGGTTCCGAGAAGGAGGCAGGTGCCGCTCGAGTTGTAGTACTGGAAGATCCCTGGGTTGGTGGTCGAGCAATCGGTGCCGACCGTGGTGGTTGAAGGAGGGACCACCCCAGTTCCCAGGATCGCCGAGGTGGTGGTCGTCCCGGTGGTGTAGCTGTCCCCGGGACCGGGCTGGACGAGGGTCTCGACCATGTTGTAAGTGGTGCAACTGACACACGTCAGAGACGTCTTGATCGTCAGTTCGGTGGGCCCGTTGGCGTTGCCGAGTGAGGCGTAGAACTGGAGGGTGTCGGCGGTGGCGGAGACGATGGCGGTGGTCGAGCCCCCAGTCGTCGGGAGCGCCGCCGCGTGGATCTGGCGGCTGAGGATTTCGTCGATGACTTGAGCCTGCCCGCCCGCGACGTCGCGACTGGCCACGGTGACCTCGTCCTGTTCGACCGAGTCGAGGAGTCCGTAGATCACGGGCACGATGAGTGAGAGAATCAACATCGCAATGGTGATCTCGATCAGGCTCATGCCTCGGTCGCGGGCGCCACGGCGTCGGCTGGAAAGCCGGTGGCGGATCGAGCTCATCATGAGACGGGCACCGCAACCGATCCGCCCGTGCCCGTGAAGCTGTAGATCTCGGTGCCGGGCATGCCGCTCGACACGGTGTAGACCCCGTCAGGTTTCACCCATACCGTGGCGGTTCCGGACATGGTCTTGCCGGCGCTGGTGACGGTAGCGCTGATCACCAGCTCGCCGAGGCCGACGGCGGTATCGCTGATCCCGGCGCTGACGGGATTGAGGGTGTAGGTCGGCGAGCCCGACTCGCAGATCCCGCCGCCCCCGGCCACTGCAGATGGGGACGTGCTGCTGGTGGCCGTCGTGATGGCGGCGCCGGTCGACTTGCTCGTGATCTGGATGTTGAGGGGGTACAGGGGCACCGTCGCCGTGGAGGTCCCGCCTGCGGTCACGATGACGCTGGACGCAATATTGGGGTAGGTCGAACTCGGGTAGAACGGTTGTGGGCTCGATCCGGTTGAGCTTCCGTTCGGATCGGCGTCGGTGCACCCGCCCGCGAAGATGGCGTAGGTGTCCGGGTAGACGGGATTGAGACCTCCTGACGTCGAACCCGAATAGGGGTAGGAGTACATGTTGTTGGTCAGCTTCTGGCTCGGGTTGTCGATCGAGATGGGCATGCCGGTCGCCGGCGTCAGCGGGGTCGAGCTGAACGCTTGGGTGTAGGACCAGTTGACCGTGCCGCCCTGCGAGTAGTCGATCAGACCGCTCGCCAGGCTGTTCTGCTCCCCGCCGGCGGTGACTTGGAGTGTGTACAGGCTCGGCGTCACAGCAGACGACCAGGTCGTGCGTTCGTAGTTGTCTACGCCGCCTGCGCTGGTCACCGTGACGGTGTACGCACCAGGGGTCAGCTGAGCGAAGAAGGCGCAGCCGTCGCTTCCAGTCGTGATGGAGGTGGCGCTCCCGGAGGCAGGCGTGGCTGTGACGGTGGCGCCTGCGAATCCGCTGCCGTTCGGCTGGTCGACCTGGACCGGCAGCGACCCGTTACTGGAGCTCAATGCGCCGTTGGGCGGCGCGATCAGGGTGCTGTCGGTCACGGACTCGGAACCGAAGCCCCAGGTTGCCACCACGGTGGCTCTGAGGATGAGGGAGGAGTTGGTGCCGCTGTTGCAAACCGTTCCCGTCACTCCACGATTGACCCACTCGGTCGTCTGACTCAGCTTGAAGGTGGTGTTTTGGATTGTCTGGGACGGCAGGTTCTGGGTGGTAGGCGCCAGGCTCTCGAAGCCTGAAATGGTGAGGGCCGTCGTCTCGATCTTCTCAAGGATCCCGGTCACCACGTTGCTGGCGACCACCCGCTCCTGACTGTCGCGCGACAACCCCAGCCCCTGGAGAACGGCATACAGGGAAGTAGACATCATGATCGCAATGAGGAGCATGGCCACGACCAGTTCTACGAGCGTGAAGCCGCTGTCTGGATGTCGGGCTCGGAGCCGCCTCCTGAGGCGCGCACCCATGCCTCGCACCTAGCCCGCCGAGCCAGATGCCGGCGCGCCAACGACGTTCAGACCGAAGGTCATCGTGGCGCGTCGCTTACTGACAGCGGTCATGGCCTTGGCATCGGCAGTTCGGTTGGCCCACCTGAGCGGGGACTTCTCGGTTTGCCGATTCAGGCGTATCTACCCAATGCCCACTCCAAGAAGGCCCCGCGATCGGTCGCTTCGTCGATAAGCTTGCCCGTCGGTTTGCCCAGTCCATGGCCGGCGGAAGTCTCGACCCGGAGCAATATGGGATGGTCGCAACCCTGGGCGGCCTGGAGGGTGGCCGCGAACTTGAGGGAGTGGCCCGGCACCACCCGGTCGTCGTGGTCGCCGGTCAGGATCATGGTCGGGGGGTAGCACGCTCCGTCGGTGACGTTGTGCAAGGGCGAGTACGCCTTCAGCCACGCGTACTGCTCGGGAACCTGGGGATCGCCGTAGTCGGACTTCCACGCCCAGCCGATGGTGAAAAGGTGGAAGCGGAGCATGTCGAAGACGCCCACATCGGCTACCGCGGCACCAAACAACTCGGGGTGCTGGGTGATGCAAGCGCCTACCAGCAGCCCGCCGTTGGAGCCGCCCGAGATGGCGATCCGCCCGGGCCTGGACCAACCGGATCCGCCCAGCCACCGGGCGCATGTGCAGAAGTCGTCGAAAACGTTCTGCTTCTCGGCCAGACGGCCGGCGTCGTGCCAACGCCGTCCAAATTCGCCGCCGCCTCTGAGGTTGGCGACAGCCAGCACCCCACCTCGATCCAACCAGGCGGCAAAGGTGACTCCGAACGACGGTGTGATGGGAACTCCGAATCCGCCATATCCGTATAGCAGTACCGGGCGGTCACCGTCGGCTACCAAGTCGCGTTTACGGGTCAGGAACATGGGAACCTGGGTCCCGTCGCCTGAGGTGACGAAGATCTGCTCGGTCACGAACTGGGCAGGGTCGAGTTGGGAAGTGGACGCTGTGACCAGGACCGTTTCGCCGGACTCGATGTCGTGCGACCACAGGGCACCCGACTCTGTGAAGGACACGACTTGGAAATGCACGAGAGGTCGATCTGGTCGTCCCGAGACCGACCCGCCCCCGAGCGGATCGGCGACGACCGAAACGAAGCCAGGCAGGTCGACTTGTCGGACCCAGCCGCCAGAGATCTCGTGGACTTGCAGCACCGAGTGGGCCTGGTGCAGGTAGTGGCACACGAGCCTCCCGCCGCGGAGCTGCACGTCGAGGAGCGTGTCTTCACTTTCAGGGACGACTTCGGTCCAGGGATCGCCGGGGCGGTCCAGGTCAGCGGTCACGACTTTGCTGCGTTCGGCGCCGTCATCGGTAACCAGAAGCAGCTTGGAACCTTCGTTGCCAACGAATCCGACCTTGGCTTGGAAGGCGTCGGCCACGGCCTCGAAGCCGCCAGGTTCGTCGCCTAAGTCCATGACCAGCAGGCGGTTCTCGGGCGCGGTGCCGCGATTGACCGTGACGATCAGATAGCGGCCGTCGTCGCTCACTTCGGCACTAGGGATCCCGTCTGGTTCTTCGGGCGATGCGAAAACGACGCGGTCCTCGGCCTGGTCGGTTCCCAGCAGGTGGAAGCGGACCTGCAAGCCTCGGCTCTGGTCGCGGTACTCGCCTCCCTCGGTCGGTCGGTCCATGCCCGAGTAGTAGAAGCCGGACCCATCTGCGGTCCAGGCGGCTACGGAGAACTTGGACCAATCGACTCGATCCGGCAGGTCCCGGCCGGTCTCGGCGTCGAGAACCCGCCACGTCATCCAGTCCGACCCGGCACGGCTCACGGCGTAGGCGACGCGGGTTCCGTCCTTGTTGACGGCGAGACCGGTGACGGCGGCGGTGCCATCAGAGGACAGCAGGTTCGGGTCGAGGAGGACGCGGCCGTCGGCGCCGACCGAGTCCGACACGTACAGGACCGACTGGCTCAGCAGGCCGCTGTTTCGGGTTTGAAACCAGCGCCCAGCGCGCTCGAAGGGCACGCCCGACTTCGGGTAGTCCCACAGCTCGGTGATCCGAGCTCGGATCTCCGGGCGGCCCGGCTCCGTGGCCAGCACCGCTTGGGTCAGGCTGTTCTCGGCGGTGATCCAGGCGGCCGCCTCCGGGTCGTCGGGGTCCTCGAGCCAGCGGTATGGGTCAGGGACCAATTCGCCGTGAAACTCGTCTGCGACGTCGGAACGTCGCGCCGGTGGGTAGCTGATCGCGGCCATCGCCCGGTTCTAGCAGCAACGTCGACCCCAGTCGTATCGACCCCGAGACCCGGTTGAAGCGATCTCCCAGACGATTGGACGCTGACGCTCTTACTCCGCCGTATCCTGGCTGCCGATGCCAGTCACCCGGATGAACCACGCCGTCCTCTACGTCCGCGACGTCGCCCGCACCAAGGCTTTCTATTGTGACGTCCTCGATTTCAGCGTCCGTTTTGAGATTCCCGGTCAGGCCGTCTTCCTGCAGGCGCCGGCCAGCACCAACGACCACGACCTCGGGATCTTCCAGATAGGTGCAGACGCCGAGGCGTCCAAGGCCGGGCGAGGCATGGTCGGGCTGTACCACATCGCTTGGGAGGTCGACACGCTCGACGAATTGGACCGCCTCGCGGGCAAGCTTCGTGACGTCGGCAGCTTGGTCGGCGCATCCGATCACGGCGCTACGAAGGCGCTGTACGCGCACGACCCCGATGGCCTCGAGTTCGAAGTGTGCTGGCTGGTACCAGCCGACCGCCTTCCCGTCGAGATCGATCAGATGACCAAGGCCCTCGATTTGGAATCGGAGAAGGCCCGCTACGGGGGGTCGACCCGCGGCGGCGTCGGAGTGTCCTCTCCGGCGCTCGGCTGACCCGGGTTCGCGACATCAAACCTCCCGACCAGACCCGCACCGCGACGGTCGCGCCGATGTCCGGCACCGTCGCCGCAGTGCTCGTCGGTCCGGGCGACACCGTTCGCGAGGGCCGTCCGGTCGTGATCCTGGAGTCGATGAAAATGGAGCACGAGGTGCCGGCCGCCTCCACCGGCACCGTCCACTCGGTCGCGGTCGAGTTCGGCGCCACAGTGTCGGCGGGCGATCGACTGCTCGTCGTCGAGGACGGCGACGGGGACGACTCCGCAGAGCGCTCGGCCGTCGATACCGATCCCGCCGCAATTCGCCCTGATCTGGCCGAGGTACTCGAGCGTCAGGCCATGACGGCCGACCAGGCCCGCCCCCAAGCCGTGGCCCGACGGCACGACCGGGGACACCGGACCGCTCGCGAGAACCTCGAAGACCTGTGCGACCCGGGGACGTTTGTGGAATACGGCGCCCTGGCCATCGCGGCCCAGCGCGACCGCCGCCGCGTCGAGGACCTCGTTCTCAACACGGCCGCCGACGGACTGATCGGAGGGGTGGCATCCGTCAACGGCGCCTTGTTTGGCCGTGAACAGTCCCGGTGTGTTGTCGTCTCATACGACTACATGGTGCTGGCTGGCACCCAGGGCTATCAGGGGCACCGGAAGAAGGATCGGCTCTTCGAGCTGGCCGAGCGGTTCCGTCTGCCCGTCGTGCTCTTCGCCGAGGGCGGGGGAGGCCGGCCCGGTGATACGGCGGCCCCCCAGGTCTCGGGCCTGGAAGTGATGGCGTTCGCGCTCTTCGGGCGGCTCAGTGGTTTGGTACCGCTGGTCGGAGTCGTGTCGGGTCGCTGCTTCGCCGGGAACGCCGCCCTGCTCGGCTGTTGCGACGTGATCATCGCCACCCGTGACTCGAGCATCGGCATGGCTGGTCCAGCGATGATCGAAGGCGGGGGACTGGGACGCTTCCATCCCGACGAGGTGGGTCCCAGTTCGGTCCAGTCGGGCAACGGGGTGATAGACGTCCTGGTCGACGACGAGGAGCAAGCGGTGTCGGCGGCCAAGAAGTACCTCGGGTACTTCCAAGGGGAGACGGCGGAGTGGGGGTGCGCAGATCAGCAGCTGCTGCGCGGCGTCATTCCCGAGGACCGGTTGCGCGTCTACGACGTGCGCTCGGTGGTCGAAGGCCTGGCCGACACCGAGTCCGTGTTGGAGCTCCGGTCGGCGTGGGCGCCAGGGATGGTGACCGCGATAGCCCGGTTGGAAGGGCGGCCGGTCGGCATCATGGCCAACAACCCGGGCCACCTCGGGGGAGCCATCGACTCCGACGCGGCCGACAAGGCCGCCCGCTTCCTGCAGCTGTGCGACGCCCATGACCTGCCCGTCGTGCTCTTGTGCGACACCCCGGGGTTCATGGTGGGGCCCGAAGCGGAGCGCACCGCCCAAGTCCGCCACTTCGCCCGGATGTTTGTGGTCGGCGCCAGCGTGACGATCCCGTACGTCACCGTCATCCTGCGCAAAGGCTACGGCCTGGGTGCCCAAGCGATGGCCGGCGGGAGCTTCCGCACCCCGGCTCTAACGGTCGCCTGGCCCACCGGTGAAATCGGGGGGATGGGCCTCGAAGGGGCCGTGCAGCTCGGATTCCGGAAGGAGCTGGAGGCCGAGTCCGACCCAGCCGCTAGGGACGCCCTGTACCAGCGGCTGGTAGCAGCCGCATACCGCAACGGCAAGGCTCTCAACGCCGCCACCCATTTCGAGCTCGACGACGTAATAGACCCGGCCGAGACCCGGATGCGGATTCTCGCCGTCCTTCGGTCGTCTCCAGCACCGGAGCCGCGGACAGGTAAGAAGCGGCCGTGCGTAGACACGTGGTAGTCCTACTCTGGCGGCATGGCACCTGAAGTGGAGAAGTCAGACAAGGAATGGAAGTCCCAGCTCAGTCCTGAGCAGTACAAGGTGCTCCGCAAGGCCGGCACCGAGGCGCCGTGGTCCGGCCAGCACGTCCACAACCACGACGATGGCACTTACCGCTGCGCCGGCTGCGGCGCCGTCCTGTTCGACTCGGCTACCAAGTTCGAGTCCGGCAGCGGGTGGCCGAGCTTCTACGAGCCGGCTGTTGCCGATGCCGTCGAGCTGGTCCAGGACCGCGCCCACGGCATGCTTAGGACCGAGGTGCGGTGCCGCAAATGCGGTGGGCACCTGGGCCACGTCTTCGACGACGGACCCCAGCCCACGGGCCAGCGCTTCTGTATGAACTCGCTGGCCCTCGAATTCGAGCCCAAGACCTGAGGTGGAGGCCCGAGCACCGGGCCGAGGCCTAGTCCGCTTCGACGATGCGGCGGGCGGCCGCGTTCTGCTCGGCCCACAGGGTGCGCCGCCGCTTCCAGAAAGGCGTCTTCCAGACCTTGAATCCCGACCGTCGACCCGGCTTGGGCTGCTTGCGGGGCGGCGGTGAAGTCTTGCGCCCGAGGTCGTGTGGTGACCGGGGGCACAGGAGGTCGGCGTCCTCCAGCATTTCGTCATCGCCGGTCATGAGGTGCAGCCGGGTCCGGGCGGTGTGCCGCACCTGCCTCGACGTTCTTTTGCGATGGTCGGGTGCGTCCTCGACGATGTCGTCTGGCGCCCGGATGGCTGGTTCGCTCGCCCGCTGATCGCTCACGCAACCTCCCTGCTGATCCGCCGGCCGATTCAAGTCTGCCGGAGAGTTCCTTCGAGGCCCACCGCGCGGGCCCTATTCCATCGTGCCATGCGGGAGTAGGTTTTGAACAGGGTCCTTCGTGAGTTTCCGGCCGAATCTCAGGCCGTCGGGCCGTTGTCTCGAAATACCGCTCGCCGGTAATACCGAAGCTCGTTGACGCTCTCCAGGATGTCACCGAGGGCCCGATGGGACCCGGCCTTCTTCGGCACGTTGGCGGAGGCCTCCGGGTACCACCGTCGGGCCAGCTCCTTGATGGTCGACACGTCTATGGAGCGGTAGTGGAGATACGACTCGACGTCGGGGAGGTAGGTGGCGAGAAATCTGCGGTCGGTCCCGATCGAGTTCCCGCACAGCGGGACCTGGCCGGTCGCAGGAATGTGCTCGCGAAGAAATGTGAGCGTGGCCTGGCCCGCTTCCTCCAGGGTGGCGGTCGAAGCTTCGATGGCGGTCAGCAGGCCGCTCTTGGTGTGCATGGCGCGCACCACGTCGTCCATCTGGGCCAGCTCGTCGGCGGTTGCGGCTATGACCAGGTCGGGTCCCTCGGCCACGACTTCAAGGTCGTCATCGGTGATAAGGGTCGCGATTTCGACGATGACGTGGCGGGTTGGGTCCAGGCCGGTCATTTCGAGATCCATCCAGGCGAGCACCCGTCGAACTTAGTGGCTTGGGCCTTTAGCGCCGAGCCAACACGCGGCTCAGGGCTAGTTTGGAGCGGTGCTCGACATAGCGGTCGTCGCCCTCGATCCGGACCTTCCACTCCCGGCGTACGCCCGTCCTGGCGACGCCGGAGCCGACCTCGTGGCCCGGGTGGGGGCGGTCGTGAAGGCAGGCGGAGGCCGGGCCCTCGTCCCGACCGGGATCCGGATGGCCATACCCGAGGGGTACGCCGGATTCGTGCAGCCTCGCAGCGGCCTCGCCTTGCGCCACGGCATAACGCTGGCCAACAGTCCAGGTCTCATCGACTCCGGCTACCGGGACGAGTTGGCCGTGATCGTGATCAACACCGATCCCAGCGCCGACTTCGAGATCCGTCGCGGGGACCGGATCGCTCAGCTCGTCGTCCAGAAGGTGGAGCAGGCGACGTTCGTGCTGGCCGCCGCGCTCCCCGAATCGAAGCGCGGGCTGGGCGGGTTCGGCCACACAGGCGTGTAGAGGGCGATGCCGGAGCTACCCGAAGTCGAGGCGCTCTGCTGCTTCTTGCGCGTCGAGTGCGGAGGGAAAGTGATCGAGCGGGCCGAAGTGGCAGCTCTTTCCGCCTTGAAGACCTACCAGCCACCCGTCGAGTCCCTTGTCGGCCGAACCGTCGCCGATGTCGAGCGCAAGGGCAAGTACCTGATGATCGGGACCGGCGATCTCTGGCTCGTGATGCACCTGGCCCGGGGCGGGTGGGTCCACTGGAGGGAGAAGATCCCGCCGGCGCGTGCCCGTCCGGGTCGGGGACCTCTCGCTTTGCGGTTCGGGCTGTCGGGTGGGGCCGGCTTCGACGTGACCGAGCAAGGGACCGAGAAGCGGCTGGCCTTATGGGTGGTGCGCGATCCCCTCGAGGTCGACGGCGTAGCGCGCCTCGGCCCCGACCCGCTCGGCCCGGGCTTCGGGGTCGCTGAGCTGGCTGCTCTGCTGGCCGGTCGGACCGGCAACATCAAGACCGTGCTGACCGATCAGTCTGTGATCGCGGGAGTCGGCAACGCCTACTCGGACGAGGCCTTGCACGCGGCCAAGCTGTCCCCGTTCAAGACCGCGAGCAAGCTGACCGGCGAGGAAGTGACCGCCCTCCACGCCGGGATGTTGCGGGTTCTCGGCGACGCGGTCGAACGATCTGTGGGGCTCAAAGCCGGCGGCCTCAAGTCGGAGAAGAAGAGCGGGCTCGCTGTGCATGGGCGCACGGGCCAACCCTGCCCGGTCTGCGGCGACACGGTCCGAGAAGTGTCCTTCGCCACCAAGTCCTTGCAGTACTGCCCGACCTGCCAAACCGGGGGCCGCTCCCTGGCCGACCGCCGGATGTCGCGGCTGCTCAAGTGACAGGCACGGACGACGGCGGCGAGACCACCCACCGTGGCGTCCGATGGAGTCGAGACGACACAGGTCGGATCAGCTTCTACGACCCCGATGGGCAGCGATGGGTTGGGTGGGCCCACGGCGTCGACGCCCCCCCTCTCCCGCCCGGATGGGATCCGAGCCACCGGGTGGCGCGGCCGGGTCGATGGACGCGCTGGAGGGTGGTCCCCCTTATCCTCACGGTGGTAGCCGTTGCCATCGCGATCGTCCAAGTTCTCCGCCCGGCGGGGGACCCGGTGGCCCAGGAGGCGAAGGCGTCGGCGGCGATGCTCGGAAGGTGTCTGGCCCAGCACGGCACCACCGGCGGTCACCCGAGATACTCGTCGACGTCNNGTGCCGTGTGGGTCTCCCACGGCCGCCGTAAAGGTCGTCACGGTCATACCCACCACACCGGGGAGCCCGTTGTGCCCGCCGGGCACCACCGGCATGGAGCTTCTGTACAACGGCGTCCGGTACCCCCACGTCGAGTGCACCCAACCCCTTCACCCAGGTGGTTGAGGAC
>PMHU01000064.1 GCA_003156795.1 Acidimicrobiaceae bacterium
CGGGAAGTCCGCCGCGTTGGCGATCGACGGTCTCAGGGCGACCCGGCCCGTGGAATACGAGGTCGGGCGACCCGAAGAGGCCGAAGCCATGTTCGACGTTCTCACCTACCAGAAGGGCGGGGCCGTCCTCCGCATGCTCGAGCAATATCTGGGCTCCTCGACGTTCCGCAAGGGGATCAGCCACTACCTGACCACCCATTCCTACGGCAACACTGAGACGAGCGACCTATGGGAAGCGCTGGAGACCGCTTCCGGCGAGCCGGTGACGGCGATGATGGGCTCGTGGATCGGGCAGCGGGGCCACCCGATGATTTTCATCGAGTCCGGGCCCGATGATTCGACCGTGACGCTGAGGCAGCAGCGATTCCTTTATGACGGCTCGGCCGCGGACGAGAAGTGGGCCATCCCGATCAACATCCGGGCCCTCGTCGGCGGCGTCGTCCAGCACCATCGGCTGCTTCTCGACGAGGCCACGGCGACGTTCACCTTCGATGGGCCGGTCGATTGGGTCGTGGTCAACGACGGAGCCTGGGGTTTCTACCGTGCTCGCTACTCACCGGACTTGTGGGCTCGTCTTCGCGACGCCGGCGTGGGTGACGTGCTCGATTCCCTCGAACGCTTGGGCTTGGTCGTCGACACGTGGGCCGCGGTCGTGGCCGGTATGGCCGATCTGGCCGAGTGGGTATCGGTGGTCGAGTCCCTCGTAGGCGACGACGACCCCGACGTGTGGGCCGCCGTGGGCTCCGTGTTCGGGTTCCTCGCCCTGGTCGCCGATCCGGCCGAAAGATCGGCGCTGAGCGCCTTCGTGCGCCGCACCGTGACACCTTCCTGGTTGGAGCTCGGCTGGAATCCGGTCGCCGAGGAGTCCCGCCGGACCGCGACAGCGCGGGCTCGGGTGCTTTCGACCATCGGTCTCGACGGTGACGACCCCGACGTCCGCAGCGAGGCCGCCGAACGCTTTCGGCTGTTCTTGGAGGACCGGGCCTCGCTCGCCCCGGACCTGGTCAGCCCGGCCGCTCGGGTCGTGGTGGCAGACGGGGCCGAAGGGTCTTGGGCCACCGTGCGGGGCCTGTACAGCGAGGCATCCAATCCGCAGGATCGGATCCGTTATCTGTTCGCGCTGACCGAGGCCGGCGATCCCGAGACCCTGCGGCGCACCCTCGACATGGCCATCACCGCCGAGGTCCGCAGCCAGGACGCCCCATTCCTCATAGCCCAGGTCATGGGACGCCGGGAGGGGACCGCCATCGCTTGGGACTGGGTGGAGCGGCACTGGGACGAGATCGTGGCCCGCTTTCCCAGCGGCCTGGTAGCCCGGATCTTCGAAGGGATCACCTCCGCGGTGGATCCGGACGTGGCGTCCGCCATCCACCGCTTCTGCGAGACCCACGACATCCCGCTGGCCGGCCCCCGGATGGACCAGCTACTGGAGCGCATGGACGTCAACGTGGCCTTGGCGGCCAGACTGCGCGGGACGCTGGCCGAATCTCTCGCCCCGTAGAGCCCTCGCCGCTCCTGAGAAGCGTGGACGGCGCACCCCGCGGGGTCGTATCTCCGGCGGCGCTGGCTAGTTTGAGGCCCGTGCCCTCGCCCGGACGAAGCTCGGCCCCGATTCGGTGAGGGTATTCGCGGTCGAGGACCGCAGCCTTCAACTCGAATGGGCCGCGCTGGCGGGGCCCGACATGACCGTCGAAGTGGGCGGCCGGGCGTTCGCGGTCGGCGGCACCCCGCCTTCGTGGTACCGCCTCAAGTGGAACCGGAAGCCGGTTCTGGGAGCTGCGGGACCGGGAGCCCTGACGGTCGACGGGCTCGACCCCGACACGAGCTACGACGTGTGCCTCTCGGGCCAGCAGCTTCCACGCCGGCTGGTGACGCGAGCCCGAACCCTCCCCGAACCACCGGGCCGCCTTCTGGCCCGGTTCGCGACGATAAGCGACTGCCACATCGGCGAGTTTCGCCTGGGCTCCCTCGGCCGCCTCCACGACCCGAGACCGCGACCGAAGGACCTGGCCCCCTACCCGATCCGTTGCGCAGGCGCCGCCATCAGGGAGGCCGAAGCGTGGGGGGCGGAGATCCTGGTCGTGAAAGGCGACTTGACGAGGGACGCGGCAGCCAAGGAGGCGAACGACGTCGCCGACGTGCTGGCAACCGCGTCGATTCCGGTGCACGCCACTCTCGGCAACCACGACGTCCAGGGACCCGTGGACGTGGGCGCCGTCCTGGCTCGACGCGGCATCTCCACCGGGAGCGAAGCGCGCGCCATTGACATCGAGGGCGTCCGTCTCGTGCTGGGGCACAGCCCCGTTCCCGGTCTGCACTCGGGCCGGCTGGACGCCGACCACGTGAAGGACCTGGTGGCCCTGGCCGCGGCGGCGCCGGGACCGGCGATCCTCGTGCTGCATCACCCGCCGCGGCGATGGCCGGTTTCCACCTACTACCCACCGGCGATCTCCTGGCGGGACACGTCGCTGCTGTTTTCGGGCCTGGCCGGCTCCGGGCGAACCGCCCTGGTGCTGGCCGGCCACACCCACCGCAACCGTCGATACCGCGTCCGCGGCCTGGACGTGGCCGAAGTCGGGTCGACCAAGGACTACCCCGGCCAGTGGGCCGGCTATTCCGTCTACGAAGGCGGCGTTCGCCAAGTGGTGCGGCGCATCGCCCAACCCGACGTCATCGCCTGGACAGAGATGACCAAGCGGGCCATCGGCGGGATCTGGGGCATCTGGAGCCCGGGCTCTCTAGCCGACCGGTGCTGGACCCTGGAGTGGCCGGCCCGCACGCCGGCCGGGAATTGAGGCCGCCCCCACCACGCCTGGCTACCCGGGCGGACCTGGAGGCACGGCCATCCGCTCGACCCTGGCCCTCACCTGGGTGAGCCGCTCAGTGGCCAAGGCGTGCAGCGTCTCGGCCCGCTCGAAGAGGTCCGCGGCCGCCTCGATGCCCAGATCGCCGGCCGCCAGCCGCTCGGTGATGGCCTCCAAGTCGGCCATCAGCTCCTCGAAGGTCCGTTCGTCCGTGGTGCCGCCATCACCCGGGCCGTCCCGGCTGGGGCCGTGGGCCTCTGGGGAGCGCCGTTCGTCGCTGGTCAACTTTCCTCGACCTCCGTCATCTCGATCCTTGTGACGGCGGCGCCGAGTCGCCCCGCGGCCAGGCGAACCTGGACCGGGTCGCCCGGCTCCAGGGCGTCGGCCCGCCGCACGACCGAACCGTCCGGCCCGGTCACCACGGCGTAACCACGCTGCAACGTCCGATGCGGGGACAGCACCCGAAGATGGCGCTTCTCCGCCGACAGGTGGCCCTCCGCCCGGCCCAGGGTCTCCCACGTCAGGCGGCGCCAGCCGGCGACCCCGAGTCGCTCTTGACAGACGCGTAGCCGGCCCGACGGGTGGGTCCCCGCCAAACGGATCCCGGCCCGCTCCAACCGGCCTCCGGCCCGATCGAGCCCGGCGCCCAGCGCCCTTCTCGTGTCCACCGCCATCAAGCGGCGCCCGGCTGCTTCGGCCCGGTTACCACCCGCCGAAACAGCCCGCTGGAGCAGGGCGTCGAGCGCCGATGCCAGCTCGCTGAGGTCCGGCAGCACGGCCGTGGCGGCCAGCGATGGGGTGCCGGCGCGCAAGTCGGCCACCTCGTCGCACAGAGGGCGGTCGCCCTCGTGTCCGATGGCGGAGACGACAGGAACCGGGCAGGCGGCGACGGCCCGGCACACCTCCTCGGTGCTCCACGGTAAGAGCGACGGGGCGTCCCCGCCGCCTCGAGCCAGGATGACCACTTCTACGCCCGGGCGGGACGCCACCGCAGCCAGGGCCTCGACGATCGAAACGGATGCGCCCGGGCCCGAAACGCTCGTCTCCTCGAAGAGGATCGGGTATCCCGGGCACCGAGAGGCGGCGACCGACTCGATGTCCTTGCGCACCGCCGCGTCGGAGCCGCAAACGACGCCGATCGCGACCGGTAGGAGAGGAATGCGGCGACGAGGCCGATCGAGCAGGCCCTCCGCGGCCAGCTGCCGGCGGGTCTCCACGATCAGCGCCGCGATCGCTCCCGCCCCGACCGGAGTGACATCCTCGGCGGCGAGATGGACCTGGCCTCGATCGTTGGCCCACTGAAGGCTGCCCAGTACCGATACCCGCTCTCCGGCCGCTATCCGGCAGCGTCGCGCCGCGGACGCGGGGACTTTTACTTCGATCTGGGCGGCGCGGTCACGCAAGGTGAAAAACACCCAGCCGCCCTTCGACGTCGTCGGCCGGTAGACTTCACCTTCAACGGCGATCCGTCCGACACCTCCGAGCGAACGGGCGATCTCTCCCGACAACCTCACCAGGGTCACCTGGCGCGGTGCCCGGGAGGCCTGATCGTCGAACAGCGGGAGCGTCATGCTGCCCAGGGTAGCGAGGGCCGGTGACGGTCAAGCAACAAGGATCCGCCGATGTTTGAATACAGGAGCACGCTTGAACAACAAGGAGTTGCCGGGGTCGTTTAGTGCCTTAGGCGTGGCGCCTGACCTGGTCGACGCCCTGGCATCCCGAGGCATCACGGAGCCGTTCCCCATACAGGCCCTCACAATCCGGGACGCCCTCGCCGGTCGCGACATCTGCGGCAAGGCCAAGACGGGCTCGGGCAAGACGCTGGCCTTCGGCCTCCCCATGCTGCAAAGGCTCCGTAGGGCCGACCAGACCAGATCGCCCCGACCGCCGCGGGGCCTGGTCCTGGTCCCCACCCGCGAACTGGCCCGCCAGGTCGCCGACGTACTCGGCCCGCTGGCCGAGGCCACCGGGCTGGGCCTCGAGGCCTGCTACGGCGGCACCAATATGGAGACCCAGGTGAAGGCCATCCAGGCCGGCACCGATCTCGTGATCGCCACCCCTGGTCGCCTGATCGACTTGCGCCAGCGTGGCGACATCGACTTGAGCCAGATCGACGTGGTGGTGCTGGACGAAGCCGACCGAATGGCAGACATGGGCTTCACGCCCCAAGTGGAATGGCTCCTTCGCCATCTGGTCAAAGCCCACCAGACCATGCTCTTCTCCGCCACCCTCGATGGCGACGTTGACCGGCTGGTCCGCCACGAGCTCACCGACCCGGTCGAACACGAAGTCATGTCCTTAACGCCGACGGTCACCGAGATGGCCCACCGTTTCATCCAGGTGCACCAGATGGACAAGGTCAAAGTGGTGGCGAAGATCTGCTCGAGTGCACAGCGCTCGCTCGTGTTCTCCCGCACCAAGCGGGGGGCCGACCGCCTGACCGACGCGCTCCGGCGCGAGGGAGTGGACGCCCGGGCCATCCACGGGGACTTGCGCCAGCAGATGAGAGAGCGCGCCCTCCGTAGCTTCTCGCAGGGCCGCCTCCCGGTCCTGGTCGCCACCGACGTGGCGGCGCGCGGCTTGGACGTGGACGACGTCGACATCGTCATCCACTACGACCCTCCCGACGACCACAAGGCGTACCTCCACCGATCCGGCCGGACGGCAAGAGCCGGCAAAGAGGGGCTGGTCGTGACGCTCGTGCTTTGGAACGAGCAGACGGAGGTCGAGCGGATCCAAAAGCGCCTGGGTCTGTCAGCCCCGATCGTGGAGATGTTCTCCAACGACCCGAGGTTGACCCACTTGGACAGCTGGGAGCCGACTCCCATTTCAGTGGCCTAGCGAACAGCCACGCCCATGCGACTGGCGTTGGACATCGTGGCTCTGGTGGCCGGCACGGCCCTGGTGGTGGCCACCGTGCTGTCAGCCGTGCGATCGACGGTTCTTCCCCGGGCGGCGCAAAGCCGGATTGCGGGGACTGCGGTCAGAGCAGCCCGCACGTTCTTCCGCCTGCGAGCCAAGCGTTCGACGACGTACGAAGAACGAGACCGGATCATGGCGATGCTCGGGCCGGTCGCGCTCCTGTCGATGCTGGGGTTCTGGCTGCTGCTGCTCATTGCCGGCTACACGCTGATATTTCTGGCCGTGACCCACGGATCGCTGGCAGCCGCGATCAAGCTGTCCGGGTCGTCCATCTTCACCCTGGGCACCGCCGCCGACAGCCGGCTCGGTCCCTCCGCCCTGACCTACTCGGAAGCAGCTCTCGGCCTGCTGATCGTCGCCCTCCTCATCACCTATTTCCCGAGCATTTACAACGCATTCACGCGTCGAGAGACGGGCGTGTCGCTGCTGCAGGTACGCGCCGGGAGCCCCCCGCAGGCCACGACCATGCTCATCCGCTATCACCGCATCGAAGAACCGAGCTACCGCTTGGGCGAGCTGTGGCGGCAGTGGGAAGGATGGTTCACCGACATCGAGGAATCGCATACCACGTTCCCGATCCTCGTCTACTTCCGGTCGCCGCAGTCGGACCGCTCCTGGGTGACCGCGGCGGGCACCCTGCTCGACGGGGCCAGCTTCTGGGCTTCCTGCGTGGAGCACCCGCAAGACCCCGACGTACAACTTTGCATTCGATCCGGCTTCCTCGCCCTTCGACGAATCGCCGACTCGTTCAAGGTTCCCTACGACCCCGATCCTCCCGCCGACGGTGCGATCACGATTTCGCGTCAGGAATGGGACGCGGCCATGGCTGAGATGGAAGCGGCCGGCATGCCTCTCAAGGCCGACCGCGAGAAGGCCTGGACCGCTTGGAAGGGCTGGCGGGTCAACTACGACGCAGTCCTGCTGCTGCTGGCGCGCCTGGTGGAAGCGCCGCCCGCGCCCTGGGTGTCGGACCGCAGCCCTATTGCCGCCCTCCAGGGCCAGGCGCGGGGCCGCGCCGCCCGAACAGCCAGTAGGCCAGGGCGACGACGGCGAAGATCGCCGCAATGAGGACGATTCCGTAGAGGTCGGCCGGATCGGAATGAGTACCGGGGATGTTGGCGGTGGCGTTCGGCCCCCCGTAGATGGTGATGACCGCTCCGCCCGGAACCGTGGTCGGGGTGGTGGCGGCTTGGAGGGTGAAAGTCACGGTCCAGCTTTACCAGACCCCCGCTTCGGCTCCAAAGCCGGCCGCCAACACGAAAGGGCGGCGGTCGGCAACGGTTAGCCTTCAATTCGTGTCGGACACCTGGCTGATCGAACCGTCCGGGCCTCTTCGCGGGGAGGTAGAGGTTCGGGGGTCCAAGAACGCCGTCACCAAGCACATGGTCGCCGCCATCCTCGGGCAGGGACCGAGCACCATAACCAACGTTCCCGACGTCGGTGACGTCGAGATCACCTCGAGCATCCTCAAGTCGATAGGCGCGGGCGTCGAGAGGTCCGGCGACGCCATCACCATCACCCCGCCGACAGACGTCGACCCGACCGTTCCACTTTCTTTTAGCGGGCTCAACCGAATCCCGGTGTTGCTGCTCGGACCGCTCCTGCACCTGGCCGGAGAGGCGTTCGTGCCTCGAGTGGGCGGCGATCAACTCGGAGGCCGCCCGGTCGACTTTCACGTCCAGACGCTGCGTGCATTGGGCGCCGAAGTCGAAGTGACTCCTGATGGCATATCGGCGCGTTGCAAACGGCTTCAAGGTGCGATAATCGAGCTTCCCTACCCGAGCGTCGGGGCTACCGAGTCGGCGCTGTTGTCGGCCGCCCTCGCCGAGGGGAAGTCCGTGATCCGGGGGGCCGCCACCGAGCCCGAAGTCCTCGAGCTGGCCTTGTTCTTGCAGCGCATGGGAGCGCGCGTCGAGCTCAGCCCCGACCGCCGCATCGTCATCGAAGGCGTACCGAGGTTGCGGGGCGCCCGAACCCGGCTCCACGGAGACCGCAACGAAGCGTTCAGCTACCTGGTCGCGGGACTCCTCACCGGCGGCCAGGTCCGGGTGGTCGGCTGCGAGCAGGATCGCCTGGTAACGGCCATCACCACCCTTATGAGGATGGGGGCGTCGGTCGAGGTCGACGACCACGGCATGACGGCGTCCGCTCCGAACGGCCTACGCGCCGCCGCGGTCCAGACCGACGTCCACCCGGGGTTCATGACTGACTGGCAGACCCCCTTGATGGTCCTGTTCACCCAGGCCGAAGGAATGTCGGTCCTGCACGAAACTGTCTACGAGGACCGCTTCGTCTATGTGCCGGCCCTTCAGAAGATGGGCGGGGAGATCGAGCTGTTCTCGACCTGTCTGGGCGGGCCGGCGTGCCGGTTCCACGANNCCACCCTCCGTGGCGCCGACGTCGACATTCCCGACGTGAGGGCCGGGTTTTCGAGCGTCATCGCGGCAGCCGCGGCCGACGGACCGTCCCGGCTCATGGGAGTGCATCACTTGGAGCGCGGCTATCACCGCCCCGCCGACCAGCTTCAGTCTCTCGGGCTGGGCCTCAAGACCACTTAACGTCGCACCGTGCCCGGCGCTCTGTACCGCTTCGAAGCGGACCGCTTTCATCCTGGCGATCTGACCGTCGGCCCCTGGTCGCCGGACGCCCAGCACGGCGGGCCGGTGGCGGCGCTGCTGGCCCGGACGGTGGAAGCAGTTCCGGCGCCGGGCCCGATGCAGGTAGTCCGCCTGACGGTAGAGCTCCTGCGACCGGTACCACTCCTTCCGCTGGCCGTGACCGCAGCCGTGAGCAGGCCGGGCAAGCGGGTCCAGTTGGTCGACGCCAGCTTGACCGCGGACGGCACCGAAGTAGCTCGAGCCCGGGCGCTGCGCATCCGGGTGGCGCCCGTCGACGTCCCCAAGCAAGAGCCGAGCCCGCCGAGCCCAGCCCTGCCGAAGGCCGGCCCGGGCCGCGATTCCGGCCCTCAGCGGACCGCCTTCGCCGACGCGGTCGATCTTCGATTCGTGAAGGGCAGCTGGGACGAACTTGGCCCGGCCACGCTTTGGAGCCAACTGGTGGTTCCCGTCGTGGACGGCGAGGTACCTTCACCTCTGCAGAGGGTGGCGGCCGCGGCCGACTTCGGCAACGGGGTCAGCCGCATAGTGGACTTCGATAGCCACGTCTTCATCAACGCCGACCTCACCATTGCTCTGTCGCGACTGCCCGTCGGGGAGTGGATCGGCTTCGATGTGGTGACCCGTCTATCCGGAGACGGCTACGGCCAGGCCGAGAGCTTGATCTTCGATGGCGACGGGCCCGTCGGCCGGGCGGTGCAGTCACTTTTCCTCGACAGCCGCGCCGGGCCGGCGGATTAGAGCGAGCGCCGGGGACACCCGGGTCGTATGCTGCCGCGTCGCCATGGGTGTCGTAGACCGGATCATGTCGCAAGCCGACCGGCTGACCGCGACTGAGCGCAAAATTGCCGCCATCCTGGCTGATGAGCCCCAGACAATTGCGTTCGGCACGGTGGCGCAGGTAGCGCAGCGCGCCGGCACCAGCGGACCGTCCGTCGTTCGCTTGGCCGTCAAGCTGGGCTACGAGGGATTCGTCGATCTTCAAGCCGACGTGCAGTCGGAGCTGGCCAAGCAGCTCGGGCCGGCCCGAGACCGCATCAGGCAGCGCCCCCCGACCGACCTCGTCAGCCGGGTCCAAGGGGCCGAGCAGGACAATGTGGTCCGGACTCTGCGCGGCGTAAGCCAGAAAGTCCTGGACCGCACGGCCGCCCGGCTGGCGGACCACAACCGCCAGGTTTGGGTCTTCCCGGGCGCGGTCACCGCTCCGGTCGGAATCGTGCTCGCCACCCAGATCGGTCAGCTGCGCGACGGGGTCACGCTGCTATCCGGTTCCGAAGTCACCGTGAGCGGCTCGCTCGCGGGGTTGCGGTCGGGAGACGCTCTCGTGGCGATCGACATTCATCGCTACGAACGGTCGCTCGTCTCGATGGTGCAATGGGCTCGAAACCGGGGGGCCGAAGTGGTGGCCATCACCGACGGCCCACTTTCACCGCTCGCCTCAGGCGCGGCGGAAACGTTCTTCATATCAGCGCGCGCCATCGGCCCCTTCGACAGCATGATCGGAGGGATCGCGCTGGCCAACCTCCTCGGCTCGGCCGTAGCCGCCCGCTTGCGAGACTCGGCGGCCGCCCGGCTCGACGCCATCGAACTGGCCTGGACCGATTCGCGTG
The DNA here is from genome assembly GCA_003156795.1 of Acidimicrobiaceae bacterium. GTDB lineage: Bacteria > Actinomycetota > Acidimicrobiia > Acidimicrobiales > Palsa-688 > PALSA-688. The sequence goes on from PMHU01000064.1 coordinate 9,952, forward strand.
CGCTCGTCGCCGAACGCGACGACCCGAGTCGCGTGCCCAACGGCGTCCGCACTGCCCCTGGCGTCTAGCCGGGGGCGCCGGCTGGGCCGGCGGCTGGGCCGGCGGCG
>PMHU01000006.1 GCA_003156795.1 Acidimicrobiaceae bacterium
TGCGACGCCAACGAAGCTCCTGGGCGGAAACATGGACCGTCCGCTCGGGCAGGGGCGGGCGGGTCCCCACCCGGTACTGGAAGCTCTCACGGAGGAGCAATGCCGGGCCCACCTGGCTGCCGGAGGGATAGGACGAATCGTCATGATGGCGGGACGAGGCCCGGTGGCCGTGCCCGTGAACTTCGAGTTCGCCAACGGAGAGATTGTGTTCAGCACGGATGAATCGAAGGCCAGGCGCGTCGGCATCGAACATTTCGTCGGCTTTGAAATCGATCGCGTCGACCAAGCCACGAGCGAGGGGTGGAGCGTGTTGGTCACCGGTCGGGGGCGCCGCATCACGGACCATGACGAGTACCAACGTCTCGCATCTCTCGACCTTGAGGCATGGGCCGGTGGTGAACGCCATACGCTGGTCGCGATCGCCCCGGACACAGTGACCGGGCGCGTCATCATCCATCAATCCCCTCCAGAGCTGGACTGACGCGAGGGCGAGCACCACACACACTGACTTCGCCAAGAGGTGGTGGGAAAGGAAAGAACCGTCGTGTTGGTTAGGGAATGTCNNGTTACTCGTGATGAGTGGCGATCAACTGCGCGGCATAGTGACGGACCGGGATATTGCCGTCCGGGGCGTCGGAGCAGGACAGTCGCCCGATACGCACGTCCGTGAGGTCATGACGGACCGACCCGTGAGCATTCAGGGATCCGCCGACATTCTTGAGGCATTCCAGACACTCAAGGACGCCGGGATCCGGCGCCTGCCAGTGCTGGAGGACGCCGACCTGGCGGGGATCATCACGGTTGACGATTTGCTGGTGTGGTTGGTGCTTGAGTTTGGGGCCGTCATGTCACCGGTCGCCCACGAGATGGCCCATCTAGGATTCCGCTGACACTAAAGAGTGATGCCCGCGGTCAAGTCACCACAGGGCAGTCGAAGCCGCAGANNATTTGACCGGCCTCACGACCGGGCGACGTGGTCAACCAGGTGCGCAAAGGCAAGGAGATGGCGATCGCTCAGGAAGTTGGCCCGGATGTGGCGACGAGCCCGGCGCCCCATGCGCGCCATATCTTGCGGGCGCTCCAGTAGTCCGGCCAGGGTATCCCCGAACACCCCAAGATCCTTCGGATCTTCGAGCAACAGGCCGGTGCCTGGGGCGACTTGCTGGACAATCCCACCGACGGCTGACGCTACGACAGGGCGCGACTTCCACATTGCCTCGGCCACGGTGAGCCCGAACCCTTCTTCAATGCTCTTCTGGACCACGACTGAGGCGTGACGCTGAACCACATTGACCATCAGGGCATTTTCCTCCATGTCCGCCATGGGTAGGGTGACCAGTCGGATGGCACGGCGCTGCAGCGCCGACAATCCTTCCCACGCTGATACGCATTCCTGAAGAACCTTCTCACCTTCAGGGTCATCCGAGACAGCACCAACGGCCGGTCCCACCAATGCCAGGTGAAGCCCGGCCCGGCCGGCCAACCGGCCGGCGAATCCTTCCAAGACGCCCTGCATGTCCTTGAGCCGGTCCCAACGCGATACCTGAACCACCAGTTGGTCAACTGGCTCCATTGGGCCTGAACCGCCGATCACCACCGGGTCCGCTGCCCCGTCACTCGCCGTTTTTGTGCTGCTGCCTCCTACGAAGCCGATCCGAGCCAGCAGCATGGTCGACTTGGCTCGGGTAAGCGTGCGGTTCTTCGGGGTATACGGGTCGATTGACGGTGGGATGATCCACACATCGGCGCCAGCCAAGCGCAAGGGGACGAAGTCCTGGTGGGAGAACACGAAGGCGCGGCAGGTTTGAAGGTACGGAGCCAAGAAGGACCACGCCTCCTCGGTGAAGGCGTTCGATCGCTCCGTGCCGATGTGGCATCGCCACATGACCCGAACCCCTCGCCTGGCCAGTTCGCCGGCCAGACCGGCCGTCTGGGGATCATGGAGAACAACTACGTCGCCGCTGCGAACACGCTCGACCAGCGCGAGGGCGTTGGCGTCCGTGACGCTGCGGTAGTGCTCGCCCTCGAAGCGGCCCAACTCGCCTTTGTCGCCGGCGGCCCCGTGTAACCGGTTGTGGAGGCGCTTGGTGATCTGGAAGAACTCGCCGTCACCTTGCACGACGACCCACCGCGTATCGATCGCGCTGCCCTTGGCGTAACCGACAAGAATGTGGAGCATCTCGGCCACACCGCCGCCGATCTCCGTCGAGCTCACGTTCCACACCGTGGCCTTGCCGAGGGCTTCACGCGTCTCGGCTACGGCACGCACCAGGTGGTCCAGGCGCTCAGGCCCGATGAGGGGGGACAAACGCATCATGTCCAGGGGCGGAACCTGCACGTCCTTGGGCTCGAACATTCCGCCATTGTGGCCGATGGGCGTCCGTTGCTGGTTGACCATGCGGCGCCAGCCAAGTCGACTAAACCCGATGAGATCGAGCGTGGTCCCCGGTAGGGGGTCTCGACGGATTTGAACATAGAGAGAGCTGACGGAAAGCTCCTTTGGTTGGATACCCGTCTTCCCGCCAGCAGCTCCCGGTGGCGCCTGCGACCTCGCTAACGGTTCAGGCCTCGGTACCATCGTGGGCCCGTGAGACTTTTTGGGAACGTTCCGTGGCCGCTCGAATTCAGGCCCCGGGTCGCGTCGGGTGCACCCCGTGCCTGACCCGACGTCGCCGGACCCACCTTCCCCACCGGCCGGGCCGGACGCACCCTC
>PMHU01000303.1:0-9982 GCA_003156795.1 Acidimicrobiaceae bacterium
TGCTGGGCCCCGACCACCCCGACACTCTTATCACCCGGGATAACCTCGCCGCGCTGCACGGGTGAGGACCGGCTCAGCGGCGGTGGATAGCGACCGATAATCGTTCGGCGTGAGGTTTGGGGCCTGAATTCGAGCTGAAAGCCTTCGACGTTCAGCGGGACGTAGGGTCCGACCTGCCAGTGGAGGAGAGCGAGTGGCCTCTCTCACACACAACCGGGCAACGTCTATTGGACAGGAGTAGAGTCCGCGTCGGCGGCCTCGTACGCCCGTGGAGGCTGCTTCGGGGAGGGTAGCGACATGACCACGGAATCTGCAGCACTGTCCGAGCCGGTTGCGGGAGGTGCGACCCATGTCGTCCCGATGCACCGCGTGGCCGACCCGGCTCCGCTCGGGTTGGCGGCGTTCGCCATGACGACGTTCGCGTTGAGTATCGGGAATACGAAAGTGTGGGGTCCCGGAGCGGATGCCGCCTTGGCGCTGGCCCTGGTCTATGGCGGTGGGGTTCAGCTCCTCGCAGGAATGTGGGAGTTCGTCCGCAAGAACACATTCGGGGCGTTGGCCTTCTCGTCGTATGGCGCCTTTTGGATCTCGTACTATGTGTTCGGCAAGTTCGTGGCCCCCGGTGTCAGCGCAAGCGATCTCCCGACCGCGGTCGGGGTGTTCCTTCTCGGGTGGACGATCTTTACCTTCTACATGACGATCCCATCGCTGCGGGTGAGTGGGGCAGTGGCACTTGTGTTCATACTGCTGACCATCACCTTCGTCCTGCTCACGGTCGGAGCGTTCGATTCGAGCACCGGCTGGGACAAGGTCGGGGGCTGGTTCGGTGTGGCCACAGCGGCCGCGGCCTGGTACGCCTCCTTCGCCGGGGTGACGAACGAGACATTCAAGAAGTCGATTATCCCGACCTTTCCGCTCGCCCCGTAATCGAGGAGTCCTTCTATACAGCAGGTCGTAGGTCCCACCGAGGAGGGAGAACATTGGCGCTGACCAAGGAACCCTCGTAGCGCCGAGGCGCCCGTGACACGGTCCCCGGTGGCGACTTCACCCTCGGCCGGGATACCCCGTCGGGCACGTTGCTCCAGTGGCGCGTCCTCGGCCATGACCTGGCTGGTGATAGACACGGAATAGGGCCGAACGGCCCTATTCCGTGTCTCTTCGTCGCCCGAATATTGGGCGATGCGCCTCGGACTCGTGACCACGCCGTCCGTCAGTTCGGCGCTCCAGGGAATCAGACCGTGAGTATTTATTCGGAACTGGTTCGAATGGTCGTGGCCGAGGACGAGTCGGACGCCCGCTCCCTCCCGGATCTAGTGGCCCGAGTCGTTGCTCTCCGCTCGGCTTTGTGCGGTGCCGGTGACCCGGCGGCCAGGGTCGCCTCCGCGGTCGCCTATGACGTGGCGCTCACCCGAGTGTGTGAGCGCGTCAGGATAAGGCACGAACTGACCGGTGAGCTGGCCGGCCCGGAGGCGAGGCACAAGGCCGAGCTGCAGCTACTGGAACGAATGCCCTCGCTCGACGGGGTGCTATCTCTCGACAAACCAAGATAGGGCGTGACCGCAATGGACGAGGGCAAGTCGAAAATAGGAGTCTTCCTCCTCGACGACCACGAAGTAGTTCGCGCCGGGTTACGTCATCTACTCGAGGTGGAAGACGACATGGAGGTGGTCGGCGAAGCGGGGACCGCCGCCGACGCCGTCGAAGGAATTGGGCGAGCGAGGCCTCGGGTGGCGGTACTCGATGTGCGTCTCCCCGATGGAAGCGGCGTCGAGGTGTGCCGCGAGATCCGATCGCACTATCACGACGTCGCCTGTCTGATGCTCACGTCTTTCTCCGACGACGACGCCCTCTTCGATGCCATCATGGCCGGGGCCTCCGGATACGTGCTCAAGGAGGTCCGGGGTAGTGATCTGGTCGGCGACATCCGCAAGGTTGCCACCGGCCACTCCCTTCTCGACCCTGTGCTGACTGCACGGGTGATAGGGCGCATCAAGGGTCGGGAGACCGCGGATATCGCCGAGAAGCTGACGACCCAGGAACGACGGATCCTCGATCTCATCGCCGAGGGTATGACCAACCGGCAGATCGCCGAGTCCATGTACCTTTCGGAAAAGACGGTGAAGAACTATGTGTCCAACGTGCTGTCCAAGCTCGGCATGAGTCGGCGGACCGAGGCCGCGGTGTACGCCGTGAAGCACGGAATCAGGCACCACAACCGGGGAGGAGACCAGAGTGGGTGACCGAGACACGACAGTCGAGAAACGTGACGAGGCGGTATGTGCAGAGCTAACCCCTTGCGCACCGTTTCGGGTCGATCCACGGGCACCAGGCGTCGTCGCGCTTCGCTCTATCAACTCGGCGGCCTGTGGTGTCTAACACCGGGGCCAAGTTTCTCGTACCTACTCGCCAATGGTGGCATGGCCGGGGCCGGAAGGACGGGTCGAGGGCTCAGGCTGCCGCGTTGGTCCAATCGCAGGTCCCCGCGACGCCTTGGGGCTCCGCGGGCTCGGCTCCGGGGAAGGTGTTGTACCTGACAGCCCAGTCGCACGGGTCCTGGAGGTAGAGCGCCACGCTCGGCCGGTCCGAAACCATGGGCTGGTGGTTGCCCTCGATGACGATGCCTGAGACGTACCAGAATTCGATTGGCGCTATGGGGCTTCCCTGCACATAGTCGGTCGTGTTGTTCAGGACCATCCAGTTGTGCCGACGCGAACCGTCAGATGCACGCACCTGAATGTCCATCGGCATGTCGATCAGGTCGTTGCCCACGACGTTGACGTCGCTCACGAATGGCCCGTTGCCCTGGGCGGCGACGAAGCTGAGTCCCGCCTTCGCGATCTCGTTGTCGTAGATGTCGACGTGCTCAGCGAGCCCGGCGTACGTACCCGGTTCGAGGTCGATGGCCGAACGGCCCGCGCTGAACATGGAGTTGTGCTCGATGAGCACATATTGGGCGTTGGTGACCGACACGCCCTGCCGGCCGCTGCCGTTGAAGACGTTGTCATTCACCTGGATGTTCATCGAGCCTCCCGAGATGTACACGAAGTCGCCGTAGACAAAGCGGATGATGTCGGACGTGATCGACACGTTCGCCGAGGACTCGACGTCAACTCCGGCCTGGGCCTCCAGCGCCGGGTCGTACGTGCCGTAACCGCCGGGGTTGTTCGGTCCGCTCACGGTGAGATTCTCGATCCGGACGTTGGAGCTCGACTCCAAGACGATGCTGGCGCGGCTCCGGGGCCACTCGTAGGACCTCCCCGGGGTCGGGGTGGCGCCGGCGCCGGTCGTCTCGGTCTTCAGAACCGCGCCATTGCCGTCGATGGTCAGGTTGACCGCGTGGTATAGGACGAGACTCCCGTCGCATCTGTAGATGGCGTGAGCTGGGAACACCACCGTCGTACCCGACGGGATGTGCTCGAAGAACGTCGTCAGCTCGCTGGTGACGTCTGTCGCACCGGTCGCGTCGATCTTTGCCGGTACCGTCACCGCGGCCGGCGACGCGGGAGGAGGAAGCAACGGCTGAGGCGATGGTGGGTTCGCCGCCCAGGAGCCGGTCACCTGTGAGCCCGTCGAACCCGTGAGCATGGAAGTCGGGATGAGGCCGCTTGGCGTGATGCCCTGCGAGACTCCGACGTGGGCGGTCGTCGATCCGGACGAACTCTGCGCCGGGGCTAACCCGGCGAAGCTCGTAAGCACTGCCGTCGCCACCACGACGCCTACAAATCCGCGCCGCTTGATGCTGCCCATGCCCAGTTCCATCAAACTCACTCCATTTGTGGCTAGCCGCTGACGGTTTGCCCACGACTCGATATCTACTTCGGAGACTCAACTGAGGCAGAGCAGAGTCGAAAGGCCCTGATTTTCAGGCGTCGAGGCCTCAACGACGCAGGTAGAGGCGCCTAGGCTCCGACGACCGCCCGGTCACGGAACGGACTCGGCATATGGATGTCGTCGGGCCCCACCACCGGCTGCACGCTCGCAGCCACGGCCTCCGCGTCCACATCAACTGCCCGACGGCATCGCCCGTAACTCGGCGCCTCCTGCCAACGCCCCGCTAATACCGGAGCACCCCAGAGCAGTCACTCAACCCGGATGACGACATTTCGTCGTCACGGGCCCGTCCTCGAGGTGAGCGCCGGGCTTGGTGCGATAGGTGCGCTAAAGAGACGGAGAGTCGACACTCCGGTCACGACGCCGTGAACAACTGGTAGAAGGCGGTCGAGGAGGTCATGTGCTGGGACGAGTGGACTGCACCATTGACTTCGATGTTCACGGCCTGCTGATGGTTACCGGGCAAGCCCACGGTCTGATTCGCGACGCACGAGGGAAAAGACACGCGAGTGGCGGGAATCGGGAAGCCGACATACTCAGTAACGCACTCCGCCGACGAACGTTGCTCGGCCGGGTCTCTGGCTGTCACGCCGATCGAGTGGGACGTCGTAGTGTCGGTCACCTTCGAGATGAAGAGATCTGAGCCGTCCCACTGCTCGAGGAGGTCGACCCGGTCACCAGCGCGGATCGTCATGCTCAGGGCCAACGCTGGCGCAGGGTACATCTGATACCAGGCACCGTCAGACTGATGCCCGCTATCGCAAGCGAACGTAAACCCGACCTGCTCCACCGCGTTGTTCGTCCAGCCGTCCAGACCCACCCAGGTAGCCAGTGAAGTCGACCTGGTTGCTTGGCAGGCGAGCGTCGGCACGATCACCTGCGCGCTGACCACGTTGGCGGAATGAACATATATGACGGCGGCCCACGGGTTCTGAACCGTCGTCGCGGCAGCGGGCAGGACCCCCCAGGTAGTGAAGATGCTTGCCGAAAGCACGACACCGATCAGGTAGCGGGCCTTAGTCCCGGACTCCGTGGACCAATGGCGGCGTTGTCGATGACCGGATCCAGTTGCCTTCTCAGGGTAAAGCTCTGTCAAGGCGCGAGCTAACTTCGATCCTCTTGGTCCCACTCGGTTGAAGCTGGCTCGTCCAGGCATCTTTGCCTCCATGTGATCCGTAGGGTCTCTGTGTCGGGATTCACCGTGGGGATTCGAGGAGCCGAAAGTCCCTTTCGTCTCAGCCCACCCGGAGGTGCAAGTCCGAAGGGCCGTTCGGCCCTGTTCGTTGCTTCGCAGTCTGCGGTCCGAGGCTGACTGGCTGGGCCACACCGTTACCTTCAGCCACGACGCAGACCCGTCCTCTTGCCGTGGAGCTCCGTCGTCGGGCGGTGGGGTTGGCCCGCGAGCGGGCGAAGCCGGTGGCGGAGCGGGCGAAGGATCTCGGGATCAGCGAGTCGTGTCTGCGCGGATGGGTGGCCCGGGCTGATGTTGATCAGGGTCGCCGGAAAACGACCACTTCGGCGGCCACGCTGACTCAGCCGCCCACTCGGAAGTCGAGCAAAAGATAACCGGCCGGAGAGGTGACGTGGCGAGTCAGAGTCAGCCGTCTCGACAAGCCTCTGTCGAACAGCTTGCGGCCGTGCATGTGCAGGGCCGGAGCGATGACAAGCCGCAGTTCGTCGATCAGGCCCTGTTCGAGCAGCGACTGGGTCAGTGCGATGCTCCCATGCACGCCGATATCAGTGCCGGACCGCTGTCTCAGCTCAGTCACGAACTCGACGAGGCCGCCATCGACGACCGTAGAATTGGCCCAGGTCTCTCCCGGCGCCGTCGAGGTCACAACGAATTTCTCGACACCGTTGATGAAGCTGGCGAACGGCTGGATGTCACTAGTTGGCCAGAACCCGGCCCATTCATCATAGGTTCGGCGCCCGAGGACCACCGCGTCCTGGGTGGCGATCACACGGCCTAGGTTTTGCCGCATCACGTCATCGAACTCGGAGACGAACTCGTCCGGCTGCTCTGCTACCCCATCGAGCGACAACAATTCGTAGGCGACCACCTTGCGCACCACGTCATCTCCTTGTCCTATGTGGGGATCGATGGTAACGACACCAGACGTTGAGCGTCCTATGCGCCCGTCAGCCATGATGTGCCCGGACTGACCGGAGGACAAACGAAGGCGCCTACAAGAGTCGATTCCCTGTCAACGGTTCGGGAAGATGGTCGAACCACTCCAGGACAGCGGATTCGTAAGCGATGCCGTAGGCCAGGGTCACTCGCTGCTCGGGTGGCACTCCACCGGCGGTGAGCTCTAGGTCGAGCTTGCGGTAGTCCTTGAGGCGAAGGGCGTGGATGGCGCGGTGGTTCGCGAGGGTCTGGCGCAACTCGTCGGGCTCGATCTCCTCGGCGAAGGTGAGCCTGAGCAGCAACGGGATGCGGAGGTTCTCAGGCTCCGGCGTGGTGTTGACCCAGTCCCGGAAGGCTGCTCTACCTGGCGGGGTGATTTGGAACGGCTGGCGATCCCGGGGACCGGTCTCGCCGCGCTCGATCAGTCCCCGCTGCGCCAGGTCGGTCAACTCTCGGTAGACCTGGCTGCGGGTGATCGTCCAGAATCCGCCGATGACCGTGTCCGCCTCGGCGACGAGGTCGTAGCCGGAGCGGGGCCCGGCACGCAGCAGCCCGAGAAGTGCCCCGGCAGTGGCATTCAGTCGCTCGGCCACGATCTCTCCTCTTGACAGACCACTTTAGACGGTCCATTGTAGACGAAACGAGTTGGAAGGCCCGCGATGCCCACGATTTTCACCCTGCCATGGCAATGGACCAAGGCGACCCGACCAGAGCGCGCGGTCGTATTCGCCAGCCGCTTTGACGCCAAGGGCCNNGGCCCGGTGGGTACTCTTCGCCGCCGGGATCCGCCTACGCCGAGTCGTGCTGACCAGCCCCGGATCCCTTGGCGTCAGCCTCCGCGCTCACCCCCTCGCCGGGCGCTACTACACCTTGTCGATGTGGCAGGACGAGGCCAGCCTGGTCGCCTTCGCCCATGGCGCAGATCACCAGACGGCGGTGAAGCGGATCACCGAGCTGGGTCCTGTCAGTGGCATCCTGATCTCACGGCCAGACAACGGCGCCCGTCCTCGCTGGGGTGACATCCTGCACTGGGTGGCGAGCGCCGAGCCTGGACCATACCGACGGGAATCGACACCGGCTCAGGTGTCAGTGCAATGATCGCCAGAAGTGATGCTGACCGGGCGATCGACATTGATTCCGGGTTGGCTGCCGGGGACGTCCGCGCCTCAGACCAGGATCGGGAACGCACCGTCGATCGGTTGCGTCGGCACGCGACGGATGGCAGCCTGACCCTCGACGAGTTTGCCGATCGGGTGGGTGTGGCGTTGGTTGCTCGTACGCATGGCGACCTTCAAGCACTCGTGTCTGACCTGCCGGTCGAGGCCATTCCCGAGACACTGCGGACCAACGCTCGGCGTTGGGTAGTGGCGCTCATGAGTGGGAACAAGCTCAACGGCCGCTGGAGGGTGGGGAGATCGATCACCGCAGTGGCCGTGATGGGGTGCTGTGAGCTTGACCTGCGCCAAGCCGATATCTCCGCTACCGAGGTCCGAGTTACGGCGGTAGCTGTGATGGGTGGCGTCGACATCATCGTGGCCGAAGGGATCGCGGTCGAACTCCGCGGCCTCTCGATCATGGGAGGCAAGTGCATGAGGGTAGCGGACGTCCCCGTCTTGCCCGGTTCCCCGATCATCTCCGTTCGGGCCTTCCCGTTCATGGGCGGGGTGAGCGTGCGGTCGAAGCCGGAGCAACCCAGGGGTGTTCCAACTGGGTGAATCGGAGCCGCTCCCGACGTGATCCTGCACCGCTTCGACCTGCTATTCCGGATCTTTCCGCCCGGCAAGGTAGACCACCCGCCGGGCAATGTTGACGGCATGGTCGCCCAGGCGTTCGTAGAAGCGCGCCACCAGCGTGAGTTCCATCGTGACTGGTATTCCCATCTTCCCTGAGGCCAGCTCGGCCGTCAAAGCGCTGTGCAGCTCGTCCATCTCATCGTCGCGTTCGTCGAGCGCGCCAGCAGCGGCCCCGTCACGTCGGTACCAGGAATCGGCGGCCTGGCGCCACATTTCGGAACCGAGGTTCCCCATCCGCTTCAGTAGTGTTCGACCTCGCGGCGAGAGGTCCTCACTCAGACTGTGGTTCGCCCGCCGAGCGATGTGTTCGACGAGGTCGTGGGAACGCTCGAGTTCGGGAACGATCCTCAGCACCGAGAGCAAGAATCGCAGATCAGTAGAAATGGGCGCCTGCAGCGCCATGTACTCGGTGACCAGGTCCTCGACTTCCCGGTAGAGTGCGTCGATCACCAGCTCCCGCTCGGCGAGTGCCGCAAGCCCGCTGCTGTCGCCGCTCAGGAGGGCATCCGTTGCGACGACGAGGTCCTCTGCGACCAAGGCAAAGAGTTCGATGACCTTGCTTTCGATCGCCGCCAACTGCTCCTGCAAGGTCGCCATCGCAAAAAGCCTAGTTACGAGCTCCCCGGGCGGCATCCATCGGTCGGCCGCGACTACGGCTCGATAACCAGCCAGCCGCGCCGCTGGAGCTCGGCGGCCAACAGCTCGGACGGCAACCGCCGAATGGCATGTTGGGCGGCCGACGGGCGGCCGGCCGACGGGGCGATGAAAGGCTCAGCACGATCTTCAGAGTCGGCTTCGAGCTGATCGATGAAGGCGGCGGCCTCGTCGCGGGTGAGAAGACCGGCGGCCTGGCGCTGGGTGAACCCCATGGGGCCTCTTGCGTCGCGGAAGTCGGCGTGGCCGGCTGCCTGTAGAAGCGTTAGGAGTTGCTGTATCTGCTTGGTCGTCGCCGCTGGTCCCGATGCCTGACCGAATGCCATGCGTCCAGTCTGGTCCATGGGTGTGACGGTGCCGACGGTCCCCACGAGGCGATCCTCGTCCACGTCAATTGGAGGACGCGTGCGCCGGATTGGGGGGGAAGCTCAGATTGCGATCGCGCCGGTCAGCGACTGGCGCACCTGTGTTGTGTCGACCTCGTCAGGCGAGGCGATCGTGGCGGTTTAGTTTGGTAAGGGCGTCGAGGTGTTCGTCAGGGGCATCTTCGATAGAGATCACCTTGTTGTCTGCTTTCGGGCTGGACCGAAGTATCTCATCCAGCTTTCGATTGATAACCGTCTGGTCACGGGCATGCAGGTGCTGAATGGTGAACAGCATGACGATCGTCACGATTGAGGTGGTCGATTCCAGGATTATCAGCCAGTAGGACGGGAAGCCGGACACCGCCCCCCACCCGACCCAAGACAGTGCTAGCCCGAGTACGACCCAACCAGCCCAAGAGTGAGAAGCGACCAGGCCGACCTGGTGAAGGTGGCGGCTCGTCCACCGCCGGTGACGTTGGCCAACTGGGTCGACCGCAGGACGTGGCCGGTCTAGCAAGGGGGCTCGCTGAGCCCAGTCGTGTCAGCTTGGGTTTCCATCGGGCCGCTCGATCTGCCACGGTTGGAAGGGGCCTTTTTACGCAGTGCCAACCAGTCCCAACCTACCAGGCGGCTGATGATGTTGGATCGAAGCCGAACCGGCCGGAGCGGTACGGCTAGGACGTAGGCTGTCGGTGTAGACAGGGAGGAGCGGCAGTGACCGGTACGGAGGAAGCACCACGGAGGCGGATCGTTGCCGGTGTTGACGGTTCGGAGTCATCGGTCGCAGCTCTGCACTGGGCGGCGCACCAGGCCGATATGACCGGGGCCACGCTGGAAGCGATAATGACGTGGGAGTGGCCCACCGACTACGGCTGGAGTCCTCCATACCCGGCTGACTACGACCCCGCGTCACAAGCCGAAACGTTCCTCGAGGAGATCGTCGCGAAAGTACAGGAACAGCATCAGGATTTGGTCGTAAGTGGGCGCGTCCTGGAAGGTCACCCGGCGCCGGTCCTGGTGAAGTGCTCCATTGGCGCTGACATGCTCGTCGTCGGCAGCCGCGGCCACGGCGAGTTCGCGGGGATGCTCCTCGGGTCTGTCAGCGAACATTGTGCAACCAACGCCCACTGCCCGGTATTGGTTTTCCGAGACCCGCGATAGTTCTAGGGCGTTAGCAAGCCGCCGGATGCGCCGACCCCATCCTGTGGCTG
>PMHU01000303.1:9993-12655 GCA_003156795.1 Acidimicrobiaceae bacterium
TAGGCGAAGTCGAGCCGGACGAAGTGGGGGATGGACGCTGTACCGCTGACGCCCTGGGCCTGGGAGATCTTCGCTGCGTCAGTCGATGCCGCTCCATGCGACAGTCCTTGGGAGATGAGCGAAGTGGTGATCCGCGAACGCATCTGGGAGACCAGAATGGTGCCGAGGATCGCCAGCCCGANNGTCTGAGTGATGCCGGTGGCCTCTCCGTAGGAGAGCCGGGACGCTCGATTCACGGCGTCTGTGCTGGCCGGACTGAGCATGAACCCCATGCCTGCACCAGCGAGAATTACGTACCACTCCTGGGATGAGAAGTTGAGTTGGGTGACCTTCCCGGCCCACAGAGCGAACCCCACTGAGGCCAAGGCACAGCCGATCACGACCGGCCGCTTGGCGCCGCGGCGGTCAAGCATGCGCCCGCCGATCTGCGAGGTGACCACGAAGCCGGCGAAGAAGTAGAGGAGGTAGAGGCCGGCCTGCTCTGCCGATTTGCCGAGCGCGATCTGGGCGTANNAAGAAGAACACCGGGATGAACACGAGCATGGCGACGCCAAGGACGAGGTTCTCAACTGAGAATGCCCTGATACGAAAGATGTTCACCTGAATGAGCGGTGAGTCGGTGCGCATCTCCACGAAATAGAAGGTGATGAGCAGCACCAAGCCGCCGGCGATACATGCGCCGATCCCGGGGTTGCTCCAACCCCAGATCGTCGACTGTTGGAAACCGAACACGCTCAAGGCCACGCCGCTGGCGATCAGGACCAAACCCCGATAGTCCATGCGAGCAGGCTGGAACGCCGTTGTCGGTTTGGAGATGGCGATCAGCACCAGAGCGATCACGGCGACTGGGATATTCACCCAGAAGATGGCTCGCCAGGTCCACTCGGTGAGATAGCCGCCCAGGACCGGGCCGATCGCCGTCAGGCCCCCGGCGATGCCGAAGAACAGGGCCAGGGCCTTCCCGCGCTCCCGCAGGGCAAAGGTTTGCACCACGATCGCCAACGCGGCCGGGAACATCATCGCTCCGCCGGCCCCTTGGACGACCCGAAACGCGACGATCCACGCTTCGGCTGCGCTTCCCTTCGGAGTGAGGCCGCACATCGCCGAGGCGACAGCGAACACCACTACACCGAGAACGACCATCTTGCGGTGGCCGATGGTGTCACCGAGCCGTCCGCCGAACGCGAAGAGCGCGGCCAGCGACAACAGGTAAGCATTGATCGCCCACTGCACGCCGGTGCTCGTCAGGCCGAGCTCCATCTGAATGTGCGGAGCCGCGATGGACACGATCGTCTGGTCGATGAAGGTCATGGCGACGGCGAAGATCATGGCGGCCAGGACCAGGTTTCTCGAACGGCCGCCTGCAGCAGTTGGGATGGTCATGGAGCCGGCGGTCACTAGAGGTAGCCTCGCAGGTCAGTGGCGGGGGGAAGCTCGGCGGGACGGATGCGCCGTCCGGTGATCTGATCGGCGACGATCCGTATGAAGTGGTCGCGCTTGCCGGGCGCCCACGTGGCCTCGGCACCGACTTCTGCTCGAGAGGCGACCCGATGGTCGCGCTCGACGCTCAGTTCCTGGGCCACGCCCTTGACCATCACGCTCCACCCCGACCGATCGGTCCGGTCAATTTCGTCCACCTCGAACGTGACGTTGGAACGGTGGATGGAATCGAGTTTGGTCCCCACACCGGTGCGGTACAGGATCGTCTGGCCGTCGACGGTGTAGTTGACCGGGAACACCAACGGGTAGTGGCCGACGATCACCGCCACCCGGCCTATCGGTTGGCTGGATAGGAGCTGCCAGCACTCGGTGGCCCCGATCTCGTCCAGGCTGGCGGGCTCGAGGGCTTCGCTGGCAGGTCTTTCCGTTCGCATAGTCATTACTCCTCTAAGCGGCCGCTCTAATGCAGAGGGCTCGATACTCCGTTACCGGGATCTAGAGCAACGACGTCGCTGCCGACTGGGCCCACGAGAGCTCAATTGGAATTGCTGACACGGTAGTACCGCTGCGGACCGGATCGGTTTCCGGTGTGCGACGGAGCCGGATGGGTCATCTTGGGGTCTGGGTGGCCGTAAGGAGTCGGGCGGAATCGATCTTGCCGTCGTTCGACCGCGATGGAGATCCCGACGCGTCGCCTGACTTGTTGTCTCGTACCTCTGCCGGGAGCCCTGGGGGTTGGCGGCCCAGATAACTGACGATTCGGGATGAAGCAGACATAATGCTCCGATGGTGTATGGTGGAAGTTGACCCGGTGACTACCCCAACCGTGTCGGACTCTGCTTAGAACCTTGGGCAGCTTCCGGGAGCGTTGNNCGGTGACGCAAGGTTCAGCAGAACTCGAGAGACGCCTGGTCTGGGCAGGACGACCGAATGGTTGTCGCCCCGTACCGGCTCGACGCCTCCCTAACGTGGAAAGAGACCGTCTTGCCCGCTCTTCGTGCCCATCGCGATAGAACCGATCACCGACTGGGCCAAGGGGTCCGGGTGCAGAGATCACGCTTGCTTGTGTCCGTCGTCAGTAACGAATCCGGCCTTGGTGGTAGGCCGTGATCGAGGCGAGGGGACTCACGAAGCGTTACGGGTCAACAGTGGCGGTCGATGAGCTTTCTTTCGAAGTCCTGGCGGGGCGGGTGACTGGGTTCCTCGGCCCCAATGGAGCGGG
>PMHU01000303.1:12685-18647 GCA_003156795.1 Acidimicrobiaceae bacterium
GGACGCCGCCGGGTCGAGGAGGTCCTCGACATCGTCGGGCTGACGAGCGTGGCCAAGAAACGGGCCGGATTGTTCTCGCTTGGCATGGGTCAGCGCCTCGGTATCGGTGCCGCCCTGTTGGGAGACCCGGGNNATCGTGTGGATCCGCACGCTCATGCAGTCCCTGGCGAGCGAGGGACGGACGGTGTTCGTCTCGAGTCACCTCATGGCCGAGATGGCCTTGACGGCTGACCATGTCATCGTGATCGGCCGGGGACGGCTTTTGGCGGAAGCCAGCGTCGACGAGCTGGTTGGGGGCAGTTCGCAGAACTATGTGCGTGTCCGCTCACCTCAAGACGCCAGGCTGGCCACCTTGGTTAGCGCGAATGGTGGCTCGAGTCGGCCGGAGGCTGACGGCGCGCTCGCGATCACCGGGATCAGCGCATCGGCCATCGGCGATCTGGCAGGCACGAACGGGATCATCCTGCACGAGCTGTCTCCCCAAGAGGTCTCTCTGGAAGAGGTGTACATGGAACTGACCCATGACAGCGTCGAGTACCGCTCCGGCCAGCCGATCGTGGATGCGCCGACGGGAAAGGTGGCCTGAGATGGTTGTGACCCAAATGCCCCTCGAGGGCGCCGTGGCCGCGCGGAAGCCCACCGGGTGGATCGGGCCCGACATTTTGCGGTCGGAGTGGAGCAAGTTGCGGACCGTCCGCTCGACGTACTGGACGCTCTTTGCCGCAGTAGTAGCCATGATCGGGCTCTCTGCGATCCTGTGCGCCATTTATGTCGCCCAGTACGCCCACGTGAGCGCCAGTGACAGGGCCACTTTCGACCCGGTGTCGTTCAGCCTCACGGGGAGCTTTCTCGCCCAGCTCGCCATCGGAGTGTTGGGTGTTCTCGTTATCACGAACGAGTACAGCAGTGGCATGATTCGTGCGACGTTCGCCGCCATACCGCAACGGCTCAGCGTCTTGGCCGCCAAGGCGGCCGTGTTCGCGGGTGTGACACTCGTGGTCACGACCGCAGCGTGTTTCGTTGCTTTCCTGGTCGGCCAGATGATCCTCTCAGCGAAAGGCATCGGTGTCACATTGGGCGCACCCGGCGCGCTGCGCACTGTGCTCGGCACCGGGCTCTACCTCGCTGTCCTTGGGCTGTTGGCTCTTGGATTGGGCACCATCATCCGCAAAACGGCGGGGGCGATTGCGGCTCTGTTCGGTCTGATCTTCGTCCTGCCTGTCATCGCCAGCTTGCTTCCCAGTTCCATGAACTCGATCCAAAGGTTCTTGCCTAGCAACGCCGGCCAAGCCCTGATCGACAACGGTGCCCACCACGGCACGTCGACGGTGGCGCAGCTGTCACCGTGGGCCGGTTTCGGTGTCTTCTGCCTCTACGCCGCCGCCGCCCTCGTCATTGCCGGCTCGACCCTTGTAAGGCGGGACGCCTGAGTCTGGCGGACCCTCCGGTTCGCCTTGGTCAGTTACTTGTGTACGGCGTCAGTTCGTGGGTTGGGCCAACTCCAGTTGACGATCTCAGGGAGGTCTTCGCCGTGGTCGCGGGTCCAGGATCGCGCCGTGAAGCGAGCGTCAGTCATGGTCTGGCGGAGGGTGCCGGCGCGTGGGCCAAGGCCTGGGACCCGGTCGATGACGTCGATGACGAGGTGGTAGCGGTCCAAGTCGTTGAGCATGACCATGTCGAAGGGGGTGGTAGTAGTGCCGTTCTCCTTGTAGCCGCGGACGTGGATGTTGTGGTGGTTGGTGCGCCTGTAGGTGAGACGGTGTATGAGCCACGGGTATCCGTGGAAGGCGAAGATGACCGGCCGGTCGACGGTGAAGATGGCGTCGAACTGTGCGTCGTTGAGGCCGTGCGGGTGTTCGCTGTCAGGGACGAGGCGCATGAGGTCGACGACGTTGACGAATCTCACGGCCAGATCGGGTAACTGTCGTCGGAGGATGTCAGCCGCGGCGAGGGTCTCGAGGGTCGGGACGTCCCCGGCGCAGGCCAGCACCACGTCGGGAAGTTGTCCGACGGTCTCGCTACCGGCCCAGTCCCAGATGCCGATGCCACGGGTGCAGTGGGAAACGGCTTCGTCCATGGACAGATAGTCGAGTTCGGGTTGTTTGCCGGAGACGATCACGTTGACGTAGTTGCGGCTGCGTAGGCAGTGATCGGCGACGGAGAGCAAACAGTTGGTGTCCGGTGGCAGGTAGACCCGGACGATCTCGGGCTTCTTGTTCATGACGACGTCGAGGAAACCAGGGTCCTGGTGGGTCGTGCCGTTGTGATCCTGGCGCCACACGTGCGAGGTGAGCAGGTAGTTGAGCGAAGCGATCGGTGGCCGCCAAGGGACAGCCGATGCGGATTCGAGCCATTTGGAGTGCTGGTTGAACATGGCGTCGACGATGTGCACGAACGCCTCATAGCAGGTGAACAGTCCGTGTCGACCGGTGAGGATGTAGCCCTCGAGCAGTCCCTGGCAGA
Organism: Acidimicrobiaceae bacterium; assembly: GCA_003156795.1. GTDB lineage: Bacteria > Actinomycetota > Acidimicrobiia > Acidimicrobiales > Palsa-688 > PALSA-688. Next base: position 15,149 of record PMHU01000303.1, read on the forward strand.
TGTGCTCGGAGAGCACCTCGACGACCCGTCCGTCTGGGGACAGGTGGTCGTCTGAGGGGTCAGTCCGGGCAATCCACTTCCGCCCAGTCACCTCGAACACGGCAGAGAGTCGATTGGAAGCTACCTCGTCGGGGCCGAACAGCAGGAAGTTCTCGGGGTTGTCGACGATGACGTCGCGGAGCCAGCTGCCCAGCACTCGAGTGGCCTCGTGGGACCCGCCCCCGGGCTGGGGGACTGGAACGCGGTAGTCGCGGAAGTCGGGCAACTGGAGATCGCGGACCAGGACGCCTCCGTTGGCCACGGGGTTGGCGCTCATGCGCCGGTCGCCCAGCGGGGGCAGATCCACCAGTTCGGCTACCGGCTGGCCGAACCGGTCGAAGAGTCCTTCCGGGCGGTAAGAGCGCATCCAGGCTTCGAGCGCGCGCCGGTGGTCGTCGTTGTCTCGCGCTGCCGGGATGGGGACCTGATGGGCACGGAAGGTTCCTTCTACCTGCAGGCCGTCCACTATCGGCGGTCCGGTCCAGCCCTTGGGCGAACGCAGGACGATCATCGGCCAACGCGGGTGGGCCGCGTCGCCGTCCTGCCGGGCGCGCTCTTGGATGCCGGCGATGCCGTCCAAGCAGGCGTCTAGAGCGGCGGCCAGGGCTTGGTGACCCTCGGCCGGGTTGGAACCGAGCTCGACGGTGACCACGAGGGGCTCGTAGCCGTAGCCTCGCAACAGATCGACCAGATCGGCCTCCGGGATCCGGGCCAGTAGGGTTGGGTTGGCAATCTTGTAGCCGTTGAGGTGCAGGATTGGCAGCACCGCCCCGTCGCGAAGTGGGCTGAGGAACTTGTTGGCATGCCAGCTCGCCGCCAACGGTCCAGTCTCGGCCTCGCCGTCCCCGACTACGCAGAACACGGTCAAGCGCGGGTGGTCCAAGGCCGCGCCGAAGGCGTGCAACAGCGAGTAGCCGAGTTCGCCGCCCTCGTGGAACGATCCCGGCGTCGGCGGTCCGAGATGGCTCGGTACGCCGCCGGGGAAGGAGAACTGGCGGAAAAACCGGCGCATGCCCTCGCGATCCCGGCTGATGGTCGGATAACGCTCGCTGTAGGTTCCCTCCAGCCAGGCGCAGGCGTTGGGCCCCGGGCCACCGTGCCCTGGACCCATGACGTAGACGGCATCGAGGTCGCGAGCTCGGATCACCCTGTTGGCGTGGGCGTAGATGAAGTTGAGCCCAGGGGTGGTACCCCAGTGACCGAGGAGCCTGGGTTTTACGTCCTCCGGCCGGAGCGCCCGATCCAAGAGGGGATTGTCCATCAGGTAGATCTGGCCGACGGATAGATAGTTAGCGGCCCGCCACCAGGCATCGAGCACTCGTAACTGTTCGGTGTCGAGTGGTCCGGGCGCATCGGAGAGGACGTAGCTGACGGGTGCCACGGTGACCCCTTCGGACCGCAAAAGATCGTCGGCGCCGATGTCGGTTATCGAGGCCGTAGGCGGGTCAAGTTGATCGGTCATGGGGCACGCTGCCTGTTCTGTGGGCTGGGCTGTCGAGGTCGCGGGTTCGAGAAGTCATCGTCACTGCGTGTCCCGTGTGCCGGTTGGGGTGATAGACGTTCCGGCTTTGCCGGCCAGGATGGCGTCGATATCGCTCAGCGCGCCTATGGCGGCCGTGTGGCCAGTGAGCTCGACGAAGTGGCAGGCGGCATCGACTTTGGGGCCCATGGACCCCGACGGGAAGGACAGGGCGCGAAGGTCGGCAGGCGTGGCCTGGTTGATCGGTCGCGCCTGGGTGGTGCCGTAGTCGGTCTCGACGGCGGTGACGTCGGTCAGGAGCAGGAGGATGTCGGCGTCGAGGGCTTCGGCGAGCAGAGCGGTCGTGGTGTCTTTGTCGACGACGGCGTCGACGCCTTCGAGTTCGCCGTGGCGGTTGCGTACGACTGGGGCGCCTCCTCCGCCGGCGCAGATGACCACGGCTCCGGTGTCGAGGAGTTGGCGGATGAGCCGTGTCTCGACCACCCGGAGGGGGGTTGGGGAGGCGACGACGCGGCGCCACCGTCGCCCGTCGGCTTTGACCGTCCAGCCGCGTTCGCTGGCGATGCTACGGGCTTCGGCTTCGGAATAGACGGGGCCGACGAACTTGGTGGGATCGGCGAAGGCGGGATCGGCGACGGAGACAAGAGTCTGCGTGATTAGGCCGGCCACCTCCCGGCCGGGATTGGTGTTTTGCAGGGCCTGAAGGAGCCAGTAGCCGATCATCCCTTGGGTCTCGGCGCCGAGCACGTCGAGGGAGTAGGGACGGGTGAGGGCCGGGTCTGAAGCGCTTTCCAGGGCGAGCAGTCCGACNNGTGCGTCACGACGAGCTGGTGATGGCGGGCGAGGGGCGCCAGTGCTTCGGCGGCGGTGCGAATGTGGCGTTGTTGGATCAGGGCGTCGGGGGATTCGCCTCGCTCGATCAAGGCGTTGCCGCCTAGGGCGGCCACTATCCGCATCTCAGGGCCGCGGAGGTGCAGAAGGTCGCCGTGAGTCGATCGTCGTCGAGCTGCGGGTGGTCTGGGCGGGGGTCATGGCCACGGCCCGAGGTGCCCAGACGCGTTCCTGCTCACCGTGATGTTCCGGTATCCCGACGATGGCGGCCAGGTCTGAACCATTGATGGTTTCCCGTTCGAGGAGCAGGTCGATGACCCGGTCGAGGGTAGGGAAATGTTCCTGGAGGAGCTTGGTCGCCCTGGTCTCGGCCTCTCTGAGTAGACGGGCCACTTCCTGGTCGATGGTTCGTTGGGTCTCTTCGGCGTAGGGGCGGCCGGCGAAGGGGTTGTCGCGTGTGGGTCCCTCGGGCGCGTACCCGATGGGCCCGACCTCGGTCGAGAATCCCCACTCCCGCACCATGCGGGTGGCTAGATCGGTGGCGCCAGCGAGATCGTTGGATGCGCCGGTTGACGGTTCCCCCAGGACGAGGATCTCCGCCGCCCGGCCACCCAAACGTACGGCGAGCGAATCGGTGAGGTAGCTCTGGGGGTACAGGTGCCGTTCGGACTCAGGCAGCTGCTCGGTCAACCCCAATGAGGCGCCTCGGGGAAGGATGGTTACCTTCGCCACCGGATCAGCGTGTTCGGATAGGACGGCAACGAGGGCGTGACCAGCTTCGTGCACGGCCACGGCGTGTTTCTCTTCGGGCAGCAGAGCGTTCGACGCGTCGCGGCGGCCGATGAGCAGACGATCCCGGGCCAGGTCGAGATCGGCGGCGGTGATGACATCTCGGTGATCTCGGACCGCGTTTATAGCGGCCTCGTTGAGCAGGTTGGCCAGATCGGCGCCCGAGAAGCCGGGGGTGCCTCGCGACACGGCGTTTAGGTCGACGTCGGGCCCGCGCTTCTTCCCGCGACCGTGGATGGCGAGGATCGCCGTTCGTTCCTGTTGGTTGGGTAGCGGTATTTCGACCGTCCGGTCGAAGCGGCCCGGTCGCAACAGCGCCTCGTCGAGGATCTCCGCTCGGTTGGTGGCGGCCATGACCAC